>NZ_JBRKBA010000017.1:0-1746 GCF_052983255.1 Paraglaciecola aestuariivivens | reverse complement strand
CAAGTGGTAGGGGAGCGTTGTGTAAGTGGCTGAAGGTGAGCTGAGAGGCTTGCTGGACATATCACAAGTGCGAATGCTGACATGAGTAACGATAATGGGGGTGAAAAACCCCCACGCCGGAAGACCAAGGTTTCCTGTCCCATGCTAATCAGGGCAGGGTAAGTCGGCCCCTAAGGCGAGGCAGAAATGCGTAGTCGATGGGAAACGGGTTAATATTCCCGTACTTATATATTCAGTGATGGGGGGACGGAGAAAGTTATGCAGGCCTGGCGTTGGTTGTCCAGGTGAAAGTGTGTAGGGTTGAATCTTAGGCAAATCCGGGATTCAATATGCTCGAGACACGAGACGAGACACTAAGGTGTTGAAGTTGCAAATACTCTGCTTCCAGGAAAAGCCTCTAAACTTATGAATATGTGAACCGTACCCCAAACCGACACAGGTGGTCAGGTAGAGAATACTAAGGCGCTTGAGAGAACTTGGGTGAAGGAACTCGGCAAAATCGTACCGTAACTTCGGGAGAAGGTACGCCCCTGTTTGTGATTGGACTTGCTTCATGAGCGAATGGGGGCCGCAGTGAAATGGTGGCTGGAACTGTTTATTAAAAACACAGCACTGTGCTAAATCGAAAGATGACGTATACGGTGTGACGCCTGCCCGGTGCCGGAAGGTTAATTGATGGGGTTAGCTTCGGCGAAGCTCTTGATCGAAGCCCCGGTAAACGGCGGCCGTAACTATAACGGTCCTAAGGTAGCGAAATTCCTTGTCGGGTAAGTTCCGACCTGCACGAATGGCGTAATCATGGCCACGCTGTCTCCACCCAAGACTCAGTGAAATTGAAATCGCAGTGAAGATGCTGTGTACCCGCACCTAGACGGAAAGACCCCGTGAACCTTTACTATAGCTTGGCACTGAACATTGACCCTACATGTGTAGGATAGGTGGGAGACTTTGAAGCATTGTCGCCAGATGATGTGGAGTCAACCTTGAAATACCACCCTTGTAGGTTTGATGTTCTAACATTGTTCCCTTATCGGGAATGTGGACAGTGTCTGGTGGGTAGTTTGACTGGGGCGGTCTCCTCCCAAAGCGTAACGGAGGAGCACGAAGGTTGGCTAATCCTGGTCGGACATCAGGAGGTTAGTGCAATGGCATAAGCCAGCTTAACTGCGAGACAGACACGTCGAGCAGGTACGAAAGTAGGTCATAGTGATCCGGTGGTTCTGAATGGAAGGGCCATCGCTCAACGGATAAAAGGTACTCCGGGGATAACAGGCTGATACCGCCCAAGAGTTCATATCGACGGCGGTGTTTGGCACCTCGATGTCGGCTCATCACATCCTGGGGCTGAAGTCGGTCCCAAGGGTATGGCTGTTCGCCATTTAAAGTGGTACGCGAGCTGGGTTTAGAACGTCGTGAGACAGTTCGGTCCCTATCTGGTGTGGGCGTTGGATGATTGAGGGGAGCTGCTCCTAGTACGAGAGGACCGGAGTGGACGAACCGCTGGTGTTCGGGTTGTTTTGCCAAAGGCATTGCCCGGTAGCTACGTTCGGAATCGATAACCGCTGAAAGCATCTAAGCGGGAAGCGAGCCCCAAGATGAGTCATCCCTGACAGTTTAACTGTCCTAAAGGGTTGTTGAAGACTACGACGTAGATAGGCAGGGTGTGGAAGCGTAGCAATGCGTTGAGCTAACCTGTACTAATTGCCCGTGAGGCTTAACCATACAACGCCCAAGTGGCTTTTTATA
>NZ_JBRKBA010000016.1:0-26885 GCF_052983255.1 Paraglaciecola aestuariivivens | reverse complement strand
GAACTCAGAAGTGAAACGTATTAGCGGCGATGGTAGTTTGGGGTTTCCCCATGCGAGAGTAGCACACCGTCAGACTCCCATTCTAAGAAAGGGCTAACCGAAAGGTTGGCCCTTTTTTTTATGTCTAAAATTTAGCATGAGCAGTTTTTAGAATTGCTTCAAGGCATAAAAAAAAAGCGTTCTTTAGAACGCTTTTGTATATTTTTGAAAGGAATTTTAATCACTAAAATCGATTAAAAATACCTCTGGTGTCTACCACAACTTTTGAATTTATATCGGGATTGCTTAAGGCTTTAAATGGCTTGTGATCGACTAGTCCGACTAAAACGTTAGCTTGTTCTAATGCATCTTTTAAGCTTAGCAATTCAACTCCGGCGTCTTTTAACTTTGTGGGGAGTTCTGTGATATTTGGTTCTACTGCTACTACTCTTCCTACATTGGATTGAGCTAGTTTGAGGGTAATATCTAATGCTGGGCTTTCACGCAAATCATCAATATCAGCTTTAAAGGCTAGACCTAAACATGCAATCACAGGCTTTTTAAATTGATCTGCAGCATCGCTAACTTGTTTAATAACATAATGAGGTTTAGCGTCGTTTATTTCCCTTGCTGCCCTGATCATCCGTGCTTCGTTAGGGGCAGAGTCCACTATAAACCAAGGATCTACAGCTATACAATGGCCGCCTACTCCAGGACCAGGGTTTAGGATATTGACTCTAGGATGGCGATTAGCTAAGGGAATAAGCTCCCACACATTAATTTTTAACTTATCTGAGATTAAAGAAAGTTCGTTAGCAAACGCAATATTCACATCACGAAAAGAGTTTTCGGTTAACTTAGCTAATTCAGCTGTTCTTGAATTAGTAGTTATACATTCGCCTCTAACAAAGGTTTTGTATAGTTCAATAGCCTGTTCGCTACATTTAGTCGTCATACCACCGATAATTCGGTCATTTGAAACTAGTTCTTCTAACACTCGGCCAGGCAATACTCGTTCTGGACAATGAGCGACTTGAATATCAGCGGCCTCAGCTGCGTCTTGTGGAAACGAAAGGTCGGGTCGAAGCTCTGCTAACCAATCGGCTAATTGCTCGGTAGCTCCAACAGGAGAAGTAGATTCAAGAATAACCAAATTACCTTTTTCTAAAACCGGCGCTATTGTTTTTGCCGCACTATGGATAAAACTTAAATCAGGTTTATGATTGTCTTTAAAAGGGGTAGGAACGGCAATCATAAAAGCATCTGCGGGTTCGGCAACTAAGGTAGCTCTAAACTTTCCAAGGGCAACGGCGGCTTGTACTAACATGTCTAAATCTGGCTCTACTATATGTACTTTGCCCTGATTTATAGTGTTGACGGCTTTTTCCGATACATCCACGCCAACAACTTCAATGCCTCTTGAGGCAATAACTGCGGCTGTAGGTAGCCCAATGTAACCTAAGCCTATTACTGAAACTTTCTTAAACATGGTGGTTTATCTCTACTTTGAAAAAATAATATCGGCAATTCGTTTGCAGGCTTGGCCATCACCATAGGGATTATGAGCCACAGACATAATTTTATATGCGTTCTGGTCGTCTAGCAGTTTATTGGCCTGCTCAACTATATAATCTAAATCTGTGCCTACTAATTTAACTGTTCCAGCCTCTATAGCCTCAGGTCTTTCTGTGGTGTCTCGCATGACTAAAACGGGCTTACCTAATGACGGAGCTTCCTCTTGAACACCGCCTGAATCGGTCAGGATCAAGTAACTTTGGCTCATTAAATATACAAAAGGTAAATAGTCTAGTGGGCTGATTAAGTGCACATTACTTACGCTACCAAGAATACGTTCTACAGGCTCTTTTACATTAGGGTTTAAATGTACTGGGTAGACTACTTGAACATCATCTCTGGCTGCGAGCGCTTTTAATGCATAACAAATTCGCTCAAAACCTTCACCAAAACTTTCGCGCCTATGGCCTGTAATTAAAATTAACTTTTTGCTTCGGTCTATAAAGGTAAATTGCTCAGCTAAGCTTTGGTTTAAACTCGCGTTGGTATCAATTTTCTCTGCAACTTGTATTAATGCATCTATTACCGTGTTGCCAGTGACAAATATTTGCTCTGCAGCGACGTTTTCTTTTAATAGATTACTTTGGCTTTTTTCAGTAGGAGCAAAATGGAGTTCGGTAATGCAACCGCTTAACTTACGGTTTACTTCTTCTGGCCAAGGACTATATATATCACCGGTTCTTAACCCAGCTTCAACATGGCCGACGGGAATTTTTTGGTAAAATGCGGCAAGTGAAGCTGAAAAGGTAGTAGTGGTATCGCCGTGAACTAAGACCAAATCGGGTTGCGCTTGTTGGTATACATCGCGCAAACCTAATAAGGCTTTGGTTGTTATATCGAATAAATCTTGCCCGGGTTGCATGAGGTTTAAATCAAAATCAGGGGTGAGCTCAAATAAATCTAACACTTGGTCCAACATTTCTCTGTGTTGAGCAGTGACGCAGACTTGTACCTCAATATTGGCACGTGATTTTAACTCTAAGGCTAATGGCGCCATTTTTATCGCTTCTGGTCGTGTTCCAAATACCAGTAATACTTTTTTGAATTTCATATTTTAGCTAGCCTTTAAAGACTTATTATTATTATCAGTTGATTATGCCACAAGGCATTACTGATGGCGAAAATCGACTTTTACCCTGTAATTTATGTTTATTTAGCCACTTATTCTATTTAAATTATCTCTGTTTAGCGTTTTATATTTTTTTGCTTAAAAAGTTTTTTAGCTAGATAAAAGCTTACTAATCTAAGATGTCTTATCCCATGTTTTAACCTACCTGTTATTAATGGAAATGTGCCATTTTCGCCATATAAGTTAACTATGGTGTGGCTAGAGTAACCTTGTATAAATTGGCTAAATTTTTGTAAGTTAGATTCTGCTTGGTGTAATTGAGCAGCATTGTTAACACACTTTAAATAATGAGTATGAGTGGCCTCTGTTTGCCAAGTGCTGATATAGATTGGCAGGTCAAATAATCGATTAGCTTGATACACCACAGATCTTAATTCTTCAATATGCTGAGTATCTCTAAAGCGCTTCTCTATCGTTTTCCAACAAATTTGAGAATTAAATTTATTGACTATTAAGTAGAAATTCACCAATTGGCGTAGATCTAGATAAGCCTCTTTGAATCTCTGATCTTGCAATTCACTATGCGCAATACAGTGGATAACTTGCTGAGTTGGATGTAATTGTTTTACCGATATTTTGCTATCTAAAGCTAAAGTGGTGGCAGTATTGAATGCCTCATCGCAGTCTAATAAATGGCGTATTGAATTCACCAATGGTTGGCGGTGTAACTCAATATAACATGGCCCATTTGGTCTTATAGCAGGTGGCGCATGATGAAATGCGCTGGTATAGATAGTCATCTCATCGTGCTCAAATTGGTAGTGATGCGAACTTAATGTTTGAATACCAAGCTTGAGTTTATTATTAGGTAGCAATATATCGATATCAGCCATGTATCGACTACCAATTGGCTCAGAAATACCATTAAACAGAGTGGCGGCACCTTTTAATAAGACAAGATCTTGAGTAATGGGGGCTAACAAAGTGCATACATTTAGCACTTCTTGTTTAATGGCTAATGAGCGCTTTTGGTATAACTCTTCAATCTGAGTTAAATAGTTCCTTAACTCTGAGGGTAAGTCAGGCCAAAAAGTCTGTTTTTTAAGTTGGTTAGCTAAATGACCCAACAACCAAAAGTGATTAGCCAAGGCAATGATGTTGAGGTAATGAGATTCGTCTTTTAGCCGAGCAAGTTGTGCTTGAGAAAAGCATCTTTTCTTAGTTAGCCAGCAGGCTAAATCTAAAAAGGTCTGCTCATTAATTTCGGGCGTAAAATCGTTAGCTATAGACATTATGGCGTCTCATCCAGCCATGTTTTTACTTGATCACTATGGCTATAAGTGATGCTTGCCCTGCTACTTTGTTGTAAAAAATCTATGAACTCTTCTAATTTATTTGAACTTAGTTCAAAGCCTAGTTGATAACCGCTATTGGTTAACTGCCCAATTGTATCAATAATGCTTAAGTAAGTGACTTTTGCCTTAGGTAAGGCAGAGTTACTATAGTTGGGTAGAATTAAAAACGTTTGAGCCTGTCGACTGCTTTGCGCTTGCGCAAAATGGGTAGGCCACAGGTATTTTAACTTACGTCCGTCTAGCCTATGCCAAATTTTAGCCTTAGCAAGTTCAGGATGTTTTTTGGTCACCACTGGCCAACTGCCAGATTTAATCGCTATAGGTAACCCAATAGTGCAAGGAGTGAGTTGTTGATCTAGCGCTATCATTTCATCTGAATAAAGATGATTGTTTGAATCGCACAATAGTGCACTTAGGGTTGATTTTCCTACTCCAGATTGGCCCGGTAACAGTAAGTTTCCCTTTGCAGTAGCTAAAGCCGCACCATGGAAGCAAAAGCTATAATCACTTTTTTGAAAGGCTAACACCTGCATTCTATCTATTACTAAAGGAATGACTTCACGATAGTCAGTGCATTGTTCAACTAATAATTCATTGATATAGATTAGGTAGTCATTGTTACTTTGCTCAATATTGACTTCAAAATCTGAACTATTAAGAGGTTGCAAACATGGGGCTAATATTTCAGCCAAATCTTTTAATAGTTCAGCATGGCCTTTAAACGAAAAACTGCTGTTGGCAATTTTGCAGGCAAGTAGCTGAGTTGCAGAAGTTTGTGCAGAGGTATTACTTAGCAGGGCTTTAAGTTCGGGGTATTGCCCGTCTGCATAACTGATATCTTTATTAGAGGAGGTAAAAACAGATTTAATCTGTAAATAAAACTGGGTTAATTCGGTTTTATCTAATTCGGTATTATTTGCCAATTGATTTAGAATTTGTGTTTGGCTTTTACCCTCATCTAACATCAATACAATAACTACGGCAGCTGCGGTTAAGCTATACAAACTGGCAGTTTGTTGATTAAACAACAGGCCTGTATCATTTTCTAAATATAATAATAAATTGGCATGTTTTAATTTGAGTTTAGTGAGAGACATTAATTTAAGCGTTACCCTAATACATGGATGGATAAGCTGTGGCAGAGTGTATGAAGATCTTTAAAGCCAATCCTTCAACGACAGCTTTTACTTCCGTTTCCTCTACAAGATCTAGGTGCGGCTGATGTGCTAGGGCTCATTAAAACTGTCATAGCAACAGGTGTAACCATAGCAAGCTTGCCAAATTGATTTAAAAAATCTCGTCGCGATTGTGATTCGCTGGTTTTGTTAGCGGATTCATCAGTAATAGACTGTGAATTTGACATCTTCTACCCCTCTAAATATGACAAGCACACTATACCTTTAGCTTGGTCTTTATCATAGTCAGACAGGCTACTTCTCAAAAAAATTAGACTAAAGTATTACAAAATACCCTTAAAAATAATTTTTAGAGACAAATCACTGCGTAATTGCGAATATAGCCGCACTATAGACACAGTTTATTGCATAATAAGCTCAGTAAAGTATTTGACTATTATAATAAAAAGGAAATACATAAAGTGGTGGTTCGAAGCCTAGGAGCTATTGAAGCTGCAGCCCGAGGGTGTAATTGGTTTGGGTATGTACTGCTTCCATTGTGGTTAAGTCCTAGCCAATTTGGTGCGTTTTCCTTTTTGTTGGCATTGGTTTTGTTAGTGTCTGCCTTGGGTACGGCTGGCCAAGACCGCGTCATTTTACGTTATATCTCCGCAAAAGCCGTCACTCAAAACCCCGGTCTTATTAGTACTGCTTTTATCACTTGTTTGGTCTGCACCTTATTTTCATTTAGCTTGACTTATTATGTTCTGGATTGGCTGGATATGAAATCTAGCTTGGCCATCGACTATAAGTGGGTGCTGCTATGGGGCGTAGCACAAAGTTTGTATATGTTACTGATAGCATTATGTCGAAGCTTAGATAGGCACTTTTATTTTGTGATCTTAAGAATGGTATACGGGGTGACAAAGTTGGTTTTGCTTATCTTGATTGCCATGACCACTACAAATGTCGCTTATTTAATCATGCTTGAAGTGAGCTTGTTGCTGGTAGTGATTTGTGTGGCTTTAGTAGGCTTACGCCACTATTTTGTTTGGCCAAGTGCATGGAATATATGGCAAAAAGCATGGCTATTTGGTTTGCCTTTAATCTTGCATATTTTAGCCGGTGCATCATTAGGGCAGCTCGACAAATTAATGATTGCAAATATGCTAAATTCGGCAATGTTAGGCATGTATGCCTTTATTAATTCTATTGCAGGTGGGGTCTTTTTTATATTTGCCGTCATCAACGTGATGTATGAAGCAAAAGTATACCAGTTGGGTGTGTCGATTGAGGCAGAAAAGCTTTTATCTAAAATGTTTCGTTTATCAATGCTTAGTGCGGCAATAGCCTTACTATTTGTTAATTTGAGCCTTGCAGAAATACTAACTTGGGTGCAAAAACAGCATTATTATCACTTTGAAACTATAGTGATCCTGTCTATTGCATATTTAATTTATCCGCTGTACTTACAAGCTAATATTCGTTTTGCGTTAAAAGAAAAAACTCAAGTCATCCCCATCATGACTGGCACAGCCGCCATAGCTAATGTCATATTTAATTTAGTCTTGATCCCAATTTACGGCATAGTGGGTGCAGCTATTAGTACGCTTTTAGCTTATATCATTTTAGTGACGCTAGCACAGTGGGCATCTAGACGTGTTTAATTTAAAACCCAAATCTTTACTCGCCTATTTTGCCCCTTGGTACATAGCCATAGGGCCAGTGTATTGGTTTTTATTTTTACCGCCTTCAATTTTTAATCTAGCTAAATATGCGTTTGCTGGATTAATCATTGTGTCTGCGTTTTATTTTGGGGCAAACGAATGGTTTAGAGATCGTCAGTTTATTCGCGGAAGTGGTGTAAACCTAATTATGGGGATTGTGTTTTTAAGTTTACCCGCCATGTACTTTAGCCAAAGTGAGTTATCAGTTGGTATTTTAAGCCGTTACTTTTTGCTTATGGGGTTATTAATTTCTATTTACTGGCTAAGTAAAGAACCAGGTTTTTTACAACGTGTTCCAGTCGCTATTGCTTGCGTCATGATCCCTTTGTGTTTAGTTACAGTGTTAGACTTTATGCTCAATTTAGGCTTGCCATCTATTGATGGTTACAATCGACTTTATGCTACTGGGTTTTCTACCTCCAGAACTCAGTGGTCAGGTGGGTTAGTGAGTTTAGGCATCTTTATGGCTTGGTGCTTTATATTAACTAAACAAAAAATACGTTTTGTGTTTTTAATCGCATTTTTGATGATTTTTCTTTCTCAAATTTCCAGTGGTGGCCGAGGCGGTACCTTAGCAGGCTTGCTCGGGGTTATTGCTTTGTTATTTTATTATAAAAAGTACAGTTTAATTTTTAGTGGCATATTGGCCGCCATGGCTTTTGTGCTGAGTTTTAAAGAGAGGCTGATTTCACACTTGCGATTTGATCGCTTAGAAGCAGGGGCTAATGCCACCTCGGACTTCTCTTCAGGGCGATTAGAGCAATATGGATTGGCCTTTGACCTTATTGATACACCCTTAAAGTTATTGTTTGGACTAGGTCCAAAAGGTTATGAAACTAGCTTTGTGAACATGGGCATAGATTTCGAAATTCATAACGTATGGCTGCGATTATTTATTGAATACGGCATTTTTGTACCTGTATTTATTTTGATGTTTTTTTTCGCCACTATGTGGTCGGCATTAAAAGAGAATCAAAACAATAAAGAAGCCATGGGATTAGTCATTATCTTACTCGCTGGCATGTTTACTACTTTGGTTGAACCTAATGCGATTATTTTTAGTTATCAAAATTATTTGTGTTGGTGGTTAATTTTTATCGTGCTTAAACGAGACGCGGTGCAAGGATTTATAAGAGCATGAAGGTTTTATTTTTACAAAATGTATTATTTGATTATCGCGTGCCATTTTATAACAGTTTGGCCCAGCGTGGTTATCAAATTACCGTGTTGCATTCAGGACAAAAAACCAATTTAGCCTGCGAATTTGAAGAGTGTATAGTGCCAGTTAAGTCCATTGGACCTTTGTATTTTCAACAAAATAGACCCAAATTAAATCAATACCAAGTTGTTATAGCTATGTTTGATCTACACTGGCCAGCGAATGCTTGGTTAGCACTTTTTGCTCGATCTTTTAGGTTAATATTTTGGGGCCATGGATTAGGCAAGAATACACTGACTAATCGCGTACGTATTGCTTTAGCCAATAAAGCCGATGCAACTGTGCTTTATACTCAACAAGGTTGCCAAGCCATGCTTGATTTAGGCCTAAAGAAAAGCCTTGCCTATATAGCAAACAATACAGTCGAAGTAAGCAATCACCAACAAAAGCCGGGTCAGGGTAACAGCTTTTTATTTGTTGGTAGACTTCAGACCCGCAAGCGCATTGATTTGGTGATGCAGGCTTTTGCCAAACTGCTTGAAAAAGTACCAGATCAGGCTTTGCAATTAGTGATAGTAGGCACTGGAGATATTCAACAACAACTGGTCGATTTGGCTAAAAAGTTAAACATCCAAGAGCAGACAAAGTTTTTAGGTGAGATCAGCGATAACACTATTCTTAAGCCTATATTCCACCAAGCCATTGCTTATGTCTCGCCTGGCCATTTGGGTTTAGGCCTAAATCATGCGCTAGCCTTTGGTGTGCCAATTATTTCAAACTCTCAGGTTAAACATGCCCCTGAAGTTGCAGTGCTTAACCCCAACAATAGTTTGATGATTGATGGACAACAAGATCAAGAGTGTGTCTCGCAATTATGTGAAAAAATGCTGATGTTAGTTGCAGATCCATTATTAGCCAAACGCATGTCTGAACAAAGCTACGCAGATTATGTTGGGCATTGCAGTATGGAGCGCATGGTGGATGGATTTGTGCAAGCCATAGAAGGGCGCAAACAGCTATGATGTTAGGCGAGGCAAACTGGTGAGCAATACCATTATTATCAATGCTAGCGCTGCTAAATATGGTGGCGCCAAAACCATAGTTGATTCTTTTGTAGCTTGGATACAAGCCAATGACAGTCAGTCGCAATTTATATTGCTATGCCCTGAATCACCAGAGAGGTTACCGAGTAATGTAACCTTTGTTAAAAAACATACTGCAGGTATGTGGACCTGGTTGTTTTCTTGTTTCGGCATAATTGGGTACTGCGTGAAATACCGGGCCAGCCATTGTATATCTTTTAACAATGTGAATTTATTGCTACCCCTTTGTAGGCGCATTACCTATTTTCATCAAGCTAAAGTGTTTAGTGAAAAGTCATTAAGGTTTAGGTTAATTGGTTTGGCTATAATGCTGTTACGCGGTTCGACTATAGTCTTGCAATCTCCTTTGATTAAACAAAGGTTTATTCAGTTTTTTTCTGCTCACTATAAACTGTTGGTGAAATGGCCAGGCATTACACCTGAACCTCCATTGCCAGTAAATCAACCCGATCAAATTAAAGCAGACAAGCAAAAATTAGTACTCTGGCCAGTAACCGATCCCAGTGTATGGCAAAAAAATCAAGAATGGTTTGTGCAAAATCAGGCTTGGTTAAGCACCAATAACATACAATTGCTGGTTACTGCTAACAATACCGCGGGGATCCCAAATGCTAAGGCATTAGGGCAATTGAGCCGGGCGCAATTGTTTGATTATTACGCCAAAGTCGATGCGGTATTAATTGTTTCTATAGAAGAAACCTTATGTTTACCTATATTTGAAGCCGCAAGTGTGGGGGCGCAGGTATGGGTATTAAATCAAGCCTATATTAGGGCGATTGAAGCATGGCGTGGCTTGCCTAAAACTGTACAGTTATTTAATCAGGCAGATGAAATCCAACTGTCATTAACCAAACAAAGCGAATTAAAATCAACCTCCAGTGACTACTATCAAGCAGACTGGCAAATATACTAAGAATAATAAAAATGAAACAACTGATTCAATATTTAGACTCGGGTAATACCGAAATCATCAAAGCACCTAAACCTCAAGTTAAGTCAGGGCACATTCTGATTGAATCTAGCTGCAGTTTAATTTCTGCGGGTACCGAACGTATGTTGTTAAATTTTAGCAAAGGGTCGTATTTGCAAAAAGCTAAACAACAACCGGAAAAAGTTAAACAAGTACTCGATAAAGTTAAAACCGATGGGTTACTTACCACTTATGATGCAGTGAAAAGCAAACTTAGCGAACCTATTGCTTTAGGTTATTGCAATGTGGGCAAAGTCTTTGAAGTTGGGCAAGACACAGCTGGGCTGCAAGTTGGCGATAGGGTCATATCAAATGGTCCACATGCCGAAATTGTACGAGTAGCAAAAAACTTATGCGCCAAAATTCCAGATAATGTAGATGATGAATCTGCCGCTTTTACTGTCTTGGCGGCCATTGCTTTGCAAGGCATTCGCTTAGCTAAGCCTAGTATAGGTGAATCGGTAGTGGTCACAGGAGCAGGGTTAATTGGCTTAATGGCGATTCAGTTATTACGTGCCAACGGATGCAGAGTATTAGCCATAGATTTTGACCAACAAAAGTTAGCCTTAGCTCAAGCTTTTGGTGCGCAAGTTTGCAATCCAGCCTTAGGCGAAGATCCTGTTGAAGCTGGTAAAGCATTTTCTCGTGGTCGTGGGGTAGACGCGGTCATAATTACCGCATCAACTCAGTCCAGTGATCCTGTTAGTCAAGCCGCTAATATGTGTAGACAAAGAGGGCGCATTATTTTAGTTGGGGTGACAGGCTTAACCTTAAATCGAGCTGAGTTTTACGAGAAAGAATTGAGTTTTCAAGTGTCTTGTTCTTATGGACCAGGGCGTTATGATGCTAATTATGAAGAAAAAGGACAAGACTATCCTTTAGGCTTTGTCAGATGGACAGAGCAGCGAAATTTTGAAGCCGTTTTAGATATGATGTCTATGGGGCAGCTTGATGTATCGAGTTTAATTTCGCATAGATATATATTTTCAGAGGCCCCTAAAGCTTATCAAACGCTCACCCAAGACCCGCAAACATTAGGCATAATATTGCAATATTCAGCGGCCGAAGACGCTGATAAATTCACAGAATCAGTGGCGCTACAAGCCAACTTAAAGTTTGACGCTGCCGGCCCTGTGGTGGGGTTTATTGGGGCTGGAAATTATGCATCCAGAATGTTGATACCGGCGTTTAAATCTGCCAATGCGCAACTTCATACTCTGGCTACTTCTGGTGGCACTAGTGCAGTAGTGCATGGTGAGAAAAACAACTTTGCTCATGCCACCACAGACACACAGGCCATGCTTGCTAATCCTGAGATCAATACAGTAGCAGTAGTGACACGGCATAACAGTCATGCAGGGTTTGTATGTAGTGCGTTAGAGCAAGGTAAAAATGTTTTTGTAGAAAAACCTTTAGCTATTAATTATCAACAACTTGAACAAGTTGATCAGGCTTATAAACAACAAGCTAAAGAGCACACTGCCAGACTCATGGTTGGGTTTAATCGAAGGTTTTCACCGCATATAGTTAAAATGTGCTCGCTATTGCAAGGCTCAGTGCAAGCTAAGTCTATTATCATAACAGTTAATGCTGGCGTTATTCCTCAAGATCACTGGACCCAAGACCCTGACATTGGCGGAGGTCGAATCATTGGTGAGGCCTGTCATTTTATCGATTTAATGCGATTTTTAATTGGTCGGCCTATTACTCATGTAAGTGCTAGATGCCTAGAAAATACAGAAGGGCAGAAGCAAGACGATGTCACCACTATTCAATTAGGCTTTGCCGATGGCTCTATTGGCAGTATTCATTATTTTGCCAATGGTTCTAGCGCTTACCCTAAAGAAAGGGTTGAAGTATTTGCAGGTGAAAAAATCTTGCAACTAGATAATTTTAGAAAACTCACAGGTTTTGGCTTTAAAGGCTTTAAAAAGCTCAATTTGTGGCAGCAAGATAAAGGTCACAAGGCCTGTGCTCAAGCCTTTATCCGTGCTATTGCCGACGGCCAGCCATCGCCAATTTCTTATGAAGAGCTGTATGAAGTGGCAAAAGTCACCTTAGATGCTGCTAGCCAACTTGCGTCTCAATAGCCATGTCTGTGTTAGTAAAACTTTCTACCTACAGGCGCCTAGGTTTAGCTAATGTAGCGCGGGTTGCTTGGTATAGCTTTAGGCTTAAAATTGGCTGGTTTAAACGCACACAGACCATAGCGCAGCCTGTTCAAGGGGAATTTTTTGAACCTTTGTCGAAAGCTAAGCTAGAAAGCTTAAGTAAAAAGTATGCAGATTTTCAATTATTAGAATCACCGCTACTTTTTGGTTGGATAGCGTTACCCACTAACACTTTGCCCAATTGGCATAAGTCGGTTTTAACCAAACAAGTTCTGCCATGTAACAAACAACACTGGAGTGACATCTCTGATTTTAGTTCTGGGGTAGGCGACATTAAAGGGATCTGGGAAGTGTCTCGTTTCCAATGGTCCTTGTTATTTACCCAGAGATACTTGCAAGAGCAACAAATTTATTCGTTAGCACAACTTAACCAATGGCTAAATGATTGGGCTCAACATAATCCTGCAAATCAGGGAGTTAATTGGAAGTGCGCGCAAGAGGTGTCGTTACGGGTTTTACATTTGGCCGCCTGCGCTCTATTAATGCAGCAAAAAACGCCCACTCCTAGCACGGTTAAATTAATCTCACAGCACTTAACTCGAATTATGCCCACTTTAGGCTATGCCAAAGCACAAGATAATAACCATGGCACCAGTGAAGCCGCGGCGCTTTATATTGGTGGAAGTTGGCTGTTAAGGCACAACCCGCAAAATCAACAAGCCAAAAAGTGGCAAAAATTAGGGCGTCGTTATTTATCCGAAAGAGTTAACCGCTTAATTTTAGCCGATGGCAGTTTTAGTCAATATTCTTGTACTTACCATAGATTACTCTTAGATAGCTTAAACTTAGTTGAATTGTGGCGAGACTTTTTAGGCTTGCCGATTTTTTCAGAGCCTTATATTAAACGCGTGCAACAAGCTATTTTTTGGCTTGAGGCTATGGTTAATCCAGAGTCTGGCGACGCACCCAATTTAGGGGCAAATGATGGCGCCCATATTTTAAATTTTGCCAACACTGGCTATCGAGACTTCAGACCTACCTTAGCCTTAAGTAACCTACTGTTTAATCAACGTTTAGTTTATCCAAATCAAAGCACTAGCTGGTTAGCTCAGTTATTTAATTTGAGCGCTAGCGCAAGCCATGTACAGCAACAAAGTTGGCATTTTTCAGATGGCGGATTTAGCACCTTAGCTGCATCACAAAGCTGGTGTTTGTTACGCATTCCTAAATATCGCTTTAGGCCAAGTCAGGCAGACTGTTTGCATTTAGATCTGTGGGTAAATAATCAAAACGTTTTACTCGATGGCGGCAGTTACAATTACAATTCAGAACAAAAGTGGTTAGATTATTTTTCTGGCATTGCCTCGCATAATTCTGTGCAATTTGACCATCAACAGCCTATGCCAAAGATTTCGCGCTTTTTATATGGTCAATGGCCACAGGCTAGCTTAATCGAGCAAAGTGCCAATAGCGTCACAGCCGAATACCGCACTTATCAAAACGCCCTGCATAATAGACAAGTAAAAATACTAGATAAATCGATAGTGATTACTGACACACTTTCAGGTTCATTTAAGCATGCTTGTTTAAGATGGCGCTTGTTTGAACAAGATTGGCAAGTAGAAAAGCACAGTGTTTTTAGTGACGATTTTAGGGTTTCAGTAGAAGCCACTGATAACATCTCAAGTTTTACCTTGGCAGAAGGCTTCGAATCCAGATATTATGGTAAAAAGACCCCAATTTTTGTGTTAGAAATTGGGGTGAAAAAAAGCATGCAAATAAAAACAACAATAAGCTGGCAATAACATGCATATCTTGTATTTTCACCAACACTTTTCGACTCCGAGTGGGGCGACGGGTACCCGTTCTTATGAAATGGCTAAAAAGCTCATTTCAAAAGGGCATAAAGTCACTATGGTTTGTGGTTCATATAATGTTGGCGCCACTGGACTAAGCAATAAGTTTATTAATGGCCGCCGAGAAGGTGAAGTAGATGGCATTTATGTCATAGAGTTCGATTTAAGCTATGCCAATACCGATGGCTTTATAACCCGAACGTGGCAGTTTTTAAAATTTGCTTATCAAAGTGTCAAAATTGCCCTCAAGCAAGACTACGATCTGCTCTTTGCCACGTCCACGCCATTAACTGCATCTATCCCCGGCATCTTTGCCAAATTATTTAGACGTAAACCCTTTGTCTTCGAAGTTCGTGATTTGTGGCCTGAATTGCCCAAAGCCATGGGGGTCATTAAAAATCCTGTGATTTTAACTGCTATGTCTGTGTTAGAAAAAGTCTCTTATGCACAAGCCGATGCCTGCATAGGCTTATCACCAGGTATAGTAGAAGGTATTAAACGCAGAAGTCGTACTAGCTTACCTGTAAGTTTAATTCCTAATGGTTGTGACATTGACTTATTTGCAACCCAAGCCGAGCCCTATGAATTTCCTTTTGAAGTGGCTAAAGGTCAACTTGTTGCATGCTTTACCGGCGCCCATGGTTTAGCCAATGGCTTAGATAAAATATTAGATGCAGCTCAAGAATTAAAACATCGACAAGATACGCAAATAATCTTTGTATTTGTTGGCGAAGGCAGTGTTAAAGCCGGTCTTATTGAGCGAGCAAATAAACAAAACTTAGATAATTGTGTGTTTTTAAATGCTATTCCTAAACATCAGTTAGTTGGACTATTGCAGCGCGCAGATCTTGGGCTAATGACCTTAGCCAATGTACCGGCTTTTTATTATGGCACTTCACCTAATAAGTTTTTTGATTACATAAGTTGTGGCCTACCTGTATTAAATAATTACCCGGGTTGGCTTGCCGACATGATTAATCAAACTGGATGTGGAGTGGCAGTACCACCAGACGACACTATTGCCATGGCCGATGCTTTGCAAAATATGGCGGCAGATAAACAAAAATTAAAAGAAATGGGGCAAAAAGCTAAACTGCTTGCCTTAGAAAAGTTTGATAGAGACGACCTTTCGGAGCAATTTGCCGACTTTTTAGCGGAGGTAGTAAAAAAATGAAACGCCTGTTTGATTTGATTGTGGCGTTAATTGCCCTGCTTTTATTATTTCCGGTCATTGTGGTTTTATATCTAGTGATAGCCATAAAAATGGGCGTACCAGTCTTTTTTGTGCAGGCTAGGCCAGGTATGAATGGGCGTATATTTAACATGATTAAATTTCGCAGCATGACCAATGCTAAAGATGCTAATGGTCAATTACTGCCAGACGCCGAAAGACTGCCAGCCTTTGGTCAGTGGTTACGCTCAACCAGTTTAGATGAATTACCAGAGTTACTTAACGTGGTTAAAGGTGAAATGAGCTTAGTAGGCCCAAGACCTTTATTAATAGAATATTTAGATAAATATACCCCAGAGCAAGCTCGTAGGCACAAGGTGAGACCTGGAGTGACAGGTTGGGCACAAGTAAATGGTCGCAATGCCTTAACTTGGGAGCAAAAGTTTGAACTTGATATTTGGTATGTGGATAACCGAACCTTTTGCTTAGATATTAAAATTTTATTTATGACAGTTATCCAAGTTTTTAAGCGAGATAATATTTCTCAAGAAGGGCACGCTACCATGGAGAAGTTTAATGGTAGTAAGTAATAACCAACGTCTAGTTATCATTGGTTCTGGTGGTCATGGTAAAGTCGCAGCGGATTGTGCTCAATTAACCAAGCAGTTTAGTGAAATTGTATTTTTAGATGCCTTGTATCCTGAATTAACTTCTGTGGCTAACTGGCAAGTTGTGGGGCATCAAGATCAGTACCTTGATTTTGCTCAAGACAATAGCTGTTTTTTTGTGGCCATAGGCAACAATGCTACCCGTGCCAGTTGGCAACAAATATTACAAAACCAAGGCTGTCAGATTGCCACTTTGGTGCACCCTAAGGCTTGTGTGGCAACTGATGTATCAGTTGGGTTAGGCACCCTGATTTTAGCCGGGGCGGTAGTGAATACTTGCACGCAAGTGGGGGCTGGCAGCATTATAAATACAGGTGCCACAGTAGATCACGATTCTGTATTAGGTACTTTTACTCACCTAGCTCCGGGCGTGAACTTAGCTGGCTGCGTGACTGTAGGCCATCAAACATTTGTAGGTATTGGAAGCGTTGCGATTCAGGGAGTGACTATAGGTCAAAATACTACAGTGGGGGCCGGCTCTACTGTGATTGAAGATCTACCTGCCTATGTTACTGCAGTTGGCACACCTGCCGAAGTGATAAAAAACCATGAATAAACTCCATCCAATACAGAAGGTAACCTTATGTTAAACGGCCCATTTTCTCCTTGGCCATGTTTTGAGGCAGACGAAAAACAGGCAGTGCTAGAGGTTTTAGACTCAAATCGCGTGAATTATTGGACAGGCCAAAAAGGTCGTGAATTCGAACAAAAATTTGCTGAATATTTAGGTTGTAGTCATGCCGTAGCAGTAGCCAATGGTACTGTAGCATTAGACTTAGCCTGGCAAGCCTTGGCATTGCCTAAGGGCAGCGAAGTAATAGTAACCTCTCGCACCTTTATTGCGTCTATTTCTTCTATTGTTTTAACAGGGTTAAAACCGGTTTTTGCCGACATTGATCTTGATTCACAAAATATCACGGCTCAAACCATAGCTGCTCAACTTAGCCCTAATACTTCAGCAATCTTATGTGTGCATTTGGCTGGATGGCCTTGCGAAATGGATGAGATATTAGCTTTAGCCACCGAGCATAATTTAAAGGTGGTAGAAGATTGTGCACAAGCCCATGGCGCTAAATATAAAGGCAAAGCAGTGGGCAGTTTAGGTGATATTGCTGCTTGGTCTTTTTGCCAAGATAAAATTATGAGTACGGCTGGTGAAGGGGGCATGGTCACCACTAATGATCTAAACCTGTGGGAAAAAGTTTGGGCTTTTAAAGATCACGGCAAGTCTTTTTCAACTGTTTACGAAAAAACACATCCACCTGGTTTTAGATGGTTACATGAGTCTTTTGGCACCAATTGGCGTATGACCGAAATTCAAGCGGCAGTAGGGCTAAAACAGCTGGAAAAAATGCCGTCTTGGACTCAAACTCGTCAGCAATATTCCCAACAAATTTTTACAGCCGCGCGCACTTGTTCTGCTTTAAGAGTGCCGGCTATTCCTGATTATATTGAGCACGCTTTTTATAAATGTTATGTCTTTGTTGAACCTCAACAATTAAAACCCGATTGGCATAGAGATAGAATAATTGAGCAAATTAACGCTCTAGGGGTGCCATGTTTCTCTGGCTCTTGTTCAGAAGTGTACAAAGAAAAAGCCTTCGACAATACCGAGTTTAAACCCAAAGCACTTTTGCACCATGCAGTAGAGCTAGGTGAAAACGCCCTAATGTTTTTAGTTCATCCAAGTTTAACCTCAGCAGAAATAACTAAAACCTGCCAAGTGTTAACCCAAGTCATGCAACAAGCATCAATTTAGGATTAACCTTAATGCTGTTTACCCAATTATTTGAGCTGAGTCCGCGAAAAAAGTTATGCATTGCCTTGTTATGGGATTGCGTAGCGTTATTGGTTGCCAGTGTATTTGCGTTTTGGATAAGGCTAGGTATAGCTAGGTGGGACTTTACCGCTATGGATGCTTTAGTCATTGCCATGAATGCGGTATTCGCTCTGACTTTATTGTCGATGTTTGGCCACTATCGTCAAATGATCCGATACATAGGCATGCAAGCCATTCAAGTCGCTTTGTTGGTATTAGGCATTTCAGCATTATTTTTGTTTGCAGCAAAAGTTGCCTTTGAAGTTATGATCCCTGTATCTGTGCCTATCATTTATTGGGCAGTAGCCAGTAGTTTGATTATTGCTCCGCGCTTTTTGATGCAAGCTTCAGCCCAATCACAAAATTATAAAATGCGCGAAAAATGTTTGATTTTTGGCGCGGCAGAAGCAGGGCGTACTTTGGCCCAATCGCTTAAATTGGGTAATGCTTTGCAACCCATAGCCTTTATTGATGATAAAAAACAATATCGCAATAAGCGTATTTTAGGCCTACCAGTATCGCAACGTAAAAAGATCCCCTACTACATCAAACGTTATGGGGTAAGCAAAATGTTGTTGGCAGTGCACAACACCTCAGTGGAGCGGCGTCAGCAATTAATTCAAGAATTAGAGCCTTACGCCATTGAATTGTTGAGTATTCCAAGTATTCAAGACCTCTTAACTGGTAAAAGTAAAATAGATGAACTGCGTGAGATTCGCATTGAAGAATTATTAGGTAGAGAGCCAGTTCCGCCTATTAAACGTTTGTTAGATGTAAATATTCGAGGCAAAAATGTATTGGTCACTGGTGCGGGTGGCTCAATCGGCAGCGAATTATGTCGGCAAATAGTCAAATCTGCTCCTGCAAAATTAATTTTATTTGAGTTGTCAGAATTTAATCTCTACCAAATCGAAAACGAATTAAAAGCACACTACTTTGATATACCTATGGTGCCTATTTTAGCCAGCATTCAAGATACAGAAGTATTAAGAAGTGTGATGCAAGAACACCAAATACAAACCATTTATCATGCTGCTGCTTATAAGCATGTACCTATGGTTGAATCAAACCCATTAGCCGGCATTCGTAATAATGTATTTGGCACTGCAAATGTTGCTTTGGTTGCCGCAGAGTACGATGTGGAAAAGTTTGTTTTGATCAGTACTGATAAAGCGGTAAGGCCAACCAATATAATGGGAGCGACCAAAAGATTCGCCGAACTCTACATTCAAGCCATTGCAGAGTTAAGTTCCAACACTGAATACTCAATTGTTAGGTTTGGCAATGTGCTTGGATCGTCTGGCTCGGTAGTGCCTTTGTTTACTAAACAAATTCAAGCTGGTGGCCCAGTTACAGTCACTCATCCAGATATCACCCGATTTTTTATGACAATTCCCGAAGCCGCGCAACTTGTTATTCAAGCAGGCGCTATGGGAAGCAAAGGTGAAGTCTTTGTTTTGGATATGGGCCAATCAATTAAAATTGTGGATTTAGCACACAAAATGGCTCACCTCATGGGGCATAGTTTAAAAACCCCTGAAATGCCGCATGGCGATATTGAACTACGTTTTAGCGGTTTACGCCCTGGCGAGAAGCTATTTGAAGAATTATTAATTGATGATGCCGATACCACTACAGAGCATGCAAGAATAATGGGCGCTGACGAATCTAAACTGCCTTTTGAAGAGGTGGTTTTGTTATTTGATAAGTTAAATCGATTGTTGATTGAACATGATGCAGCTGGGGCAAAAAAATTACTTCGCGAAGCTCCTTTAGGTTATCAACCATCGCCCAGTGTATAAGCTGAGTTATATACTTTAGCACGGCCTAAACCATATGCAGTTTTAGATATGCCAGTCGCCGCCGATACCCTAGAGTAAGTCTTTTTTAAACAAGGTTAGTAATCTAGCCGTAACAACTAGGTAGCAAGTTAGGCTAATAATAATAAATGAAAATCAGACTTTTAACTTACCCTTTACTCTTTGCAGTATTATTTAGTTGCCAAGCTTTGCGTTCGGCACTTGCTATAGAGCTTATTGATAAAGATGCATCACCTTTAGAGCTTAGTGTATCTAGTACTTATACCGACGATATTAATCCTACTCTAAACAATAAATGGGCAGCTTGGGGAGTGCAGTTGGCTTCCAAAGGTCAATTAGTTTCGGCTTGGGAAGGCGCAGAGTTAAAGTTGGACTATGCAGCAGATTTATCTCGTTATCAATTGCGAGAAACCAACCAACTCATGGAAGAATCACAAAATTTTAATCAGTATAAAGTAGCAGTGCTGACGCGATTTTTTATCAGTTCTGCCTTGCAACTTGATGCTCAATTTCAGCACTTAGATCATACCCAGCCATTTGGTCAAGGGATCTCACAACTTCGCGAAGAGGTATTTAAGGCCGACCGCTTTAAACAAAATAACGCCTCAGTGACTTTGGTTTATGGTCAAGACATAAGCCACAGATATATAGCCCTTAAAGGCTTTAGCAGACAAACTCGTTATCAGGCTATTAATCCTTATTCTCAGTTTTTCAATGTTGACCAACAAGGTGTGGAGCTAGATGTAGCCTACAAAAAATCTAGTGCCAGTAGTTTGCTTTTACGCTTAAGTGCAATAGACGATAATTTTGAGTCAGTGGATAGAGAAGATAGCCAAGTGTTTCAAGCATTAATCGGCATGAAATGGCAACCAAGTGGAAAAACTAGCATGGAAGCACTGCTAGGTATGTTTAAGCGTAATTTAGCCATGGACGAGAGCAGTTCAGGCTTATCTTGGTCACTAGACATTAACACCCAACCCAATGAACGTTGGTTATTTAAACTTAACTCTGCGCGTTTTTCTGGGGTATCGAAAAGTGAAAATACCAGTAACAGCGTTGAGCAAAATTTTGCCTTAGCTGCGGTGTTTAAAGCCTCTGAAAGGTGGCACTTTTCTACCAATCTAAAAGTTGGTCGTACCGAGTTTGATGAAGTAAGTCGAATTAGTGTGTTAAACGAAGCCCGTGCAGATCTGCAACTGGCGCTGAATATTAATTCTTATAATTCAGTAACGTTAAGCCTAGGTAGGCTTGATCAGTCTTATGATGATATTTCGTTTGATATACAGCAAAACGAAGTGAGGTTAGCTTGGCAAGTATCCTTGTAACCGCTTTCTTGGCTTTGCTAATTGGAATGACTTCCCACACAGTTCAGGCTAACACTGACGAATTTGCTATTGGTCCAGGAGACACAATTGTTATTAGCGTCTACAACGAGCCAGATCTCAAGGTTAAAACCTTAGTCGGGCCAAGTGGCGTAGTGAAATTTCCTTTAATAGGGGAGCGCTCAGTTATAGGCAAAACCAGTAAAGCGTTAAGTCAGGAATTAGAGCTTGCCTATTTAGATGGCTATTTGGTTGAACCTAGTGTCACTGTGGTGACTGAGTCCTATCGACCCTTCTTTATTCGTGGAGCAGTGAGTAAATCTGGGGCCTATAAATTTGAATATGATTTAACAGTCGATCAAGCCATTGCCATTGCTGGAGGGTTAAAAGACCGAGCTTCTAAAAAAGACTGGTATGTGATTCGAGGAACAGAAAAACAGCAAGTTAAAGTTAATAAAGATTCTAAAGTCTATCCTGGTGATATCTTGGTGATAGAGGAAAGTCTATTTTAATATGCCTAACTCTACCTATACACAGCCAGATACGACTTTCGATTTAGCCGAGTTACTATATTTTTTATGGTCTAAAAAGTTTCGTATTGCCTTTTTGACTATTTTGATAGCTATGGCTGGTGCCTATCACATATTTAGTCTGCCAAAGATTTATACCGCAAGCAGCACTATTTTGCTGGGGGATGGCGAACAAAGTTTTGGGTTAGGAGGGGTAGTTCCGAATTTTGGCAATGATGGTGATGTAAAGATAGACACCTATATGGAGTTTATTCGTTCACGACAATTTATTGGTCAGGTAGTGGATAAGTTAGACTTGATCTACGACCCAGAATTTAGGCCTCAATCACTGGATGTTAGCCCTGAGTACACCAGAGACCATGCTATTAATGTGTTGCTGAATGGCCTGTCGTTAAATCGTTTGGGTGATACCACTTTACTTAAAGTAACCTTTAATTCAAAAACACCAAGAATTGCTGCCGCAGTAGCCAATGAAATTGGGCCAGCGTTTTTTGCCTTTCAATCCAATATGGGAAAACAAAAAGCCGATGAAACCTCTCAATGGTTAAGCCAACAATTAGACGCCTTACAAACTAAATTAACCACAGCCGAGCAAACCCTACAAAACTTTTTGGTTGATAATAATTTAACCGATATTAGAAGCCAGTTAGATATCTCTAAAGTAGAAATTTCTGGGTTGTTGCAAGAGAGGTTAGCGGTAGAAATAAAACATGCCGAAGTCATGGCAGCGGTCAATCAAGTTGCCTTAGCTGGAGACAATATTCAGGCTCAATTGCAAGTGCCTTGGATCTCGCGCAATCCCATGATGATAAGTTTAAGAAACGCTATTTCAAACCAACAGCAAGCATTTGCACAACTTAGCAAACGTTACAAAAGCAAGCATCATAAATATGTGGCGGCACAAACTCAGTTAGCCACCTTACAAGCCGAACAGGCCAATCTAATTAATGAGCTTAGCGCCGGGTTAAAGCAAGAATTAGACAAGCTGGCATTACGTAAGAAAAATGTTGAACAACACATAGAAGCAGCTAGAAAAGTCCACAATGAGTTGGGTCGTCACGAAATGCAAATAGATAGGTTAAGGCGAGAAGTGGACTCAACCCAAACCTTATATGAAGAGTTTTTAACCCGCTTAAGGGAAACAGAAATTCTAAAAGATTTAGATAATTCTGAACAATTTGCCGTTATAGATGTTGCCTCTGTGCCTGTCGGTCCATCGAAACCTAGAGTTGCCTTGCTTATGGCGCTAATACTTATGTTTGGCTCCCTTGCAAGTAGTGGGTTTTGGTTAGTGCTACATATAGTGAGTGATAAAAAAACACGCTTTACTACTTTATTAAACAAAATGCAGGTGCCAGTGTTGGCGCAATTGCCAAAGCACAAAAAAACTAAACTCAAAAAAGGTGTAGTAACGGCTAACCATAAAGGTAAAAACTTTGCTTATTCTGAATCTATTCGTTCATTGCGCGCTGAAATATCTTATCGCTCTGACACCCCAGAAATGCGCATATTGGGCATTGCTAGAGTCAAAAATGGCAAATCTAAATCATCGGTAGGAATTGATTTAGCAGAATCCTTTGCGCAATTAGAAAAATCTATCGTATTAGATGCAGACATGCGTACCCCTAGTGTGGGTAAATGTTATGACCTAGACGAGAAAGCTCCTGGGCTAACTAACTTTATAGGCAGACGATGCTCATTCAGTGATGCCAGTTACCGTGAAAATGGTAGTCAACTTTCAGTGATGCCTGCAGGGGTGATCCCTTCTGATCCATTGTTATATATTTCTCGCTCTCGTTTTAGCAGTTTTATTAAAAAATTGGGGGTGTTGTTTGAACATGTGATCATCGAAACCCCAGAGGTAAATTTATATAGTGATACTATGATCATTGCTAAAGCAGTTGATGGGCTAATATTGCTCTGTGATTTAGAGGCATGTGATAGTGCAGATCTGCAAGAAGCAGTGCAACGTTTACAAGAATCCAGAGCACCTTTACTTGGTGTAGTATTTGAAAATGTTAAGAACGTAAAAAATAAAATGCCAGGTAGTCATCGTTCCCAAGGCTTTATTAATAAGGTAGTGAACTATTAAATCCGCCCTTGGTGCTGGTAATCGCTCAGATCTTATTTAAAATAAGCACAAATTTTTACAGGCTCATTCAGTGTATTTAGCTCATCTTCATAGTTTTGGTTTAGCATCATCAGCACTAGACTGCATTCGTCTATCTTCAATTCACACTATTCAAGCCACACTCGACTCAGTGAAACATAAGCCTTTTTATATTTTAGCCGAAGGCAGCAACACCATATTTGTCGAGGATTATCAGGGCACCATAATTAAGCCAGAGTTTAAAGGCAAAGAGCTCAGCCAAACCGCAAGTCACTATCAGGTGAAGGTTGGGGCAGGTGAAAATTGGCATGAATTTGTCACTTGGTGTTTGCAACAGCAGATAAATGGCTTAGAGAATTTGGCGTTAATTCCTGGCAGCGTTGGCGCAGCTCCCATACAAAATATTGGGGCCTATGGCGTGGAAGTAGAACAATTTATTCAGCATGTTGATTACTTTGATTTAGTCCAACAAGAGCATAAACAGCTAACTAAAAGTGAATGTCAATTTGGTTACCGCGACAGCATATTTAAAGGCGCGTTAGCTAATCAGGCGCTTATTACAGCCGTCACTTTTGAGATCCCTAAGCAATGGCAAGGGGTAGTGCATTACGGCGAATTGCAAAAGTTACACAATCCATCTGCGCAAGACTTGTTTAACCAAGTAGTTAAAATTAGACAGAGTAAGTTGCCTGATCCTAAACAAATAGGTAATGCGGGCAGTTTTTTTAAAAACCCTAGTATTGAGTTACTGCAATACCAACAGCTGCAAACAGCTTGGCCAACTATGCCTCATTACCCACAACCTCAGGGCAAGGTTAAAATTCCCGCTGCTTGGCTAATTGATCAATTAGGCTTTAAGGGCAAAAAAGTCGGTGGTATAGCCTGTCATCCTAAACAGGCCCTAGTTTTAACTAACGATGGCCATGGCACAGGTGCAGAACTATTAGAGCTAGCTCGTACAATTAAAAATGCAGTCGCAGCAGAATTTGCCATAGATTTAGAACATGAAGTGCGTTTGATTGGTAAAAATGGGCCCATAAGTTTATGAGTCAATCAACAGAGTTAATTCGTGGCACCTTGCTAACTATTCTTGCCGATAACCAATTTCATTCTGGTGAAATACTTGGTGAAAAGCTGGGAATTAGCCGGGCCTCAATTTCAAATCATGTAAAAGTGTTATCAGCCCTTGGGTTAGATATCTATAGTGTTACCGGTAAAGGGTATCGTTTAGCCCAGCCATTAAACTTATTAAAGCTAGAGCTTATTGAACAAGGCTTATCTAAGCCACCCGCCGAGCATATAGAGGTTTTAAATGTCATTGGCTCGACTAATCAATATTTAAAAGACAAGCTAGGAGATTTAGCCCAAGGCCATTGTTGTTTGGCAGAAGCTCAAACCGCGGGACGAGGACGGCATGGGCGCAAATGGGTGTCGCCTTATTCTGCCAGTCTATACCTATCTATGTATTGGTCTTTTGCTGGTGGCTATGCAGCTTTAGGTGGGCTAAGTTTGGCCGTGGGTGTGGCCTTAGTTCAAGCGCTAAATCAACTTGGGATCCAAGATGTGCAATTAAAATGGCCCAATGATATTTATGCACAAGGCAAAAAGTTAGCTGGTGTATTAATTGAAGTTGAAGGCCAAATGGGCAGTGGTTGCGAGGCCATTATAGGGGTGGGGTTAAATGTAGCTTTGCCAGATAAAATTACTGAAATCGACCAAGCATGGACAGATTTAACCCGCATTTGCCAAAATAAAGTGGATCGCAATCAATTAGCAGGTGCCATAATAGAACGCCTAAGAGCCAGTGTTAGCACCTTCGAAGAGCAAGGCTTAGAACCTTTTATTCAAGCTTGGCAAGCCTTAGATGTGTATGCACAGCAAGAGATAAAGTTAATTATGGGTAAGCAAACCATTTATGGAATTAACCGCGGCATTGATGCCACTGGTGCACTATTGCTTGAAACCGAACAGGGTATAAAGGCATTTCATGGCGGAGAAATCAGTGTCAGACCTGCATAAAGCTCTCTTAGTTGATATAGGTAATACTCGGATTAAGTACGCATTAGTGGCTCAGCTCGCTGATTTGCAGCAGGTGTTGTCTTGCCAAGAAGTTAATGAATTAAAAACAAAGCTAACAAAGTGTCATAAAGTGTTGGTGTCCTCGGTTGGGCATCCATTACAAGAGCAGCAACTGGCGCAGCTATGCCAACAGGCTGGCAAACCTTGTGAATTTGTACAAACCCAAGCCAATACACTAGGGGTAAAATCTGCCTACCCAAACTTTGCCACTTTAGGGGTAGACCGCTGGTTAGCCATATTGGCCGCCAATGCGTTAACCTCTTTGCCTGTAGCCGTTATAGACCTAGGTACAGCCAATACTTGTGACATATTGATAGATAAGCAACATAAAGGCGGTTGGATAGCCCCAGGCTTTGAATTAATGCGTGATGTGTTACAACAACAAACTCAAAAAGTTTTTGCCGACCACTCTATTCCCGAAAATTTAACTTTAGGTACCAGCACCCAACAATGTGTTGCATTAGGTTGTTTGGCCGCGCAAAGTGGATTTGTGTTGCAAGCCGACCAATATTTAGCCAGTAGATATCAGCAATATAAAATTTTAATTACAGGCGGTGGGCAAAAAACACTCGATTTACCCGCGGAATTGCCAGTTGAATATTATGTTAATTTAGTTTTGTTAGGACTATTTCAATTAATTTAAATTTTTATTTTTAATTAATCACAGCTGAATTGGTTAACTTTAGGGTAAAAATCCAGCATTCAGACGGTAAATTAAGCAAACGGCATAAAAAAAGCATTTTTTTCAGAATTGCCTCTTGCACACTACAAAATCTTACTCTAGAATCCGCACCCACTTGATGACGCCGACTTAGCTCAGTTGGTAGAGCAACTGACTTGTAATCAGTAGGTCACCAGTTCGACTCCGGTAGTCGGCACCATCAATCTCTGGAGGGGTACCCAAGCGGTCAACGGGATCAGACTGTAAATCTGACGGCTCAGCCTTCGCAGGTTCGAATCCTGCCCCCTCCACCACTTTTTGCTTGAGTGGGTTAGAGAATTAGTTTGTGCGAGCATCGTATAATGGCTATTACCTCAGCCTTCCAAGCTGATGATGTGGGTTCGATTCCCACTGCTCGCTCCAAAACAGTGCTGATATGGCTCAGTTGGTAGAGCGCACCCTTGGTAAGGGTGAGGTCGGCAGTTCGAATCTGCCTATCAGCACCACTTCTCTTCCCCATCTCTATAAAATTTTTATTAATGTATATTTGCTGGGGAATAGACAATGGCAAAAGCAAAGTTTGAACGTACTAAACCGCATGTAAACGTCGGTACTATCGGCCACGTTGACCACGGTAAAACAACATTAACAGCGGCAATTACTACTGTATTGGCTAAAACCTACGG
>NZ_JBRKBA010000015.1:0-40239 GCF_052983255.1 Paraglaciecola aestuariivivens | reverse complement strand
TCATGCTGATCTCCTTTTATTAGTTTGTTCAACACAACTATTATGGCTCTGGCTTTTAGCTAACCCACGAAAATTGGAGATCAGCACCTTTAACGGTGGCTCGTGGGGAGTCATTATGTCTAGAAGTACCAGAGGGAACTGAGATGTCTTATTACAATATGAGCATATTTAAGGTTGCAGCGAAAAAATCATTTCTACATATTTCTTGGCTTGTTGCGTTAATTGGCATTCCGATCATCTTCTTTAGAGGTGGTTTAGATTTAACTGAAAAAACGCTACTGTTTGTTGGCTTCTTAATTATCTTTTGGATAGCCTATTTGGGTCTATGCATTTTGTTTCATCGGCTAAGTTTAAGGGATGAAAACAATCGATTTGGTTATCTTGCTAAATCAGAAACTGAAAGGGGTGAGGAAGTTGGTTCCCACTTGGAGGGCTGGTGAAAATCAGTACATCTAACAAGTTTATTAAATTTCGTTACGGCCAAAAACGGCCTCCACTGGACGCGCAAACAGCGCGCGCGCCTTATTTGAAGCGTTAGGTTTATGTATTTCAAAACTGGTGATTACCCTATTTTTCAAGGGGTAAATAGAAAAGAGCGTAACAAGGTCGTTGCTGAAGCTGTGAAAGCGAATAATAAATGGGTAAATGTGCGATTTATATTAGCTATTTGTGTCCTTTTTATTTTCGCTATATCTGTCGCTAAGCTGGAGAATACCTTTGAACTTCCAGGTTGGACACCATGGGTTATTTTCCCAGTTTTCGGCATTTTATTTTATACATATTTGTTGTGGGAAATTAATGGTGCAGTATTTGATGCTGTGAAGGAGTATACAGACAAACCTAACAATCAAATGCAGCCGACGCCAAACTCCGGCGCGGCTGATTAGGGCGCAATGTTTTCGAGGTAATATGCGGAACTATTTTGTAATCTTCACAACTGTTTTATTGGCAGTTCTTTTACCAACGGCTTTAGTCGCTATGGTTAGTGTATTCCTATTTGATTATTGTGATCCTAAATTTAGCTGCTACAGTACTTTTCTATTAGTTAGCTCAGTAAGTTTAGTTTACGCCTTCTTAGCAGCAGCAGGTGCTGCTCTTGCATATACGTTTACTAGTTATTCCGTGGATGTTTTTGTGGGTAAAACTCCAATTTACTTTTTAATTGTTTTTGGTTTAATTTCAAGTGTTATTAGCGGTTTATATGGAGTTCAGCTAGCTGCCATAGGTGTTATGAATATTGCTGTTTTATGGTTACTATTTTCAATGTGTTCAACAAAGCTTATTTTATTTACTATAAAAAACATAACAAGTCGTTAATATCCATTTTCCTACAATAGATTACTCAAAAATCGTTTTTCACGACAATCTACAATCTTAGCAAATCAGCTGTTCGGCTAGGCCAGATCCAACTGCTGTAATTCACTCATAGCATACCTATCCTTCTAACATATTGAGAGCAACTTATTACTATTAATGCAGTTAGCGAATCTTAATTGGCGGCTAATAGCCTTACTAAAACATTTGCTTTTGCAGTTGTAATAAATTTCAAACTGAAACCAAACTAAAACGTCATACTCGTCTGCTAAAAGGTGTGCAAATAGCAGAGCGAGTATGATTGAGTGGTTTAAATAGTGTTGCCGTTAATTATCAGTTGTTTGTGGGAAACTGATAATCTTCAAACTGTTGGCGTAGCGCCAGTTTGTTGAGTTTGCCTGTGGCGGTATGGGGGAGCTCATCGACAAATACCACATCGTCTGGTAATGACCATTTATGCAGTTTATCTTTTAAATACTCTATTACCTGTTTAGCATTAAGTTCTGAGCCTGCTTGTTTTACCACCACTAATAATGGGCGCTCAGTCCACTTTGGATGAAAACGGCCAATCGCCGCCGACTCAGCAATCTCGGGGTGACTTACCGCAGCATTTTCGATTTCTATTGAGCTTACCCATTCACCGCCAGATTTGATAACGTCTTTGGTACGATCGGTAATTTGCATAAAGCCTTGAGGGTTGATGGTTGCAACGTCGCCTGTATCAAACCAGCCCAACTCGTCAACTGGGCAACCTTCTGATCCTGGCTCTTGCGACATACCATAATAACCACTGGCTACCCAAGGCCCTCGAACTTTTAACGCACCAAATGCTTCGCCATCCCAGGGTAATTCTTGATTATTTTCGTCTACTATGCGCATTTCAATACCAAATACGCCTCGCCCTTGCATAGATTGTAAGTCAAAGATTTGCTCTTCGGTGTAATCTTCCATGCCTGATTTTCGACAAAAAACTGTGCCTAAAGGACTGGTTTCTGTCATGCCCCAGCCTTGCACTACTTCTACATTATGTTGATGTTTAAAACGTTCAATAATGGTTCTAGGGCAAGCTGCACCACCAACAGTAACTCGATTTAATGAAGGTACTTTTTTACCGGTTTTTTCTAAGTAGTCTAATAGGCCTAACCAAATTGTGGGTACGCCAGAACTAAAAGTAACATTTTCGCTTTCAATCAGGTGTTGCAGGGTTTCGCCGTCTGCCATTTTAGGTCCTGGCATTACCATTTTGGTGCCAGCCATTAACGATGCATAAGGTGAGCCCCAAGCATTGACATGAAACATAGGCACTATTGGTAAGGTGGTTTCTTTGTAAGAAGCAGCGACTACATCAGGCATACTGCCCCCTAAGGCGTGTAACAAAGTAGAGCGGTGGCTGTACACCACACCTTTAGGGTTACCCGTAGTACCAGAGGTGTAACACATAGCGCTAGCGGTATTTTCATCAAATTCTGGCCAGTCAAAACAATTAGACTGCTCAGCAATTAGGGTTTCGTAGCACAACACATTAGGTAAGCTGGTGTCGGGCATATGCGCTTGATCAGTTAAAATAATATAAGCTTCAACGTTTGGCAGGTGATCTTTTAAGGCTTCGAGTAAAGGTACAACTAACAGATCAACAAAAATAAATCTGTCTTGTGCATGGTTAATAATGTAACTCACTTGCTCAGGGAACAATTTAGGGTTTATGGTGTGGCAAACCATGCCGCTACCAGAAACCGCATAATACAATTCTAAATGGCGATAATCATTCCAGGCTAATGTGCCTATTCTATCGCCAAACTTCGCCCCTAAAGCGGCTAAAGCGTTGGCCAATTGACGACTACGGTTAGCAAAATCTTGGTATGTATGTCTGTGTCTGGGGTTATCAACTGTTACAGAGACAATCTCAGTATCAGGAAAATTTCGTTCTGCATGGCGTAGGATAGAAGAAATCATCAATTGAGAATTCATCATTAAAGCTTGCATGGGTGTTACCTCATATATAAAAAATTAAAAAACCAGCTAAATATCTTGGATTGATTCTGGTTGCTGCCAGCTAGGTTATGTTTAGCTACCAAGCTGTAACGCCACCATCGAGCGCTATGGTTTGGCCGTTCATATAAGAATTTCCTGGAGAAAGAATAAGCAACATGGCATTGACTATTTCTTGTGGGTCAGACAAGCGTTTTATTGGGGTACCTCGGGCCAGTATGGCTTGTCCTTCTGGGCTAGCAAATTCACCTAAAATGGCGGTAGGGCTATAAAAAGGACAAATTGCATTACACCTAATTCCTTTGCGGGCGTACTCTACTGCTGCAGTTCGAGTTAAGCCTACCACTGCGTGTTTAGCGGCGGCATAAGCACCACCTTTAGGGGCTCCACCTAAGCCCGCCAACGAGCTAACATTTAATACGTGTCCTTCGCCTTGTTTTAACATAGCGGCAATTTGATATTTCATGCCAAATAACACGCCATTTACATTGACCCCAAATTGGCTGTGCATAATATCTTCGGTAAGTTGATGTAAAGATGTCATAGGATGAGCAATGCCTGCGTTATTAACCGCAATGTCGAGCTTTCCAAATTTTTCTAGCGCCACCTTAACCATGTTTTCACATTGTTCTTCTTGAGATACGTCGCTTAACAAAGACACCACATTGTGTTTTTCTGATAGGGTGTTAAAAGTATCGTCTAGGTTGGCTTGATTAATGTCGCTGATCACTAGTTTGCAACCGCGTTTAGATAAACCTTGTGCTAGTAATCGGCCAAAGCCACCGCCAGCGCCGGTAATGAGTGCAACTTTTTGACTAAAATCTAGTAACTCATCCATTTAACTCTTCCTGTTGTAAGGTCTTAAATTTAAAGTGGGTTGGCCAACATAAAGCGTAGCAACACTTGGGCTAAATGTTCGCCTTGATCTTCTTGAATAAAATGTCCAGCTTGCTCAATAATGCAATGCTGCTGTCCCTGGCAACCCGGGATCAGCTTCTGCAGTATTTTGTCGCCCCCTGCGGTGACAGGATCAGAATCACCAAAGGCAGTCATAAAGGGCTTATTAAACTGCTGCAAGACTTGCCACGCCTTTCTGTTATCTTCACTGGCCGGATCGTCTGGACGAGTAGGAACTAATAACGGAAATTGACGAACGCCTGCTTTATAGCTTTCATCTGGGTAGGGGGCGTTGAAAGCCAATATAGTTTGTTCTGAAAGAGGTTTTACTGTTGCGCCTTTAATAATGCCAGCAACGGGAAACACCTCGACTTCTTGCGAGAATTTTTGCCATTTTAAAAAAGCCGCGTTAGGAGCATGATCACCTGTAGGTAACATAGTATTGGTCGCTAGCACTCGGGCAAATAAATCTGCATGCTCTGCCACCAAACGTAAACCCAATAACCCTCCCCAGTCCTGACAAACTAAGGTTATATTCTCTAGCTTTAACTGCAGTAAAATTTGACGCAACCAATCAAGGTGGCGCTGATAGCTATAGTCACTTCTATTAATAGGTTTATCAGACTTTCCAAAGCCAATTAAATCGGGAGCAATTACTCTATAACCCGCTTGTACAACAGGATCTATCATTTTCCTGTATAAATAGCTCCAACTAGGCTCACCATGCAGCATTAGCACCACTTCGGCGTTTTTATCACCTTGGTCTAGGTAGTGCATATTAAGCTGGCCGCCTTCGGTATCGTCGACCTGAATATAATGAGCTGGGTAAGGGTAATCTTTAAGCTGCGAAAAACAATGTTCTTCCGTGGTGAGAAACTGCACGCTTGGCCTCTTAATGTTAAATTTTGGTAAATTAATTGTTGATTAGAACATCAAATGCCAGATCAAATGTCAACTTGCTCAAATTAATAAAAGACCATCTATTTTATGAATAGATGTGAGGTAAAGGTTTAAGTAACACAATGTTATTTACATAACGCCAAGATTTGGCTAGGTAAGCCGTGGCAAAAAAACAACCTAACAAAGCCTTACTATTTATATATGTTTTAAATAAGTAGGGTTTATTCTTTATTATAAAATCAATAAATTAGAATGATTAACTGGGCTGACCTACTATGCTTTTACTAAGTGTGATTGGATGAGGAACCCTTATGAGTCAAAACCACAAGTCGGATGCTGTTGAATATCAAGTCATTAATACCCCAGCAGGCAATAAAATTGCAGCTTTATGGATGCAAAATCCTCCAGTTAACGCACTATCTAAATCTGTAAGAGTGGGGCTAATTCAAGCTATTGAGCAAGCACTAGCCGACTCTGCGGTTAACCTGATCGTGATTTCTTCTAAACAATCATTGTTTTCTGGCGGCGCTGATATCAGCGAGTTTTCTGGTGGAGATTTAGAGCCAAATTTGCCAGCTGTACTAGAGGTTATAGAGCATGCTGCTAAACCTGTGGTTGCGGTATTAAACGGCCCTGCTTTTGGTGGAGGCTTAGAAGTGGCCTTAGCCTGTCATTATCGTTTAACCTTTGGCGCCAATAAAGTTGGCTTACCTGAGGTGAACTTAGGTATTTTACCTGGCGCTGGCGGAACCCAGAGATTATCCAGACTAGCAGGCGTAAAACCCGCTTTAGACATGATAGTTAGTGGCCGACCAGCTAAAGCAGAACAATTACCTGGGGTGTTTGACTTGTTAGTTGGGCAGCCTACTAGCTTAATGGATAGCGCTTTATCATTCTGTGACAAGCTTGTTGAACAGGGCAGTGTAATACGCAAAACCTGCGATTTAAGCATTGATAGCCAAAGCGCACCTGCTGCCTTATTCGAGCAATATAGACAAGGTTTAGTCACTCAAGCGCGCGGCTTTTTTGCGCCTGAACGCTGTATTCAAGCAGTAGAAGCGGCAGTTACTTTGCCTTTTAAGCAAGGCTTAGCCCGTGAAGGTGAACTATTTATGCAATGTATGGGATCAAAAGAAGCCCGTGCACAGCAACACTTTTTCTTTGCCGAGCGTAAAGCCTCACATGTAGAAGATTTCGACGCCAATACGCCCATGCGCCAGATCCAGCGCGTAGGTATTATAGGGGCTGGAACCATGGGCGGCGGCATAGCCATGAACTTTGCTAACGCTGGGATCCCCGTCACCTTATTAGAGCTTAAACAAGAGGCTTTAGATAAAGGCTTAGCGGTGATCCGCAACAATTATCAAAACTCAGCTAAAAAAGGCAAGTTAACCAACGAACAAGTTGAAGAACGTATGGCATTGCTGACAGGCTCAACAAACTATGAGGCATTGCAAGATGTAGATTTAGTGATTGAGGCTGTGTTTGAAAAAATGTCGGTTAAACAAGAGGTTTTTTCTGCCTTAGATAAAGTCTGTAAACCAGGCGCTATTTTGGCTTCTAACACCTCTACCTTAGACATTGACCAAATTGCTCAAGCTACTTCACGTCCTGAAGATGTCATAGGTTTGCACTTTTTTAGTCCAGCCAATGTCATGAAATTGTTAGAGGTAGTGAAAACCAGTCATACCTCAGCTGAGGTCATTAAGACCTGTATGAAGTTAGCCAAAAAAATAAACAAGGTTCCAGTTTTAGTTGGCGTGTGTTTTGGCTTTGTGGGTAATCGAATGATTGAAACCTATGGTCGTGAAGCCAATAGGTTATTGTTAGAAGGCGCCACGCCTGAGCATATTGATAAAGTGATTTATGATTTTGGTATGCCAATGGGGCCTTTTACTATGGGTGATATGGCCGGACAAGATATTGGCGCGTTTGTGCGCGAGTCTAGACGTGAGTTTATCCAGCATGATCCTAGTTATTGTATTTTAGCCGACAAGTTAGTTGAGCAAGGACGGGTAGGACTAAAAGCAGGAAAAGGTGTATACCTTTACGAAAAAGGTAGCCGCAAGCCAATCCCCGATCCTAGTGTTATTGAGCTAGCCAAGCAGCAAGCTGAGCTTTTAGGGATTAAGCAAAGACAAATTAATGATCAAGAAATCATTGAGCGAATTATTTACCCTATGATTAACGAAGGGGCATTAATTTTAGAAGAAGGTATTGCAGCTAAATCGAGCGATATCGATGTTATTTATGTTTATGGTTATGGCTTCCCGGTTTATCGAGGTGGCCCTATGCATTATGCCGATGAAGTGGGAGTAGACACCATTTATCAAGCCATGTGTCACTACCGCGACCAATTAGGTCAACACGGTAAAAACTGGTTTGAGCCTGCGCCTTTGTTAAAGCAACTGGCCGAACAAGGTAAAAAGTTTGCCGACTTACCCCTTAGCCATTAAGCCCATTAATTAAATTGAATAAAAAGAGAAACTTATGCAAGAAGCTGTGATTGTCTCAACCGCAAGAACCCCCATTGGTCGCGCCTATAAAGGTGCATTAAATAATTTAGAAGCCCCAAGTTTAGGTGGCCATGCCATTCGCGAAGCCGTGAAAAAAGCCGGCGTTGATCCAGCTAGCATTGACGATGTGATTATGGGCAGTGCCTTAACCCAGGGCAGTGGCGGAATGAACATTGGGCGTTTAGCAGGCTTAGCAGGAGGGCTACCTGTGACTGTGTCAGGCATGACCTTAGATCGTCAATGTAGTTCGGGAATGTACGCTATTGCCACCGCGGCCAAACACATTATCACCGACAATGTACCTGTGATGGTGGCGGGTGGACTAGATTCCATTAGCTTAGTGCAAAATAAAGCCATGAATACGCATAGAATGGTGGATCCGGCCTTAGTAAAACAGCACAAAGATATATATATGCCTATGTTACAAACGGCAGAGATAGTGGCTGCTCGTTATGGCATTAGCCGTGATCAACAAGACGAATATGCCTTTCAAAGTCAAATGCGTACCGCACAGGCTCAAGCCGCAGGTAAATTTGACGATGAAATTGTGCCTATTAGTGCCACTAAGGTGGTGGTAGATCGCGACACCAAAGAACAAAGCCTGCAGCAAGTAACCCTAAGTAAAGATGAGGGAAATAGGGCAGATACAACCTTAGCCGGATTACAAGGTTTAAAACCTGTTATTGAAGGTGGGTGTATTACCGCTGGTAATGCCAGCCAGTTGTCTGATGGCGCATCTGCCAGTGTATTAATGAGCAGTAAGTTAGCTGAGCAACAAAATCTGACACCACTGGGAGCTTACCGTGGTATAGCCGTTGCGGGTTGTGAACCAGATGAAATGGGGATCGGTCCCATCTTTGCTGTACCTAAATTACTTAAGCAGCATGGCTTGAGTATGAATGATATTGGTTTATGGGAATTAAACGAAGCCTTTGCCGTACAAGTTTTATATTGCCGCGACAAATTGGGTATAGATGACAATATTTTGAATGTTAACGGTGGCGCAATATCAATTGGCCATCCTTATGGTATGAGTGGTGCACGTATGGTTGGACATGCCTTAATTGAAGGTAAAAGACGGGGCGCAAAATATGTAGTGTGCACTATGTGTATAGGCGGTGGTATGGGCGCGGCTGGTTTATTTGAGGTTTACTAGCGCTAACATTGATTATTATTAGCCGATTAAAATACAACAAAATACAGAGACAGAATTAAGAGGTAGGTTATGCAATATTACAAGGCCCCACAAAAAGAAACCTTGTTTGTGATGAACGAATTATTAGGTTACGAACAACATTACCAAGCATTGGGTTATGAAGACGCAAGCCCAGATATGGTAGAAGCCATTTTCTCAGAGGCAGCAAAATTTGCTGAGAACGAATTAGCCCCGATTAATGCTAGTGGCGACGAAGAGGGCTGTGTATGGAATGATGGTGAAGTAACTACGCCTACTGGGTTTAAAGAGGCCTACAGTAAATATATTGAAGGTGGTTGGACAGGTATGACCCACCCCGAAGAGTTTGGTGGGCAAAATTTACCTTACTCTTTAGGCAGTGTAATAGCTGAATGGTTTTCAGCTGCCAACCATTCTTGGGCTATGTACCCCGGATTAAGCCAAGGATGTATGGAAACCTTAAAAGCCCACGGCACCGCAGAACAACAAAAGATGTTTTTACATAATTTAGTAGCAGGTACTTGGACTGGCACTATGTGTTTAACCGAGCCTCACTGTGGCTCTGATTTAGGCATGTTGAAATGTAAGGCAGAGCCTAACGATGACGGCAGTTACAGCTTAACCGGTACCAAAATTTTTATTTCAGCTGGTGAACACGATATGTCAGAAAATATCGTACATATTGTTATTGCTCGCCTTCCAGACGCACCAAGTGGAACTAAAGGCATTTCGTTATTTGTAGTGCCTAAATTTAATGCAGGGCCAAATGGCGAAAAGCTAGAAAGAAACGCAGTGTCTTGTGGCTCTATTGAACACAAAATGGGGATCAAAGGCTCGGCAACTTGTGTGATTAACTTTGATGGGGCTAAAGGCTATTTAGTTGGTACAGAAAACCGTGGTTTGAACTGCATGTTTACCTTTATGAATACCGCTAGAATTGGCACCGGACTAGAAGGGCTAGCCGCTTCAGAAGCCGCCTTCCAAGGTGCGTTATCTTATGCCAAAGACCGCTTACAGTTTAGATCTATGACAGGAGTTAAAAACCCAGATGGTCCTGCCGATCCTATTATTAACCACCCTGACGTTAGACGTATGTTACTCACGCAAAAAGCCTTTGCCGAAGGCAACCGTGCTTTGGCTGTATATGCCATGCAATTGGTTGATATCAGTCACGATAGTCAAGACGAAGCAGCTAAACAATTGGCCGAAGCTAAACTGGCGCTATTAACCCCTATACTAAAAGCCTTTTTAACAGAAACGGCGCAAGAAACCACGAGTTATGGTATGCAAGTCTATGGCGGCCATGGCTATATTGCCGAATGGGGAATGGAGCAACTGGCTCGAGATACCCGAATTTGCACTATGTACGAGGGCACTACAGGTATTCAGGCAATTGATTTGTTGGCGCGCAAAGTAGCTGGCTCAGGGGGTAAACTGTTAACTGTGTTTACTGATGAAGTAAAACAATATTGTAAAAGTATTAGAGACAAAAGTCAGTTTAACGCTTGGTCGAATAGCATAGAAAAGCATTTAGATGAATGGCACCAAATCACTGAAGATATCATGCAAAGGGCAGCAAAAAATCCTGATGAACTAGGCGCTGCTTCTGTGGATTACCTCATGTATTCTGGTTACGTAGTGGTAGGCTATTTTTGGCTTAAAATGGCTGTAGTTGCCCAGCAGCAACTAGACCAAGGAACCAGTAATCCAGACTTCTATCAAGCCAAACTGCACACGGCTAAGTTCTATTTTGATCGTTTGTTAACCCGCACTCGTTCATTAGTGTCTGCTATGGAGTCGGGTGCCGATAATGTGATGCAGATAAACGAGCAACAATTTAATGTGCTCTAGTTTTAGCATTTAACTGAAATCAGGCGAACACAGATTTTGTTCGCCTTTTTTATATTTATTGAGACAAGTTGTTTATATGTTCCAAAGTCATAAAATTAAGCTGGGTGAAACTAATATTCATTATGTAGAAGCGGGTCCACAAATCACCAGTGAGACTAAACATAGCGCTAGAAGCATCATCTTTTTGCATGGTTTTCCCGAATATTGGGGCACTTGGCATCAGCAAATTAAACATTTCTCAAAACATTACCAAGTTATCGCACCAGACTTGCCAGGGTACAATTTGTCGGATAAACCCAAAGCGCTGGATTTTTATCGGCTACCTAATTTAATACAATTTGTGGCTGATTTAATTCAAGCCTTAGCACCAAACGAAAAAGTACTGCTGGTGGCACATGATTGGGGTGGGGCTATTGCTTGGCCATTGGCTGCTTTTCACCCGCAGTTAATTGATAAATTGGTGATTATTAATGCTGCACACCCAAGTACTTTTACCCGTGAAATGATTAATAATTCTCAGCAACGCAAGCAAAGCGAATATATTCACCAACTCATAGCCCCTGATGCAGAACAAAAGCTAGCGGCCAATGACTTTGAATATTTACAAGACAAGTTATTTGCCAGTATGCAAACAAACAGCTTGTCAGAAAGTCAGCGCAAGGCTTATGTACAGGTATGGGAGCAGCCCGGAGCCATTTCTGGCATGTTGCAATATTATCGCGCTATGCCTCAATTAGCTGACTCAGAAGCCCAGCCAAGCAAAGCCAGTGGGCCTGTGACTAGTATAGATAAAATGAAAGTGCCCAATATTAGAATAGAAGTGGATACTTTGGTTTTATGGGGAGAAAATGATCAAGCTTTTGTATTAGAAAACTTAGATGATTTAGCGCAATACGTACCTAATTTAAGGGTAAAACGCTTTGCAGATGCGAGCCATTGGTTACATCATGAATGGCCAAAAAGAGTGAATAATTTTATTGCAGATTTTTTTCTGGATTTAAATAATTAAGTTCAAGTCAATACGCCTTAACTTGCATTATAAGTTCGATAGTTTGTGTCTTAAGTGGTTATTTATGACTTGTTTCGGGAGTGAGTGGTTATAGCAGTTTGTTGTCGCTGGCTTTTTGTTCTAAAAGCATTCGCTTACGCTCACTGGCGCCCCGCCAGTTTGGGCTCGAAGGGATTCGAGACATAAACAATCAGGTGGACGCCACGCGGGATGATGGCGCGAAGCGTGCTTTAATAAGCTACAGCATTGACATTATTTACCGTCGTTCCCGCGAAGGCGGGAACCTTTAACAAGCGACTGTAGTGTTGATTTAAATATAAAGGTGATTTCACGGGTGTTGAAGGGGGTTCTCGTCTTCGCGAGAATGACGGGGTATTAGGGGGATGAACCGGGCAGATTGGTAACACTTTAAACCGACCACATAGGTAACAGGTGCTAATCTTAGTACCTGTTGATAGCTTGTTACATAAATCCAATTCTATTCAGCAATTCTTTTAGCTCATCTATGCACAACTAAAACCTAGGGCATAATCAAGCACATAAAAAAAACGGCCTCTAAAAGAGGCCGATTTTTAAGGTAATCATTTCTGACTACCCCCCATGTTGAACTTTTAATTCGTTCTGGAATTATTCTTTTATAGCTACGGCTATTAAATTCTGTCTTTTAACGCTGCCATAATAGGCGAGCTGTCTAAGCCATTCTCTGAGGCCCAAGCGATAACGGTTTTTCCGTCGTTTTCTGGAGCACTTAGGTCGCCCTTAGGCATTTTCTTAATCATCAAAGTGCCGGTTTCAACAGCGTCATTCAACATTGCCGTGCGAATTAAGCTATTGCCTCCACAAGTTACGCCTGTGTAATAATCTTTTAACTTTAGTCGGTAGTCTGATTGCACACGCTTCATCTTTTTACGTAGTTCACCTTTGTCATCAGCTTTTACAATAGTACAAATGTTTTGAAGTGCTTCGTTGACATCGGCTTGAGCATAGCCACCAGTTAGTAGTGATAAGGTAGCAATGGCGATAGACGTTTTAACTATTTTCAACATGGTTAAGTCCTCGGTTAAGTTTAAATTTGCAGACTCTGCTGCGTGATTCGATGGACTTATTAAAAACCAATTAATCTGATTAAAAAATCTAAAGGTTGATACTTAGGTATGCAGTTTAATAACCTAGATATAGCTGAATTGGACAGTGTTGATTTAATCGGGGACTTACGAGTTATTGACTAAGTAAATCTTCAATTATGCTTTGTCTTAACCTTTCTAATTCACCAGATTGCTGCATATTTTGTAAAATCGCATCTAGTTGAGGCACTAAAGACTGATGTTTTTTATGCACATAATGAAAGAGCAAACGTTTTTCGAGTATAGGCTCTAACGCCACTACCTGGTTCAATTTCAAGTTTTTAACTTGCACTAAGCCGTTTAGTCCCGAAGTAATGGCAAAATCCACAATATTTCTGTCTAAAGATTTCATTAAACTACTGCTATCTGGAAATACCGCGACTTTTTCCATGCCTAATGTACACATTTCGGCGTATTTTACCCCACGAGCTCTGCCAATTAATTGACCTTTAAGAGATTGACAGTCTGTTAATATAAATTTGGGGTTTTTGGAAAAGATTGTAACGTCAATGTAATTTGTTGCAGTTGGTACCCTTACTAAATCTGGGTAAAGTGAGCCAATTTCTAAGATTCGGTGAACTTCGCCATCTAATCTGCCTTGGCTTGATTCAACTAAGGCGCGTTTACCAGACATAGAAATGTTTTTAATCGGAATATTGGCTTTTTGATACACTACTTTGAGTATTTCAGCGCCTACAACTTGGTCAGGTGAGTTGCTTATTTGAGCAAACTGCAAGGGTTTTGCTGCTAAGCCAACACTAAAAAGTAAGCTGATACCTAAAAACTTTAAGGACATAGAAATCCTTTAAAAACTCTGTAAGCACTGATGATGCTCACTATAGCATGAGTTTTAAAAAACTGAATGCTGTAATTTTAATCACAATGGTATTTTTTTTAATACATATTGTTTTTTTTTATACCTATGCTTCTGGTCAACCTCTGGTACTATTGTTAAATATTAATGATAAACAATTTGCGTCAAGTGCTGTGAGGAAGCATTAGGGAGTGGATTTCTGCCTACTTCAATGGCTTTAAATTTGCGATTTAATTTAAAGCATCTACTTTTTACATTTAGTACGCAAACAATCTTCAATTTATTGATTATACGTTTGTTTTTTCGCTACCCTCATAGGTTAAAGACTATTCTGTGGTAACAGAAAACAACCTTATCTTAGATAACGTGGTTCAAGGTTAAATTAAACATGAAAAACAGCGTTTTTTTACTCATGCTAATGTCTAGCATGGTAATGGCCAAACCTGATATTAGTGTGTCGGGTTTTGGAACTATAGGTGTGGTGACAACCGATTCTGATGAATTGGGTTATCGAGCAGATTTCTCTAAGCCAGGCGGGGTGTTTGATGGTGATATAGACTTTGCAGAAACCAGTAATTTAGGTGTGCAGTTTGATATTATTGCCAATAGTAAAATAGATTTTGTTGTGCAAGCAGTCTTTAGAGATCAAAAAGAATTCAATTTAGACACTGCAGTCAATTTAGCTTTTATGCGTTATTCACCTAATGCCAATTGGTCTTTTAGGCTTGGTAGAACGGCCTATGATTTATTTTTACTGACCGAATATCGAGACATAGGCTTTGCTTATACTTGGGCGCATGTGCCAAGTGAAATTTACGGGGTAGTACCACATAGACACTTTGATGGGGCAGATGTCACTTACAGCCAACCCATTGGCAATCTAACTTTTTCGTCTAAATTGTTTGTGGGTAAAAGTAAAGCTGGGGTTTCTGCCTTTAGTTCACCTAATGTAACTGATTTTAAAATAGATAATATTGTGGGTATTGCTTTAGATCTGCAGTCTATTAACTGGGATTTGGCGTTAAATCACACTGAGCTTAAATTTGACTCTCAAATAGTACAGCCGCTTATTGAGGGTGTAACTCAAATGCAGGCTTTGGTACCTGGTTTTTCATTTATTTGGCCTAATGCACTTGAGTTGGCTAATGCCCTAGATTTAGATAACAGAAAGGGCAGTTACACATCTGTCAGCGGGCAGTATCGTTTTGACAATGTGACTGTGATTTCTGAATTGGCAAAAATTGATAGTGATAGTTTAACTGTGCAGCCAGTTAAAAGCGGCTACATTAGTGGGGTTTACCACTACAATGCGCATAACTTTTTTGCATCTTATGCGTTTAGTGATTCACGCGGATACGACTTAACCGCAGATAACATTAATTTTGCCGTGCTGGCGCAAATTCCAGATGGGTTAGAAGCCTATGCTGGGGCACAGTTTTTGGCCAATTATTATAGTCTAAATCAAAGCACCCTATCTGTTGGGTGGCGTTGGGACTTTGACGTCAATATGTCGTTTAAACTGCAACTTGATCGATCAAAAATAGATGAAAGCGGCAGTACATTTTGGCAGCCTCCACAAGTTAGAGATTACTCTAATAGTCAATTAGGGCATGTAAATGCTTTGTTTGCCAACGTGAGTTTCTTATTCTAATGTTGCCTTTAACTTTCCTCAAAACAATTATTGTGCTGGGCGGTTTAAGTACTGCCACTACTGTTAGCAGCAATGAACTGGTGTTGGTTGTAAATAAAAACAACCCAACAAAAACCTTAACTCGCTCACAACTTATTGATTTGTATATGGGTAAATATGTGGCCTTCCCTGATGGCACCAAAGCGGTACCTGTAGACATTGAAAGTGATGAAAATACTAAAAAGCAATTTTACGAATCGTTAGTGGGCATGCCCTTAGCAAGGGTAAATGCTTATTGGTCAAAGGTGAAGTTTTCTGGTCGAGCCAGGCCTCCAACTCAGCAAAAAGACGAACAAGCTATTTTAAACTTTGTTTCTGAAACAGAAAATGCCATTGCTTATGTACATCAAAGCAGCGTAACCGATACGGTAAAAGTGGTATATCGATTCAATGAATAAAAGCGGACTTTTGGTACGATTGGCAATTGTGATTGGCTTTTCTTCAATCGCAATTGGCTTTCTTTCAACTCAACTTTTTTATCGTTTAACCTTTAACCAAGAGGTTCAGATAGCCCAACAAAGCATTGAAAGTTTATATAAAACTATTGCAGCCACGGCTTCAACGGCGGCTTATCTAGTTGAAAAAGACTTGGCCCAGGAAGTGGTTGATGGCTTAGCCACTAATGAAGTGGTGTTAAATGCAAAAATGTTATTTGAAGACGTTGAAGTGGTGAACAATGAAAAGCCCTTTAATGATCCTGTGGTTTTTCCTATTCAGTCATTGTTTGATCCTGGTGTTTCTATCGGCTCTTTGATTATTGCGCCTAACATTACTTATATAGAAGGACGCGCGACTCAGCTCGCCCTCGACAATTCTAAAGCCATGATCATTCAAGCCTTTGTGGTCACTATAGTGGCTATATGTGTGGCGTTTTTCTTAATAACAAGGCCAATGATCAATATAGCTAAAGCCTTACATAAAACCATTCCCGGTGAAGGAAATAGGCTTTTTGTACCTGATTTTCACCAAAAAAGTGAATTAGGCGGGTTAGTACGAGACGTGAATAACCTATTGGATAAGACCGAACAGCAGTTTTCTCGGGAAAGAAAATTAAGGCAAGAGATAGAAAGTTTAGAAAAGCGCTTTCGAATGTTATTTGAAAATTCGTTATCACCGATAATTTTAATGGAACCAAGGGGTAATATTTTACTTTTTAATAGTGCTTTTGAAGGCACTCTTGAACGATTAAAAATGCCATTAAAAAAGAGTTATGGACCCTTATTAGAAAGTTTGTTTGCCGAGCCTGAAAAACTTGCTAAGTCGGTAGAGCAAGCCTTTGCAAATGAAGAAATAGCCACAGGTGAGTTTAAGTTAAACACCCCTGATGATGAAGACTCGGTGTGGGTGCAAGTGGTGGTTACTTCTATTATCAATGAAGACCTCCGTGAATATTATCAAATTACCCTGCACGATATTTCAAAACGTAAACGAGAATTAGAGAAACTTGCTTTCCAAGCAGATTTTGACAAATTAACTAAGTTACTCAATCGTCAGGGCTTAGAAAAACACCTAGAGCGTTACATAGAAGAAGAACAACCCTTTTGTTTGGCTTTAATTGATTTAAATTGGTTTAAGCAAGTCAATGATATTTATGGGCACGAATCTGGAGATGAAATTTTAGTTTTTGTTGCCGACAGAATTAAAAAAACCATTAGACCCCAAGATATTGGCGGACGCTGGGGGGGAGATGAGTTTGTATTGTTATTAGATGCTGCCGATAAACAGACAACTGAAGCGATAGTGTCACGTTTGGTGCAACGCATTTCTAAACCTTACTTCTTACATAAGTTTAATAAAAACGTTTCAGTGGGGGCCAGCATAGGGGCTGCCTTTTACCCCGAAAATGGCCTAGCCTTACAAAACATTATTAATTTAGCTGACCAAGCTATGTATGAAGTGAAAAAAGTCAAAGAAAGTCAACCAGAGCTGTCTTTAATGTTCGCAAGCGAATTAAGTGCCAATGAATCAAAGCTCAGTTGAATCAGAGTCAAAACTACAGGCCAGTGAAACAACCTCTATGCTTGTTTTACAGGATATTGGCAGCAGGGTAGCGCAAGTAAAAGCGGTCATATTTGTTTTTATCGCGCTGTTTTTGATAATGTCTATGCACGCTTGGTGGCAAGGCGATGTAAAGTGGTTAATCGACAGCTTATTTGTTGTTGCGCTGTTTGCTGGCCTATTAGCTTTTTTATCTGCAGATACAAGCAATGTAGTAGCAGGCATGGCGTTGTGGACAGTGATTATCTTTGCATCGTCTAAAGCCTTTTATTATGACGGTTTGTACGATACCGCTTTATTGCTTTACCCCTGTGTTTTAATTTTTGCTTCTTTTTTAGGCGGCCGAGCCATGATCTTGCCATTGGCATGTTACATGTTGGTTAGCTTCTACTTTTTTGCTTATGCCATATCTATTGAGCTTATTGAGCCTAAAGTGGTGACCGAGTATTCCAGTTGGGCAAAAGCCACTGATATGGCCTTTGTGTTAGCTGTGTATGGCATAGGTATCATGCTGATTTCTAAATATATTAAGTCATTAATTAAGCGCTTAGCTCAGCAAAAGAAACGCTTTAACCTTATTAAAGAAGATTCCGAAAAACGTATTTTATATGACAAAGCCACAGGCTTAGCCAATGCAGAAAAGTGCAAGTTAGACCTTGTGGAAAAGTTTAATCATGCCCCTAAAGATGCTCATATGTTGGGTTTTATTACACTGCATATGAATAACTTTAATTGGATTAATTCTACCCTTGGGCATAAGTTTGGTGATTTAGTGGTGAATAATTTAGCAGAAAGGTTTGTTAAATTAGAAGATGAATATACTTCAGTGTACCGCTCTTCGGGCATTGAATTTACTTTTGTTAAACGCGTACCAGATTTTGATACCTTGCAGGATTTTTGTCACGAGGCCATTCGTTTGACCATCATGCCATTAAACATATCTGAATATGATTTTGAATTAAGTTGTGCGCTAGGGGTGTCGGTTGCGCCCTTTGATGGTCATTCGTTTGAAGAGTTAAATAGAAAAGCCAGTTTTGCCGTTTACAAAGCACGTCAAGAAGAGGCTAATTCTTATCATTTTTACGACAATGATATGGAAGCGGCAATCAATAATCGGCTTAATATGAATCACGAATTAAAAAGTGCCATAGAGTTAAATCAACTGGAGCTTTTTTACCAACCTAAAGTGGATTTAAAAACCAACCAATTTGTAGGTGCAGAAGCCTTAATGCGCTGGCGTAAAGGTGAGCAACTTATTTCTCCCTTTGACTTTATTCCAGTAGCCGAAGAATCGGGGTTGATTGTCGAAATTGGACGTTGGGCCATTGAAACAGCCTGCGCTGAGTGTGCTAAGTGGCAAGCTATGGGCTTTAAAGGCATGACAGTGGCGGTAAATTTATCGCCTGTGCAATTTAAGCGCGGAAATTTGCCTAATCATGTATTTAGAGCCCTACAAAAAGCCGAGTTAGATCCTAGTTTACTCGAGCTGGAAATTACCGAGTCGTTATTTATTGAAGATGCCGAGCATATTAAGCAACAAATTTATCAAATGGTTGAGCGCGGAGTAAATTTTGCTATTGATGATTTTGGCACTGGTTATAGCAACCTAAATTACTTGTCTAAATTCAATGCTTCTACATTAAAAATTGATATGTCTTTTGTGCGCGAAATGTTACAAAACTCGCAGTTGCAACATATAGTCAAAGCCATTATTAAAATGAGTAGTGTGATGGAACTTGAAAATGTAGCTGAAGGGGTGGAAGATGCCCAAACCGCAGCGCACCTAAAGGCCCAAGGATGTGTGTATGGTCAGGGGTATTATTGGTCAAAACCTGTGCCTGCCGATGAATTTATGGCGTTAGTACAAAAGCAAAACCTGGCCAAAGTCTCTTAAATTGCTCACCATTTAGCAAAGTAGTTGCGAGCAGTATTCCTCTCTTATCTAATTTACCCAAACTTCCTAGATTAATGTACAAACTCTTTAGAATTAGTTGCAATGATTTTACTTGGCTTTAGGTCAGGAAAGTCATGATTTTATGAAGAATTTTTATTGCTAATTTAGCGCCAAGCCTATGCTTAGTTGAGCCAAACCGCTATACTATGCGCCGCATTTGAAAGCGATAATCGAAAAATAGCAAAAATGTATTGTTCTAAGTGGAACAATTTAAAATTATATAAAGGAAAAAAATGACTCCTATTACTAAAACTTTTCAGTATGGTCAGCATACTGTCACTCTAGAAACTGGCGTAATTGCACGTCAAGCCACCGCCGCTGTTATGGCGAGCATGGACGATACCTGTGTATTAGTCTCTGTTGTAGGTAAAAAAGACACTAAGCCAGGGCAAGACTTCTTCCCATTAACGGTTAACTATCAAGAAAAAACCTATGCCGCGGGTAAAATCCCAGGTGGTTTCTTTAAGCGTGAAGGTCGTCCTTCTGAATATGAAACCTTAACATCGCGTTTAATTGACCGTCCAATTCGTCCATTGTTTCCTGATGGATTCATGAATGAAGTTCAAATCATTGTGACTGTAGTTTCAGCTAACCCTGAAATTCCTACCGATATTATTTCTCTTATTGGTACCTCTGCGGCTTTAGCTATCTCTGGTATGCCATTTAATGGCCCAGTAGGTGCAGCTCGTGTTGGATATACCGATGAGCAATACGTGTTAAACACTCGTACTTCTGAACTAGAAGCAAGTCAGTTAGATCTAGTGGTTGCTGGTACAGAAAACGCAGTACTTATGGTTGAATCTGAAGCAGACATTTTGTCTGAAGAAGTGATGCTAGGTGCGGTGATGTACGGCCACGAACAATTACAAACAGTGATTGGTGCGATTAGTGAATTTGCTGCTGAAGTAAATACTCCTAAGTGGGATTGGCAACCAGAGCCAGAAAACACTTCGCTAAAAGATAAAGTAAAAGCTTTAGCTGAAGCCGGCATTACCGAAGCTTATCAAATTTCAGATAAGATGGAGCGTAAAGACGCCATCACTGCTTTAACTAACTCAACAGTTGAAGCCATAGTTGCAGAAGACGAGACGCAAGATCCTAAAGAAGTATCTGAATTGGTTCACGAATTAGAAAGTGACGTAGTGCGTTCTCGTATTCTAGCTGGTCAGCCGCGTATTGATGGTCGTGACCCTGCTATGATCCGTGCCTTAAACGTTGCCACTGGTTTGTTACCTCGTACCCATGGTTCAGCATTATTTACTCGTGGTGAGACCCAAGCAATAGTTGCTGCTACTTTAGGTACAGAGCGTGATGCACAGATGATTGATGGCTTAAACGGCAAAGAAGATAGCCGTTTTATGTTGCATTACAACTTCCCTCCGTACTGTGTAGGTGAAACAGGTTTTGTTGGCTCGCCTAAGCGCCGCGAAATCGGTCACGGTCGTTTAGCTAAGCGTGGTATTCAAGCGGTAATGCCGTCTGAAAAAGAATTCCCTTACGTCGTTCGTGTAGTATCTGAAATTACAGAATCAAACGGCTCATCTTCAATGGCCTCTGTATGTGGTACTTCATTGGCATTGATGGATGCGGGTGTACCAATTAAAGCTTCGGTAGCGGGTATTGCTATGGGCTTAGTGAAAAGTGACGAAAACTTTGTTGTGCTTTCAGATATTTTAGGTGATGAAGATCACTTAGGTGATATGGACTTTAAAGTTGCTGGTACGACTGAAGGTATTACTGCACTGCAAATGGATATCAAAATCGAAGGTATCACTAAAGAAATCATGCAAGTTGCGCTTAAACAAGCCAAAGAAGCGCGTTTACACATTCTTGGTGTAATGGATAAGGCAATTTCTGGTCACCGTGAAGAGATGTCAGAATTTGCTCCACGTATCTATACCATGAAAGTTGATCAAGATAAGATCCGTGACGTTATTGGTAAAGGCGGCGCAATGATCCGTGCTATCACTGAAGCCTCTGAGTGTAATATCGAAATCGAAGATGACGGTACTATCAAGATTTTTGCTACTGAATTAGCTAAAGCTGAAATTGCCATTTCTAAGATTGAGCAAGTGACTGCTGAAGTTGAAGCGGGTAAAACTTACTCTGGTAAAGTGACGCGCATAGTTGATTTTGGTGCCTTTGTTGAAATTTTACCTGGCAAAGAAGGCCTAGTTCATATTTCGCAAATCGCTCACGAGCGTGTGAACAAGGTTTCTGACCACTTAGAAGAAGGCCAAGTGCTAGATGTTAAAGTGGTAGAAATTGACCGTCAAAACCGCGTACGTTTAAGCATCAAAGATTTACTTGAAAAGCCTGCTGCTCCTGAAGCACCAGCTGAAGGTAATGAATAAGCGTTACAGCTGAATAAGCAAAATTAAAAAGGAGCCGAATGGCTCCTTTTTTATGTCAGGGTGTTAGTCTTTACGGCTATCTAATCACTTGTTTGAGAACGTGTGTCTCTTGGGCCTTAACTTCTTGTCCTGCGGTAATGGCTGTCTCAACACATAACATAGACTCATAGCCTTGAGCTGTCATATCTGCCATAGAAGCCGATTTAGCTTGCCAAGGATTCCATACCACTAGACTGTCGTGTCCAAAGTGTTGAATATCAATGCTGTTATGCTTATCTCGAATTTCAACCCGGGCAGGGGTGGTTAAATGCACTCTGTCGGTTTCTTGGGTAAGTCTATATGGCACAGGTGTGTCAAATAGCGCGTTGTTTTGCAGCTTATCTGTGTATTGGCCAGTTACACCTAACAACTCAGTATGATTGATATCTTGCACCTTAAAATAACTATGCAAAGCGCAGTTGTATCGAAAACTTTGCTCAGAGAGATTGCGAGTGTGCAAGGCGATACTCAGCTCTTGACCTAAGTGAATGATTAAACTCAATTCTGCCTTACCAGCAAAGCCTGCACCTTGGCTGCTAGAAGGTTTAAGTTCAATAGTGGTTCCTTGCTGGTTCTCTGAGGCATGAATTAGCTCCCAATTTTGGGTGCGCACATAACCGTGAGCAGGTAATTCAGTTTGGCTAGGGTGAGCACCAAACCAAGGCCAACAAATAGGAACGCCACCACGAATGGCTTTGCTGCCATCTAATATCGCACTTTCGCTTAGCCAAAGCCGCTCTCGTCCATCGCTTTTGGGGATGTAGCTCAATACCTGGCCACCAAATAAGGCAATGTCTACACTGCCAAATGCATTTTCAAGGTGCAAAATATCTAGCTTGCCTTTGGTTTTGTAGCTTAAGCTATGTAATGTGGGCATAGGTTTACTCCATTTAGCAGGATCAAAAAAGCGACTAATATAGCCGCTTTTTAACACACTTATTGTTTTAAGTGAGGTGACTTAAGTGATTATTGACTTATGTGAGCGACTAAATCTAACACTTTGTTTGAATAGCCAATTTCATTGTCGTACCAAGACACAACCTTAACAAAAGTATCAGTTAAAGCGATACCCGCAGTGGCATCAAACACAGAGGTACGTACGTCTCCGATGAAGTCTTGTGAGACCACTGCATCTTCGGTGTAGCCCATTACGCCCTGCATTTCACCTTCTGAAGCGGCTTTCATCGCAGCACAGATTTCAGCATAGCTGGCCGGTTTAGCTAAGTTAACCGTCAGATCTACCACAGATACATCTGCAGTGGGTACTCTAAATGCCATACCGGTTAACTTGCCGTTTAATTCTGGGATAACCTTACCTACAGCTTTTGCTGCACCAGTAGAAGAAGGAATAATATTTTGTGATGCGCCACGTCCACCTCGCCAATCTTTTGCCGATGGGCTGTCTACGGTTTTTTGGGTGGCGGTAGTTGCATGTACTGTAGTCATTAGGCCATCAACAATACCAAAGTTGTCGTGTAACACTTTAGCTAACGGCGCTAAACAGTTAGTGGTACAAGAGGCGTTTGATACTATGTCTTGTCCAGCATAGTCGTTGTGATTCACGCCCATTACAAACATAGGTGTGGCATCTTTTGATGGCGCTGACAACACCACTTTTTTGGCACCAGCTTGAATGTGTTTGCGCGCAGTTTCGTCAGTTAAAAATAGTCCAGTAGACTCAACCACTACGTCAACATCAATGGCACCCCAGTTTAGCTCAGCTGGATCACGCTCAGCCGTCACTCTAATGTTTTTGCCATTTACTACTAGCTGTCCATCAACTACATCAACTGTGCCATTAAATTTACCGTGCGTTGAGTCGTATTTAAGCATGTATGCCATGTAATCAGCATCTAAAAGATCATTGATACCGACTACTTCTATATCAGTGCGTTCACAAGCGGCACGAAATACAAAACGTCCAATACGGCCAAAACCGTTTATACCAACTTTAATTGTCATGTTTAAATCCCCTCAAATTGTTACAAACTTATTGATTAAAATAAGTTTTTTGCAAGGCCAATGCCTTTAAATGAAATAATATTACAGAATTATGGGCTAGCTAGGGCTAAAAGGCAAAGATTTTCCTATATTTTGTTGTTAAATTACAATATTGTCTTTGCAAACGTATTCAGGTTCTTCATTCGTTTGTTTTCACAGATAATGCAAAGCTGTCATTGGCTAAACTCGTATTTTTTTGTTGAGTTAGCTGATATGTATAAAGGGTCAATAGACCTGAGTTAAATAGCATAGGGATTAAATATTAATGGCATCATCATTAATCGAGCAGATGGTTGAATTTAGAGGCATCGAATCTAATTACAACGACGCTTGGGGCCGCCCAACCACAATCGAGCCGGCAACAAAAAATAAATTGTTAGCCGCTATGGGCTATCAAGTTGACGATCAAGACTTGTTAGAGAAACAAGTTCAGCAAGATGCTGCAAAAGCCTGGTCAACGCCGTTAAACCCTGTGTTAGTTACTCAAATAGAACAATCAATAAAGATTGATGTGCGTTTACCTATAGAGTTAGTGGCAGATAAATACCTTGCAAAAATTGTCACTGAGTCTGGTGAGGTATTGCAACATGAATTTACTCCTCTTGACGGTCAATTGACTGATGTCACCCATATTGAAGAAGTTGAGTTTCAACAATATGTAGTAGAGATCCCGCTGACTTTACCTTTGGGATACCACAGTTTATCACTGCTTGTTGATGATGATGAACTTGCCAGTATGCGTCTAATTGTTGCGCCTCAAGCCTGTTATAAACCTACACCACTAGCCCAAGGCCAAAAGGTTTGGGGACTGAGTGTGCAGTTATATTGCTTGCGCAGTGAAAATAACTGGGGAGTAGGGGATTTCACTGACTTATCTTTTTTATTGGCTAAGCTAGCTAAACAGGGGGCACATTTTGTTGGATTAAACCCCATTCATGCTTTGTATCCAGCTAATGCCGACGCTTGTAGTCCATATGGTCCTTCTTCTAGACGCTGGTTAAACTTTATTTATATTGATGTCACTGCCTTAGATGGTTATCAGCAAGAGAATGTTCAAAAGGTCGTTAATCAGGCTGAGTTTCAACAAAAATTGCAGCAAGCAAGAAACGCAGATTTAGTCGACTATGCCACTGTCACTGAGCTTAAAATGCAAGCATTAGGTGAGGTGTTTGCTTATCAAAATAGTCAGTATTTAACTAAAAACACTAAAACAAACAAAGCCTTTAAAGCTTTTGTTGAGCAAGGTGGCGACAGCTTGCAAACCTTAGCTGTGTACGACGCTTTACAAGAACATTTGGCATCTGAAGGCAAACCTTCGTGGGGTTGGCCAGTGTTTCCTAAAGGTTTGTCAGACTATAACAATGACGAAGTGAAAAAGTTTGCTAAAAAGCACGCTAAGCGTGTGAAGTTCTTCTTATGGTTACAATGGCAAGCTGCGCTTCAGTTAGAGCAATCGAACTTAGTGGCTAAAAACAACAATATGTTAATTGGCTTGTATCGCGACTTGGCGGTTGGGGTGAGTGAAGGAAGTGCTGAGATTTGGGGCAATAAAGATTTATATTGCACTGATGCTAGCGTGGGCGCTCCACCTGATATTTTAGGTCCATTAGGTCAAAATTGGGGCTTACCCCCCATGGATCCGGAAAAGCTCTATCAACAACAATATCAGCCTATTATAGAATTATTTGATTCTAACATGCGGGCAACTGGAGCTTTGCGAATCGATCACGTGATGGCATTATTACGTTTGTGGTGGGTAGTTAAGGGTGACTCTGCCAAACAAGGTGGTTATGTTTATTACCCAGTGGATGACTTATTAGCTATTCTTGCTTTAGAAAGTCATAGACATAAAAGTTTGGTAATTGGTGAAGACTTGGGCACAGTGCCTGATGAAATCCGCGAAAAACTGGCAGCTAAAGGGGTGTACTCATATAGAGTATTCTTTTTTGAGCAAGCTGAAGATGGGGGATTTTATTCTCCCGCGCATTACCCTGAGCAATCTATGTCTACTTTAACCACCCATGATATGCCAACCTTAAAAGGGTATTGGCATTGCCATGATTTAGAGTTGGGCAAAGAGCTAGGTTTGTATCCTACAGACGAGATTTTAGCTGAGCTGTATGCCAGTCGTCATGCGAATAAACAAGCAATATTAGATACTTTGCATGGCCACCAGTCTATTTCTACCGATGAGGTGGCAACAGATGTTCACCAAGTGGGAATGAGTAAAGCCCTGAATTTTGGTTTGCAAAAACATATGGCAGGTGGCTCAAGTGAGTTATTAAGCCTACAGTTGGAAGACTGGTTAGAAATGGAAAAACCGGTGAATATACCGGGTACTTTTAACGAATACCCTAATTGGCGACGCAAGTTAACTCGTAACTTACAAGATATTTTTAACGATGCTAGTTTACAACAATTAGCAGCTGATCTTACTGAGGCTCGAACTCGCGCCTCTAAGTAAATTAGCCAGTGGCTTACATTAGGGTAAGCCACTTTTACTAAGGCGACACTATGCAACTAGAAGATGCTCTAAAACAAGCAAGCTGTACTAATCCTTTTGCCCATTTGGGTATGCAATTTTCTGACTCCACTGATACTTTCGTAATTAACACTTGGCAACCTCATGCAGAACAAGTGACTATGCTTGATCTCGAATCAAATCAGCCCATAGGAAAGTTAAAAAAAGTAGGAAATAGCCATTTGTTTAGGGCTGAATTTAGCCAATCAGTCGCGCCTAAAGCCTATGGTTTTTCTATTAGTAACAAAGAAGGGCAATATCAATTAATCGACCCATACCAGTTTAAAGAGCAAGCTTACCATGCTGAGCATTTTCTCGATCATCATGCACAAAACGTTTATAAACAGTTGGGCGCGCAATTAGTTGAATTAGATGTTGGGCTTAAGCAGCCTATTCAAGCCACACGTTTTGCGGTGTTTGCCCCTAATGCCAGTGCAGTGTCTCTGATTGGAGATTTTAATTACTGGGATGGCTCTTGTTTACCCATGCAAAAAACCGATTTTGGCTATTGGGTATTGGTCGTACCTAATGTAAAAGCAGGGGCTAAATATAAATATCAGATTAAAGATGCCGCCGGAAATAGCCTACCGCACAAAGCCGATCCGGTTGGCTTTCAGGCAGAGCAGTATCCTTCCCATGCCTCCATTGTCTATGATCATGAGCAATATCAATGGCAAGATAAAGCTTGGTTAAAACAAGTTAAAAAAGACAAATATCAACAACCCATGAGCATATACGAATTGCACTTGGGCTCGTGGAAAAGGCCAGATCACAGCTCAGCCAATAAGTTTTTAACTTACCGCGAATTAGCAGCTGATTTGATCCCTTATATTAAAGATATGGGCTATACCCATATTGAGCTTTTACCTGTTACTGAATTTCCTTTTGATGGTTCTTGGGGCTATCAACCTGTTGGGCTTTTTGCCCCTACCAGTCGTTTTGGCAACCCTGATGATTTCAAATATTTTGTTGATCAATGTCATCAGAATGGCATAGGTGTCATTATGGATTGGGTTCCAGCGCATTTTCCAGAAGATGGACATGGCTTAGCAAGATTTGACGGTACCCATGTATACGAATACGAAGATCCCCGAAAAGGTTGGCACCCAGATTGGAATTCTTGCATTTACGATTTTGGCAAAGATACGGTACGACAGTTTTTAGTCTCTAATGCCTTATATTGGTTAGATAAGTTTCATATTGATGGTTTAAGGGTAGATGCCGTGGCATCTATGTTGTACTTAGATTATTCCCGCGAAGAAGGCGAGTGGGTACCTAATGTCGACGGTGGCAATCATAATTATGAAGCCATTAGTTTTTTTCAGTGGATGAACCGCGAAGTTTACGAAAAGTTCCCCCATGCCATGACCATAGCTGAAGAATCTACGTCTTTTCCTAAAGTTTCACGTCCGGTTTACGAAGGTGGCTTAGGCTTTGGGTTTAAATGGAACATGGGCTGGATGCATGACTCTTTGCATTATATTGCCAAAGATCCTTCTTATCGTCGTTACCATCATAATGAAATCACGTTTTCTATGGTTTACGCCTTTGATGAAAGTTTTGTGTTGCCTATTTCTCACGATGAAGTGGTGCATGGCAAAGGCTCATTATTACGAAAAATGCCTGGTGACGAATGGCAGCAAGCCGCTAATTTGCGAGCCTATGCGGGCTTTATGTTTGCTCATCCTGGTAAAAAATTAAACTTTATGGGCAATGAAATAGGTCAGGCTGAAGAATGGAATCATGATAGTTCGGTAAATTGGCACTTGTTGGATTTTGAAAAGCATCAAGGGATCCAAAACCTTTATCGAGATTTGAACAAAGCCTATCGCAAATATCCGGCCTTATACGAGTTAGATCATCATCACCAAGGCTTTGAATGGATTGACCATGGTAATGCCGAACAAAGCATTTTATCTATGTTACGTAAGTCAGCAGATGGCAAACAAAAGCTATATGCGATATTTAATTTTACTCCAGTGCCACACAATGATTTTAGGTTGGGAGTAAAAGATGCGGGAAGTTATCAAGTTATTCTAAATTCTGATGATAAAAAATACTGGGGCAGTGGCTACAAATTACCTAAAAAACTGCATTCAAGCAGTACTCCTTGGCATAATCAGGGACATTCAATTAGTTTAAATTTGCCGCCTTTGGCCACTTTGTATGTCCTTTATAAAGGGTAGTTTATGCTGCAGTTAAAAATTGCCGAAGGTCACCCTCATCCGCTAGGGGCAAATTTTACCGATAATGGCTGTAATTTTGCGGTGCATTGCCCTAATGCTGACAAAGTCGAATTATGTTTGTTTGATCGTCACACAGAGTCACAAGTTGCAGTGATCCTTATGCCGGCCAAAACCGGCAAAATATGGCATTGTCGGGTCGAAGGAATAGAGCCAGGTCAACTTTATGGTTATAGAGTTGAAGGCAAACGACAGTCTCATTTAGGGCTTAAGTTTGACCGACAAAAGTTGTTAATCGACCCTTATGCAAAAGCATTAAATCGGCCGGCTAAATGGGATGATAAGCTGTATCAAGATGATAGCCAATATATGATCCCCAAAGGGGTAGTGTCGGCACAGACCAAAGCCACCCCTAAATTTAATAAACCCAATTCACCCTTAGAACAAAGTATTATCTATGAAGCCCATGTTAAAGGGCTGACTATGTTGCACCCTGATGTGCCTGAACAACATAGGGGGAAATTTTTAGGTGTGTGTCATCCGGCCATTATTCAGCACTTAACCCAACTTGGGGTAACTGCTATTCAATTGTTGCCTGTGGCCGCTTTTATGCCAGAGCCTTATATTACGAATAAAGGGCTAACTAACTACTGGGGCTACAACCCCATAAATTACTTTAGTCCTGAGCCTAGGTATGTTGTACAAGACGCCATAAGTGAATTTAAAACCATGGTGCAAACCCTGCATCAGGCTGGTATAGAAGTGATTCTTGATGTGGTATTTAATCATACTGCAGAAGGTGGCTTTGATGGCCCCATTTTATCTTTTAAAGGCTTTGATAATTCCTCTTGTTATTTGTTTGAACGCAACGAATATGGAGCGGTTGACTATAAAAAATACGTCAATAACTCGGGTTGCGGAAACAGTGTCAATACTGCCTTTCCTTATGTATTAAAAATGGTAATGGATGCCTTAAGGTATTGGGTAACAGAAATGGGGGTAGATGGCTTCCGTTTTGATTTGGCTGCCAGCCTTGGGCGTGATCCTTACGAGTTTTCTGCCTTGTCTGGATTCTTTCGCACCATAAGGCAAGATCCTACTTTAATTAACGTTAAGCTTATTGCCGAACCATGGGATATAGGTCATGGAGGTTATCGACTAGGGCAATTTCCTTCAAACTGGTTAGAGTGCAACGATAAGTATCGCGATACTGTGCGTGCCTTTTGGCGAGGAGACAAAGGCCAAACCGGTGATTTTGCCACTCGGCTGTTAGGTTCTCGTGATGTGTTTCCTAAAGACAATCGTTCGATTTTAACTTCAGTTAATAACATTAGTTACCACGATGGTTTTACCCTGCATGACTTAGTTTGTTATGCCGAACGTCACAATGAAGCCAATGGTGAACAAAATCGAGATGGTCACGGACACAATCTTTCAGCAAATTATGGGGTAGAAGGGCCAACCACAGATCCCACTATTTTGGCCTTAAGAGAAAGGCAAAAACGCAATTTGTTTGCCACTTTAATGTTATCTCAAGGTACCCCGCACATGTTAGGGGGGGATGAATTAAGTCGTACTCAACAGGGCAATAATAATGCCTATTGCCAAGATAATGGGATTAGTTGGTTCGATTGGAGCCAATCCAGTTCGCAACAAGAGTTTTTGCAGTTCTGTCAAAAGGTCATAGCCCTAAGAAAATCAAGCAGTATGTTATTTCATCTTAACTTACAGGATGATAATTACCAGCTAGGGCACAATGTAGAAAAAATTAATTGGTATCGCCCCGACGGAGAGCGTAAGTTAGAAGATGACTGGCAAAACCAGCACAATCAAGCTTTTGCTTTAGAGTTATGTGGGCCAATTAGCCAAGATCATAGTCATCATGAACATTGGTTAATGATCTTTAATGCCAGTGATCACGATGTTAAATTTCATTTACCAGAATTAGGTAAAAATACAGCTTGGCAAATTATGTTAGATACTCAATATTCTACATGCGCAAAGTATCCAACTAACTTAATTAACCTATTGCATGTACAGGCCTATAAAAGTATTTGTGTTTTAAAATGTACGGTTGACGATACTTTAAACGATTTGCCTAATTCTGCTAGTGCCAGCTAAACTGCGCATAAGCTAGCTTGATTACCCATATTGATAGTGATTTAGGTCAAAGGTTTGGTAATCTAACTTGTAGTGTTTTATTCGAGGTAAATTGAATAGTAAATATGAAATACTCTCAGGAACATGGTGACTACGTTTTTGCCCGATCTCAGCAAGCAATATTGTTTTCTGGCAGAGGGCCGTGGAATAACGAAACCTTACAAAATGGCTCGCGCATTGTGGGGGGCTTAATCCGTGAGCTTAATTTAGACCAAGCTTGGGGTGGGCTTAGCTGTTTGTATGGCGAGAGTTTAATGCCGCCTTCTACCTATGATATTTTTGTCAAACAAAACATCATTCGTAAAAGCAAAGGCATGAAAAGACTGGCAGTGGTGATACAAGACTCTGATATTGCCAATACTATCCAAAATCAACTAACTAAAGCTTATTTAAGTGTTGGGATCGAATTTGCCTTTTTAGACAGTATTGAACAAGCCATGGACTGGTTAGTTGAGCGAGATATTCAATTGGATAAACAAGAAGTACTGACATTTTTTAATAAACATAAATTTAAACGCGAATTTGACGATTAATGGCTTGGTTTAACCTAGGTTAGCAACTATCTCTTTAACCTTATTTGCCTTACCACTTTTTGCTATTTAGTCAGCATTTGCTGGTTTTCCCTAAGTTATGAATAAAAAAACCAATGAATTTACTGAAATTTAATTTCAGTATTTATCATTTTTACATGCTCATGGGCTTAGAAATTGGGTCTAATTAAATAATATTGGTTTAGTCATACTAAATATTATTATTCTGATGATTTTTTACAAAAATAACTGACATTATTTAATCGAATTAAGCTTATTTGTAAATTTCCAACAATTTGGTAGTTCAGCAATCCTTCATTAGAATGCTCGCGGATTTGAACTATCACTCTTTAATTTGGAACCTAATGTATGAATCAGCAATTAGAACAGGAACTCATGAGCAGTTGGCAAGAAAGGCAAGAATTTGCCGAGCAGATGCAGCCAATCTTGGGCAAGCTCTACCGCAATCGTGCAATTGAAATATCTGTATATGGTAAGCCACTATTAGGCGCAAGCGCTATTGATATTATCAAGGCTCACCGTACTGTTAGGTTAAAAGAACAAAATAAACTTAGACTTAGAGAGAGTTGGCCGCTTTTAGAAGTGCTAAACAAAATGGAGTTGGCTCCAGCTCATATAGATTTAGGCAAATTAGCTTATGCCTACCACTACGACCCTGCCTTCAAAGGCTTGTCTATAGAAGACTACTTAGCCCAACAATTAAAAACTATTATCAATGTTAAAGATCAACAACAAGCCCAAGATGTGGTGTTGTATGGGTTTGGTCGTATTGGCCGTTTGATGGCCCGTTTGTTAATTGAACGTCAAGGCACCAACAACAAATTACGCCTTAAAGCCATAGTAGTGCGAGGCGGTAAAGAAGGTGATTTAGAAAAACGAGCCAGCCTATTGCGTCGTGACTCTGTGCATGGGCCATTTAATGGCAGTATTACAGTCGACCATGAAAAAAATGCCATTAAAGCTAATGGCTCTTACATTCAGGTTATTTATGCCAATAACCCACTAGAAGTTGATTATCAGCAATACGGTATCAATGATGCCATAGTCATTGATAACACTGGTATGTGGCGCGATGTAGATGGGCTAGGTCAACATTTGCAATCTAAAGGCGTGAAGAAGGTATTGTTAACTGCACCAGGTAAAGGTGAGATTAAGAATATTGTTTATGGGGTAAATGATCATGACATCTTACCTACAGACACTATTCTATCTGCCGCAAGTTGTACCACTAATGCCATCACGCCTGTTTTAAAAGCGTTAGATGAAAAATATCAAATTGAGGGTGGGCATGTAGAAACAGTGCATTCTTACACTAATGATCAAAACTTGATTGATAATTTCCACAAAGGCGACCGCCGTGGACGTAGTGCGCCTCTTAATATGGTTATTACCGAAACAGGTGCTGCTACCGCTGTAGCTAAAGCTTACCCTAAGTTAGCGGGTAAACTAACTGGAAGCTCGATTCGGGTGCCTACCCCAAATGTGTCATTGGCAATTCTAAACTTACATTTATCACAAGCGACAGATAAAGACAGCATTAACGCTTATTTGCGTGATATTTCGTTGTTCTCGCCGCTGCAGCATCAAATTAATTACACTGCATCTAAAGAGATTGTTTCTACAGATTTAGTTGGCACCCGCGCTCCTTCTGTAGTGGACTCGCAAGCCACTATAGTGTCTGAAAACCGTGCGACTTTATATGTTTGGTACGACAATGAATTTGGCTATAGCTGTCAGGTCATGAAAGTGGTGCAACATATGGCAGGGTTAATTTATCCTACTTTGCCAGAATCAAAACCCAGCGAAGTTTAGGCCTTAAGCCGTAAAATTGTACGAAAACAACCCGCCTAGGCGGGTTTTTCGTTGATTACAGCCTAGAGGTAGTCCTTTTTTTACATGACTGTGATAAATTACCGCGGTCGTATTAGCATGGAAACATCAAGTGAGAATTAGTAGCAATTTTGATAGTGGCAATATTCAGGTTATTCGTGCTGAAAATCCTGAAGATATTCAACTCAGTATTCGTCAGGATAATCTATCTGAGTTTTATCAGTGGTTTCACTTTAAATTAGAAACACAAAGTTTTATTGCCCATAGCATTCATATTACTGACCTTAAAAAGTCTGCCTATCCAGAAGGGTGGCAATATTATCAAGCCGTGGCTTCATATGATCGCCAAGAATGGTTTAGAGTGGATACAGAGTTTGATGGTGATACGCTAACCATTCAACACACCCCAGAACATGATCAAATTTATTTTGCGTATTTTGCCCCTTACAGCTACGAGCGTCATTTAGACTTGTTGGCTTGGGCACAAAAGTCTATCGACTGTCAGCCTGAACATTTAGGCGAAACCTTAGATGGCCGCGATATGTCATTGTTAGTGATAGGTCAGCCCGAAGAAGGTAAAAAAGTCATTTGGGTTACGGCTCGTCAACATCCAGGCGAAACCATGGCCGAGTGGTTGATCGAAGGTTTATTAGAACGCCTGTTAGATGAAGATGACGGTTTAGCTCGATTATTATTAGAAAAAGCGGTGTTTTATGTGGTCCCTAACATGAACCCAGATGGCGCTGTTCGTGGCCATTTACGTACCAATGCTAAAGGTGTGAACTTAAATCGCGAATGGCAAACTCCTAGTATGGAAAATAGCCCTGAGGTGTTTTTAGTTAAACAAAAAATGCAACAAACTGGGGTTGACCTGTTTTTAGACGTACATGGCGACGAAGCCTTACCCTATAACTTTGTAGCAGGGTGTGAAGGTAATCCAAACTACAATGAAAGATTAAAAAATCTTGAAGAGCAATTTAAACAGGCTTTGATTTTAGCCACACCTGAATTTCAAGATGAGTTTGGCTACGATAAAGACGCGCCAGGTAAAGGCAACTTAACCGTGGCGGCCAATGCCATTGGTCACGAATTTGATTGTTTATCTTATACCTTAGAAATGCCGTTTAAAGATAATATTAACTTACCCGATGCTGTGTACGGATGGTCTCCCATTCGTTGCAAACAATTAGGCGAAGATCTAATGATTGCCATGCGCGCTGTAGTTGATACTCTTCGTTAATCAGAATACAAAAACAAAAATATAATAATTAAGGGGAAAAACGTTGGAAGCTTTTCATAATTTACTGAAATCAATGGATGGCATGTTAGGGGGCGCTTGGTGGTTCCCTTATGTGTTATTAGGCACAGGTTTATTTTTCACTATCTACCTAAAATTTCCTCAGGTGCGTTATTTTAAACATGCTTGGAAAGTGGTAACAGGAAAATATGATAAAGCTGATTCACCGGGCGATACCAGTCATTTTAGAGCCTTAACTACCGCCCTTTCTGGCACAGTAGGCACAGGTAATATAGGTGGCGTAGCCTTTGCCCTATTCTTGGGTGGTCCGGCTGCATTGTTTTGGATGTGGGTAACAGCGTTTTTTGGTATGACCACAAAATTTGTGGAAGTCACCTTGTCACACAAATACCGTGATAAAACCCCAGATGGCACTATGGCTGGTGGCCCCATGTATTACATGGACAAACGATTGAACATGAAATGGTTAGCTGTGGCTTTTGCCGTGGCGACTGTTATTAGTTCTTTTGGTACGGGTAACTTGCCTCAAAGTAACAGTATTGCGACTAGTGTTGAAGCCACTTTTGGTTTTGACCCGCTAATAGTGGGTAGCATTTTAGGGGTGTTTTTAGCCTTAGTAATTTTGGGCGGAATTACGCGCATCGCTGCGGTTACTTCTAAAATTGTTCCCCTTATGGCCCTGATTTATATAGTTGGTGCTTTTGCGGTTATTTTTGCTAATTTAGAAAACATTGGGCCGGCATTTGTTTCAATTTTTGCAGACGTATTTACAGGCTCTGCCGCTACAGGTGGATTCTTAGGTGCCACTATTGCGTATGCCTTTAACCGTGGGGTTAACCGCGGATTGTTTTCGAATGAAGCCGGTCAAGGTTCTGCTCCTATTGCCCACGCTGCTGCTAAAACCGATGAGCCAGTTGCCGAAGGTATGGTGTCTATTTTAGAGCCCTTTATCGATACCATATTAATTTGTACTATTACTGGTTTAGTTATTTTGTCTTCTGGTGTTTGGAAAGATAAACATTTTAATACTTTTGATCGTACCGATATGCATATTTTGGCCGGTGACTATCTAGAGTCTGATCCTGCCGACAAACAAAGCCTTTATGCTTACATTAATGATATTGAAGGACATGGCGTTACTGACTATACGGGCGAAATTCAGGTGGTAAATGGCAAGGCGGTAAGCCAAGGCTTTACCATTTTTAACGCTCGCTCTTTTGCCGATAACGTAGTGTTTTCATTAGGTGATGAAGATGACCTGTACACAGGTACTCTAAAAGTCGTAGAAGGCAGTTTATTAAAAGAAAATATTATCGTTAGAGGTGAATCGCTTATTCACTCTGCAAGTCTGACCGCGTTAGCTTTTACTAAAGGCTTCTTTGGCGAATCAGGTAAATATATTGTGTCTATAGGTCTGTTGCTGTTTGCATTTTCAACCGCTATCGCTTGGTCTTATTATGGCGATAGAGCCATGACTTACTTATTTGGACCTCGCTCGGTTATGCCTTATCGCGTGGTTTATGTAGCAGGATTTGTGTGGGCGGCAGTGTCAGACACCACTTTGGTTTGGACTTTGTCTGCGGTAGCAATAGTGGTGATGACCTTACCCAACTTGTTTGGCATTATATTGCTGAAAAAAGAAATGAAAGAGTCAGTGGCCACCTATTGGGAAAAGTTTAATAAAGAATCAAAGTAACAAATAAAGTAAATTCAGAGGCGCGGCTTATGGTCGCGCTTTTGCGTATTCGTTAGGAGATAAAAATGGCATTGATTGATTGCCCTTCGTGTAATAAAAAAATTTCAGACAAAGCACAAAGTTGCCAACATTGTGACTTCACTTTAGGCAATGCGAGTAGTGAAGACATAGCGCGCAAGCAAAACTTAAATAAATACTTAACCCAACAAAAAATTCAAACTCAATCATTGATTGCCATGTTGCTGTTTGTCACAGGCTTTGGTTTTATGTATTGGGGCAATGCTGTACCAGGGGAAACTCAGCACAGTTTAGCTGTTACCACAGCTGTGATTGGCTTTGTTTGGTATATTGTTAATCGCGTACGTTTAGTTTTTTTAAAAAGGTCAGATTAATTAATGGATGCTAAGGCGTTATTAAACAAATTGTCTCCAGCTGTTTATGAAAAGCTGTTACAAGCGGTAGAAACGGGTAAATGGTTAGATGGCTTACAGCTCACTGAACAGCAAAGAGAGACTTGCATGCAAGCTGTGATGATTTATCAATCACAAGTGCTTAAGTCTGACCAACATATGACAGTGGGGGCAGATGGTGAAATTGTGCATCGAAGCCGTCAATCTTTTAAGCAAGAATTTGAACAAGTTTCTCCCGATAATCAAACAATAGCGCGGTTTAAACAGGATGATATTTAAGCACCTTTTTCGCTCCAAACATCAGAGTCCGGATCCTCAGGTACGCATTCAAGCCATTGAAAACTTAAATCATGAAGATCCTGAACAAAAATCTATCTTGCATGAATTAGCGTTTAACGATTCCGATATAAAAGTGAGTTTGGCCGCTTTAGAAAAACTTAATAGTTTTGCCCTTTGGTACAAAATGGCTGAAATTGCCAAAAACGATAGGGTACAAAAAAAGTCACAACAATTTGTTGAGAAAGCTTTATTAGACAATCAAAGTACTGATTTGTCTGAAGGTGAGAGACGCAACATTACCCTTGAAGTAAGAGACAATGGCTTAATTGAAAAGTTATTAAACCAAGCTTGGGTACAATCAGATACCGAACTAGCGTTAGCCTTACTTAAAAAACTCGACAAAGCTCAAGTATTAGAAAAAGTCTTACTTACAAGCAACAACTTTAGCTTACAAAAGGCATTGCTAGCTAAACTAGAAGATAGCGGTCAATCTCGAAAGTTGTTAGCTAAAATTCAAAAGAAAACCCCAAATTCACAGCTTGCCGAGCTGGCGAGTCAAAGCTTACAAACTTGGATAGCACAAGAGCAGTTGCCTAAACAGCTTGAGCAGCAGTGTAGTATGTTGTTGTCTCGACTATTGGCGTTAAAAGAATCTTCTGACCTAGCTGCGATCCAAGCACAACAGCAGCAACTTACTCAAGAATATAGCCAACTGTCAGAGAATTTTGATTGTTTGTCTGATAGCAAACGTCAAGAAATTGAACAAAAATATGCTGAGATTAATTCGCGTGTTGAGCGAACTATTGAGGTGTTGTTACCTAAATGGCAAGCACAACAAGAGTTGGCTCAGCAACAAGCACAGTTAAACTCAGTAAAACAAGAAGTTGAAACGGTTTTAGCTGAGCTTAAACAAAAACTTAGTACAGATCTTGTTGAGATAAGCCAAAGCGAGTGGCAAAGCTTGCATCAAAAATGCGATCAACAGATTGAACAATTGAGCGGCTTAATGTCGGCATTGCCAGTTAGCCAAAGTCAGCACCATCGTATTTTAGAAAGCTTGGCGCAAAAGCTTATTGAAAATAAAAATATGCTATCGCGCTTACCCGAGCTACAACGCACCATTCAAGCGGCTCAACAATTAGCGAACAAGTTCTCAGAGCTGGACAAGCCCAATGATGTCAGTCAAATAGACGCAGGTAAAGAATACCTAGTAGAACAAAAACAACTGTGGCGTCAAACGTTAGCTGATTACCAAAGCTATATGCCTAAAGCTCTAACAGAGCAGTGGCGAGATGTGACACAGGCCTGGCAAAAAGCTTTAGAGTTGCTGAAAAAACAGGTCAATGCAGATGTCGCTCGGTGCCGAAATAAAATAAAAGCGGTAGAAAGTTTAATTAACCAAGGCAAATATAAAGCGGCTATGGGGTTGTATCAAAAAGTTCAACACTGGTATCAAGCCTTGCCTGAAAAACAACAAACCCAATTATCCCGCAGCTTTGAGGCAGTGCAACAGCAAATTGAAAACTTAAAAGATTGGCAGGAATATATAGCCGCACCTAGAAAACCGGCTTTATTAGAGCAAGTACAAAGCCTAATCGAGCAGCCTTTAGCCATTGACGCTCAAGCCGAGGCTATTAAAACGCTAAGATACCAATGGAATAGTCTTGGCAAAACCCAAACTGAAGCTGATCAGGCATTAAATGAGGCCTTTGAATTGGCCATAGAACAAGCCTTTTTGCCATGTCGCGAACATTACGATAAACAACAGCAAATACGTGAGCAAAACTTAGCTAACAAACAAGCGCTATTGAATGAATTGGATGATTTAAGTCAGCAATCTTTAACGGGAATGGAGCTGGCTAAACAATTACATAAGTTACAACAACAATGGCGCAGCATAGGTGAAGTCGACTTTAAAATTCGCGATAGCCTTTATCAGCAATACCAACAAAAAGTCTCACCAATAAAAACTCAGGTAACACAATTTTATCAGGCCAATGCAGAGCAAAAACAACAGTTAGTTAAGCAAGCACAAAGCTTATTGTCGGTTGATATGTTAGATGAGGCCATAGAGCAAGCCAAAGCATTGCAAGCAAAATGGAAGACCGTAGAGCATGCAGGTAAAAAGGCAGAAAGTGAACTGTATAAAGCCTTTAGAGAAGCCATAGATGTTTTGTTTGCCCAGCGCAAGCAAGAGGTAAAAGCGCAAAAAGATCAACTAAAGCAGCAAATTAACGAGATTAGTCAGCAGCTAGATAGCCTTGAGAAAAGTGTCACTGAATTGCCAAAAGAAACCTCTGGGCAAGATGTTCAGGCTGCTAGTCAAACTATTAGTACTGCCTTGGCAAGTTTACCTTTAGCTGAGCGTAAAGCCTTAGAAGGGCGATTACAGGCAATAAAACAAAGCTATGCCACACAATTAAAAAACCAACAGCAGCAAGAGAAACTTCGCCAGCTAGACAAGCTGTTTAGTTGTTTACAAAGTTGGCAAGAGCAAGACCAGTTGCCAGAATTAGTGGGGCAATTAAATAAATCATGGCAAAGTTGTTTTAGCCAAAGCCCAACAGAAATAGACAGGCATGCACTGTGTATTCAAATGGAAATATTAGCGCAAGTTGATTCACCCAAAGAAGACACACTAGCCCGTCAAAACATACAAATGCAAATGATGGCCGAAAAACTGCAAAGCGGAGAAAGTCCCAACACTCTATCTTTATTAAAACAATGGATATCGGGTGGGGCGCTAAACAAACAAGATTTGGCCTTGTTATCTAGAATCGAACCTCTTTTTGTAAAGTCATAACGTTATGAATGAGCAAAGCGGATTAATTCGACTCAATAAGTTTATTAGTGACTCAGGATTTAGCTCACGCCGAGAAGCCGATAAATTAATAGAGCAACAAAGGGTTAAAATAAACAATAAAGTGCCCGAACTTGGCACAAGAGTTGCGCCAGGTGATGTGGTAACTGTTGATGGTAAACGTATACATGCCAGTGCTACAGACAAAGCCGATAGAGTGTACATCGCCTATCATAAGCCTGTAGGCATAACCTGCACAACTGAGCGGCATGTTAAAGGTAATATCATTGATGCTATAGGTCACAAAGAGCGGATATTTCCTATTGGGCGTTTAGACAAACCCTCTGAAGGATTGATTTTTTTAACCAGTGACGGCGACATTGTTAATAAGATCTTGCGCGCAGAAAATGCCCACGACAAAGAGTATGTGGTGACGGTTAACCGCCCTTTAACTGAACATTTTATTCAAAAAATGGCTAAAGGCGTGCCAATTTTAAATACAGTTACTAAACCTTGCACTGTCACTATGCAAAGTAAAATGGTGTTTCGTATAGTACTAACCCAAGGCCTAAATCGACAAATTAGGCGTATGTGTGAATACTTGGGATATGAAGTAGTAAAGCTCAAGCGCACCCGCATTATGTCGGTTAGATTAGCCGGATTAAAGCCAGGCCAATGGCGCAACTTAAGCCCAGATGAAATGCAACAAATCAATCAAGCAGTGGCAGGCTCTCGAAAAACGGCTAGTTAGTCCAGGGAGAGGCAATAATCCTTAGGCGATTAATTCGCCGAGAGGAGCGCATACACTGAGAAAGCGGTCGTTGCACTTGGCTTAAATTTAAAAGCACGCTTCGCGCAATCATCCCTGATTGTTTATGTCTCGAATCCCTTCGAGCCAGTTACTTTTTCTTCAACAGCAAAGAATAA
>NZ_JBRKBA010000014.1:0-70003 GCF_052983255.1 Paraglaciecola aestuariivivens | reverse complement strand
GACATCATCTAGCAAGCTAGACATGTTTCCGTTCGACTTGCATGTGTTAGGCCTGCCGCCAGCGTTCAATCTGAGCCATGATCAAACTCTTCAATTAAATATATCGAAAATATGAATTTTTTTTGGTGAACTCTCACTTCGTGAGTGTCCACACAGATTGTCTTGTTCTAATTGTTAAAGAGCATTGCTAACCTAGGTTAGCGGCTTAAGATACTGTCCGAAGACCCTCTCAAGCGGGAGGCGAATATTACGCTATCTCCATTTGATGTCAAGATTTTATTTAAAATATTTTCAAATTAAATCTTGCTGCATCCCGCATCAATCATAGCCTTGGCTATTTTACAAAGTGTTAACAAGGTCAACATTTTGTGGGATACCTAAGTGGCCTCCCTTGAAGCGAGGGCGCATTATAGAGATAACAGATTCCCATGCAAGGGCTTTTTTAAAATAAATGGTTGAATGCTGGTTTTTTCGGCAAGCTGGTAAAAAATCGAACGAATTTGGCCTATATAAAGGAAAAGCTCAAATAAATGGGGTGCTAACTGTTTGCGTAATGCCTATAAATGGGTACCATGAGAACGCTTTATAATCTTATAACCAAAATAAAATCTAGGTAAAGTTACATGAATCCATCTTTTGTATTAAACATTGTTATCACAGTTATCTTAGCTGTTGTTTTATATTTTATTCTGCCAATGGTTTCCGCAGACATCTCTAGTCAATTATCTATAGCAGTAGGCGTGGTCTTAGGTGGGGTATTAGTTCCGTTAATTAGCCAAGCATTCCAAGCTAATTCTTCAGATAATGATGACACTTCCTCTGAAGTGGCAACTTTATATGTAGGGAACTTGCCTTATCGTGCAAACGAGCAAGCTGTTCAGGAACATTTTGAGCAACAAGGTAAAGTTGTTTCGGTGCGATTAATGAAAGATCGCCGAACTGGAAAACGTAAAGGATATGGTTTTGTTGAAATGCACGCCAAAGGCGCAGCAAAAGCCATTAAAAACCTTAATGATTCAAGTTTTCAAGAAAGAACACTTAAAGTTAGATTAGCCAAAGAAAAAACTGAAGAAGAGTAAGTTTCAATTAAAAATAAAGGCCAGCTATAAGCTGGCCTTTTTTTATGCTTCTTTAGCAGAGGGTTGATACCCTATAGGTAAACTGTTCACCAATCTTTGATTAAACTCATTAAAGCGGTTAATAGCTGAGATGAGATCAGGCGTTGCCACTTCATCACCTAAACGGTTGATTAATTCGTTTACTACGTTTTCATATGACTGGTTGTTTTCTAACTTTAAACGAGCACCATCTAGTACGTTCAACAATTTATCTAGATATTCTGTTACAGGTTTTACCGCTTTGGCAGGGTCTGCCTGTTGGTTATCTTGATCATAATGCGACACAGTTTCATAGGTTTTAATTACTTGAGTATTTTCAACTTTAGTTAGTTGCAAGGCAAAGCTAGCCAACTCTTGCTGATCAAAACCTAATTCAAGCGCTTGATTAAATGCGGTTTCTATATCGCCATTAAAAAACTCTTCTGCCAACTCATTGGTATCTACAACTAATTGACCAATGGCTTTAAGTTCACTTTCGTCTAATTCTCCTTTAACCGAAAAGGAAAAAGCATTTTGCTGTATAAATACAGCGTTTTCTTGAGTGGTCGTTTGGGTAGCAGTTTTATCTTCTGGACTTATGCTAGCCTGCTCTTCACTTTGAGGGACAGACTCATTAATTGTACCCGCCTGAACTTCTGTAGCTTTATCTTCAGGTGAAGGGCTATTTTGCTCACCGTTTACGCTTGCTTGAGTAGTTACAGGCTGGCTGACCTCAAGCTGTCTTTGATTAAACTCAAAATGTTGCAGATCTTCAAAGCTCAAGGTGACCTTATCTCCATCGCGCGTGCGAATAGAAAGCTCACCTTTTTGTATTTTAGTTTGCTCAAGATTTATTTGCTGTTCTGCCACCACCTTATTCGGCGCAAAGATATCTTGTCTTAATTTTTCAATACCAGTTTCAATTAGATTTTTACTCTGCTCGATCCCTTGGGTAATGTCTTCGTTAAGAAATCCGGCTAAATCTCGTTCAGCCATTTTGATGCCTTTCATCACACCTGACGTGGCTTGCGCGAATAAAGCATTAAGTTGGCCTTCATTTGCACCATTATGTTTAGCATTTTTAATGGCACCACCTACAAAATTTAAGACATTTTTAGCCACTTCTTCAAAATCAAAGAGCGTGCTATTTTGCTCTTTTTCTTTAGGTACAGAAAAATTGGGTTTACGTTGATCGATTTCTAAAGATTGGTTAAAAGAAGCTGCAAATACACGCACCCCTAGGGTTGTGCTAGTACTAAACTTATCTTCACCCGCTAGGCCTTTAGCCACAGGCGTAGCCAAGACTTGGCTTAATCCAGCATCACGCAGCTGGTTTTGCAAACTGTTGTCGTTCCCCAAATGTTGGGGTTTATCACCTAAAAAGGCTTTAAGCTGACTAATATTCATGGCAGATACCTCACTATCCTCGTCTAATACTATCGGCCACTTCTTGGCAAAACTTTAATGTCATTTTGATTTATTTTTAACCAAGGCTATAGATCTGCCTTGAAGTATGGTTTAAAACCCTTTACCTTGCGCGCAATTAACCTATACAGACTAAGGTGAGCCATGCGGCCAATAGACATTAAGGCAGAAAACTACGCGACTCAGCTAGAGCATAAAACCCAGGCAATAAAACAAAGCTTTGCTCAATTTAAGATGCCTTCTCTAGAAGTGTTTGCATCTGAACCTTTGCATTATAGACAAAGAGCGGAATTTAGATTGTGGCACGATGGGGATAACTTAGAGCATATAATGTTCGATCAGGAAACCAAGCAAAAATACCCTGTCACTCATTTTCCACCTGCTAGCCAATTAATTAATGAGGTCATGCGAGATCTGCTTGTGCTGCTTAAAGGTAATGAAATAGCGCGTAGAAAGTTATTTCAAGTGGACTATTTAGCTAGCCTGAGCGGTGAAGTCTTAGTGTCTTTGTTATATCACAAAGCCCTTGATGAGGCGTGGGTGAAAGAAATGCAGGGCATTTTAAGCATTTTGCGAAAAAGTTACCGCATTGACATTATTGGACGGGCCAAAAAACAAAAAATTATTTTAGATAGAGATTTTGTCACCGAACACTTAACTATTAATCAGCAGAACTTTAGCTTTAAGCAAGTAGAAAATAGTTTTACCCAGCCAAATGCTAAGGTCAATATTCACATGATTGAGTGGGCGCTTGATATTACCCAAAATGCCCAAGGTGATCTTTTAGAGCTATATTGTGGCGCGGGTAACTTTTCTGTGCCCTTAGCGCAAAACTTTAACAAGGTTATAGCGACAGAAATATCAAAAACCTCGGTAGCCGCCGCACAAGAAAACATTCAACAGAATAACATTAACAACTTAAAAATCTTGCGCATGTCGAGTGAAGAGTTTGTTCAAGCTCAACAAGGAGTCAGAGAGTTTAGAAGACTAGAAGGCACAGATTTAAGCGAATATAACTGCAAAACCGTGTTAGTTGACCCTCCACGAGCTGGCTTAGATGAAACCACAGTTGATATGATCAAAGATTACCAAAATATTATTTATATCTCGTGTAATCCTGACACTTTAAAAGACAACTTAAAGGTTTTGTTAAAAACCCACAAGGTGAGCCGTTTTGCACTCTTTGATCAGTTTCCTTATACCCATCATGCAGAGTGTGGGCTGTACTTACAAAAAATTTAAGCTTTAGGTTTTTGCTCAGCCATAGCTTGCAAGGCGCCATTTGCTACAAATCTAAGTTGTAGCTTTACCCGCTCGGCAACAATAGACTTTTGTTCTTTTGAGGCGTCTAGTGCTTCTGCACCAGCACTAAACACGAGTTTAACCATGGCTTCTGCTTGCAGGTTGGCAATATTGTAAGGCAAGCCTGTAGTGCTCATAGTGTAATCTGTGAGCTCAACATTAAAGTGTTTAATTTCCCTAAGCACCGCAGCCCTAAATGCCATTGATGTGCCAGTATGCTCCCTCAATAATAATCGAAACACATTATTGTTAGCTGTGATGAATTCCATAAAGGTATCCACAGAAGTATTGATCACTCCTCCACCTGAGGCTATGCGTAGCCTAGCTTGACGCATAAGTTGACGCAGGGCTAATCCGGCCTCATCCACTAAGGTCAGGCCTAGTTCGTCAATATCTTTAAAGTGTCGATAAAAAGACGTAGGCGCAATACCCGCTACTCTGGCGACCTCTCGTAAACTAATACTCGACAAACTACGGCGTTCATCTAACAACATAAAAGCCGCTTCAATAATTGAACGACGTGTACGAAGTTTTTGTTCTTGACGATTCAACTGCTAAAACCTAATTTTCCTAAGTAGTAGAATATTAACAAGATTCTGCGCTGAAACCAGCAAATCAAGGTGATAATAAAATATAGCGCTTGCGAATCGCATAATGGCAAGTAGAATAGCGTACACTTGTAAGCTGAAATTTGTATTCGTAAATGAAAAAACCCCGCCTTATTTTAACCAATGTATTGGTCTTCATCATCACTGGTTTAATCGCACTTGTGTTAATGCCATTAGAAGCCTTTACCCATGGCTTTGATAGCTTCGAAATTATAGCCTGTATTTTTCTGATTTATTTTTCCGGTATGTCCATAACCGCCGGCTATCATAGGCTGTGGTCGCACAAAGCTTACGAAGCAAACTCAATAGTGAAAGCTATTTTAGCCATTGGTGGGGCGATGAGTTTGCAAAATAGTATTTTACACTGGTGCTCTGATCATCGCATTCATCATAAACACGTAGATGATAATCAGCAGGATCCTTATTCGGCCAAGAAAGGCTTTTGGTATTCACACATTGGTTGGATGCTCAGAGAGTACCAAGTAGAACGCTATACTGATTATAGTAATTGTCGTGATCTGCAAAAAGATAAAATTGTCATGTGGCAACATAATCATTACCTAAAAATAATGCTTAGCGCTAACTTTGGGATCCCTATTTTATTAGGTTGGCTGAATGGCGATGTTTGGGGCATGTTATTGTTAGCTGGAGTGTTTCGCTTGGTAGTAGTGCATCATGTGACTTTTTGTATTAATTCATTAGCGCACATTTGGGGACGACAGCCCTACACAGACAAAAATTCTGCCAGAGATAATGACATTTTAGCCTTTTTTACCTTTGGAGAGGGTTACCACAATTTCCATCATATTTTTGAATATGATTATCGCAACGGTGTGAAATGGTGGCAGTTTGATCCCACTAAATGGCTTATTAGAGGTTTGTCATTTATTGGTTGGACAAAAAACCTGCGCCGTTGTCCTGAAGAACGCATTGAAAAAGCCAAAGTGGCGATGCAATTAAAATTAGCCAAAGAAAAAGTGTCGAATTTGCCTAATGCAGAAGAAGTGTTAGTTAGACTGCAAAAAGAATATGAACTACTCGCACAAAGAATGACTGAATACTATGCAGCGAAAAAACAGTTAATGGCAATCAAAGGCCAACATTTAAAACGCAGCTATGAGAATCTTGATTTGCAGTATCAATACAAAGAGCTCAAACAAGGATTAGCACTGCAAAAACAAAAATGGTTACAACTGCATCAGTATGACTTTTGCCAAAACTAAATAAGTACACAACCAGTACTAATAAAGGCCTCTTATGAAGTGACCCCATAAAGTTGGACTCATTTCTAAGCAGCTACCAAGGCCTGATTTCGATATGCTATCGGACTCAGGCCTTTTAGTTTTAGCTTAATACGTTCGTTATTGTAATAGTCGATGTATTTTCGGATGTTTGCAATCAGTTCATCTGCATTTTTGAATTCTTCATTATGATACATTTCAGTCTTGAGTATGCCGAAGAAGTTCTCGGCTATAGCGTTGTCTAAGCAGTTACCTTTTCTCGACATACTTTGTGATAAGCCTTTATCTCTGAGATGGTTTTGATAAGCCCTGTTTTGGTACTGCCACCCTTGGTCTGAGTGAACTATCGGCTTCTCACCTTTCTTAAGCTTATTCGTTGCGCTTTTCAGCATATCGGTTACTAACGGAAGCGTAACCGATTTGCGCACCTCATAACTCACCACTTCTTGGTTAAACAAGTCGATAACAGGTGACAGGTAAACCTTCTGTCCATTGACTTTAAATTCGGTCACATCCGTCACCCACTTTTGATTCGGTTTATCAGCTCTAAATTCTCTTTGAACTAAATCAGCGGCGATTTTACCCACTTCGCCTTTATATGATTTATATCGCTTCGGTCTGACCTTTGACTTAAGACCCAATTCCCCCATTAGACGTTGGACACGTTTATGATTAACCACCATACCTGCCAATCTTAAAGTACATGTTATCCGACGATACCCATACCGCCCTTTATGATGATGATAAATCTCACGTATTTGGGATTTTAAGGCTACATCAGGGCATGCTGCTTGGTGTGCGCTACGATGATAGTAATACACACTCCGAGCTAGCCCCGAAGCTTTAAGTAAATGATGTAAGCTGTATTTTGCCTTGAGCTCATCGACCACTAGGGCCTTTTCTTTGCTTTTTTCTTTTTGGCTTGAGCCAAGGCTTCTAACTTTTTTAGGACAGCGTTCTCAGCACGTAAATACTCTAACTCTTCTCTTAGTTCTTTTTCTGTCATCTGCCCTGATGGTTTGGGCTCTGGAGAGTGATGTGTCATGCGAGGCCTTCCTTTTTTGCGTGGTGTGAGTCGAGATAAACCATCGCGAGCGTAAAGCTTTTGCCACTGATATAAAATACCTGGCGTGGATAAATCAAAAAATGCACTGGTATAGGACAATGACCAACTTTCTACTCTCATAGTCCTTAATACTTCTAGCTTGAAGTCACGCGTGTAAGGAAATTGCTTGTGTAAGAAGCTATCCATACCATTAAGTCTATAAACTACTGACCAGTATCGGATTTGGTTTGATGGTACGTTGTATATTAAACCAAGCTCTCGCGAGCTTTGGTTTTGAGTACATTTCGCTATCTCTAACTTAAATGCTCTGTGGTATTTGGACATAAAAAGACCCCCAGTAATTGGTATGTCCAACTATTGGGGGTCACTTCATTAAGAGGCCTTTATTAATTATCTTGTTTAGCCAAGAAAGTAAGTAACTCTTGATAAGGTAGGGGCTTGGCAAACAAATAGCCCTGTGCTTCGTCACATCCAAGTTTTAACATATAACTGGCCTGCTCACGCTTTTCTACCCCTTCAGCAATAGTAGATAAACCTAAGCGATTACCAAGTGTCACTATAGTTTCTGCAATAAAAGCTGATTTACCTGGGGTAATTTCATTAACAAAAGAACGGTCAACCTTTAATCGATCTAACGGCAGCTGTTGTAGATAACTCATTGAAGAAAAGCCCGTGCCAAAATCGTCTATGGCCACCTTTACTCCAAACTGTTTTAATTCTTGTAGTGCTTCAATCACAATTTGTGGTTCGTCCATCACCACACTTTCAGTAATTTCTAATTCAATTTTATGCGGCTCAATACCATTTTCAGTGATGATTTTTTTCACCGTATCGATAAAATTGGGATCGCGAAATTGTGGCATTGAAATGTTTACCGCCATTCGCAGTCCTTCATAACCTTGTTCAGATAAAGCTTGTAACTTGTGACAGGCTTCTTCTAAAACCCAAATGCCTATATCTATGATGAGTCCAGAATATTCAGCCAAAGGCACAAATACCGCAGGAGAAATAAAACCGCCATCACTAGAAGGCCATCTTAATAAGGCTTCCATTCCAATAATTTGTTCAGTGACCAAATCGACTTGCGGTTGATACCATAGTTCTAACTTGCGAGCTTCAAAGTCATTTTGTAATTGCCTAATCATGTCTAAACGCCAAGTGGTTTCTTCTTCCATTTCTGGCGCATAGTATTCAAAGTTGGTATTGAGATTCTTTTTGGCTTTATTTAAGGCAATATTACTATGGGTTAAACGGCTGATCCCAGATTGGCTTTTTCCTTGTAAACGACAAAAGCCAAAAGAAGCAGTCAATGGCAAGGTATGTTCGCCGGCTTTAAAAGGCTCGATAAACATATTATTTAATGTTTCTGGGTTAACGTCACATTCAGAGCCAATAAGGCCAAACACGTCTGAGCCAATTCGGCCTATTTTAACTTCTTCGCTAAAGGTTTCTTGTAATCTGTGAGTGACGGCCAATAAAGTGTTGTTACCCGCATCTTGACCTAAGCCGTCATTTATATCAGCAAAATGATTGATATCGATTAAGGCAATTACTGCTTCTGAGCTTTTACGTGCTCCTTCTTCACATTCATCCAGCATATTAATGAATTCACTGCGATTGGGCAGTTTAGTTAGCCAGTCTTTAAAAGCCGCAGTTCGTAACTGATGGAATAAATTCACATTTTCATAACCAACAGAGATGCTAGATAAAAACACTTCGAGCAATTGTTTATCTATATCATTGATTTCTCGCTGAATATCTAAGTAAACCGCGGCCTCATAGCCAGAGCTATTAAGATATAAAACAGAAAACTCTTTTTCAAAAACATGCTCTTTTAACTGCAAGCAACAATGAACAAACTTAACCACTCTGTCGTTATGCAAATTTTCTAGTTTGCCATTTATATAAGGTGCAAATTCTCCCGCTGCACCTAGCACATAAACACCATCGTCTTCTTGATCTAAAATTGAACCTGCTTTAGCACAGACTATGCCTCCAGCATCCAGTCCAATCAAAGAGCTAATTTGTGTGACCACACCTTCACAAAAACTTTTCACCGAATGCTCTTCCATTAAGTTTGCCGCTGAAAGAATAATTTTTGTTAGGCCACTACGACTTTGATTGATAGTCAGAATTTGTTGGTAAGAACGGATAGAAGCGATAATGGCAGTCACTAATTTGCCACGGGTTAATTCGGTTTTGGTTTTATAGTCGTTGATATCGTAATCTTTTATGACTTGTTCTTCTGGCGCATAACCTGGCTGACCGGTACGTAAAATAATTCGAGGTTCAATAAGATTGAGCTCTTCACGCATTTTTTTGGCTACCATCAGGCCAGCATCGTCTGCCTCCATCACCACATCAAGTAAAATAATAGCTATAGAGGCGCCCATTTCTTCAATTATTTTTAGGGCTTCTTCGCCTGAATAGGCATGCACAAAATGCAATGATTTGCCGTTAACGACTAAATCAGAAAGGGCTAACCTAGTAACTGAATGAATTTCCTCATCATCATCCACCACCAGCACATTCCATGCACCCGTAATATCTGGCGCGTTACTTTGGCTATCCTCTGATAAAAAGATTAATTCATCGTTATCATACTTACTAGGGTTCATTCAAAATCCGTCAAATTTAATATCTAGTGCTCTAGAAAACATACCTTATGTTTATCAACCTCGCCCCTAGTAAATACATTAATGTCAAAAATGGAGCATGAAAACATTTATTATTACGCTTAAAGTTAACATTTTTATTTGCTCATGTAACATCAATTAACGCAATATAAAGAATTGTAAATTTTAACCTGTGTTTGCCTGAAATGAAAATATCGCACAAAAATTCTCCATCAGTGGTCCCAGCAGTTACTGTTGAGCAGCCTACACAGCCTAAAAAAAGTGCCGCTACAGATAAAGCAGAAAAAAAAGTTGAGCGTTCACTTGAGCTTAATCGAATGACCAAATGGTTTGCGCAAATTGGCATTCAAGCTAGTGATCATCAAGCTAAACCACTCAGTACAACAGAAAAAGCCTCGCGTAAAGCCAGCCTTATAGCTCAACGTAAAGTGCAAAATCTGGAAAGTATTTTAGCTAAAGCTTTAGATTTGTGCATAGCCGACTGCGCAGACGAAGATATTGATGCAGATTGGTTTTTTAGTTTTGTGCATATGGCAGAACAAGTGTATTCTCCTGCCATGCAAGATTTATGGGGAAAAATCTTTGCTGTAGAATCAGCCAAACCAGGCAGCTTTTCATTAAAAACCTTAAGTATATTGCAGCAACTTACGCAAAAAGATGCACAAACTTTTCAACTTGCAGTGAGCTTAGCCAGTAAACGAAAAGGCGAGTCTGTACCTAAACTACTAATGGGCTACTACCAAAAACCCAGTTTATGGTCATTGTTTCATACCAAAGGAAATCAGCTAATAAACTTAGCTGAATTTGGGTTAGGCTACCCCGATATTTTATCATTAATGGATTTGGGCTTAATTCACCATAGTGAAATTGAGTCGGGAGAACTACCCACAGAAAAGTCTTATGAATGGCGCTGTACTAGGCAGACTATGCAAATACGTGCCAAGCGAGCCGGCACTTCATTAAAATATTATAAATTTACCACTAGTGGTGCCGAGCTGTGTAAATTAGTGCCACAACAAAAACAAGATGCCTATTTAATAGCGTTAACTCATACACTTAATTCGGCTTTTGAGGTCAATTAGGCGATTAAATACCGTCACCAAATTCATGTAGTCCACACTCTCTTTTTAAACCAAAGAAACGTGTATCTTGCTCGCTCATACCTTCTTCTAATGAACGGGTGCTATGCCAATCACCAATAGACACATAACCTTTTTCCCATAAAGGATGATAAGGCAAGTTATGCTTTTTAAGGTACATGTGCACATCTTTATTAGACCAATCTATTATGGGATAAATTTTAAATTGCTGTTTAAGACGTTGAATCACAGGTAATGCCTCTCGCATATCAGACTGACTTCTACGCAGCCCAGCAAACCAACTTTTAACCTGTAATTCGTCTAAGGCATTTTGCATTGGCTGCACTTTATTTAAGTGATTGTATTGTTCAATGCCTTCAACACCTTTTTCCCATAACTTACCCATTCTAGCCTCTTGCCAAGCAGGGGAAAGCCCAGCTCTAAATACTTTTAAGTTAAGCTTTAGTCTTTGGGTAAGTTCATCTACAAACTGGTAGGTTTCGGGAAACAAATAACCCGTATCGGTTAATACCACAGGAATATCAGGGTACTGCTGAGTCAACATATGTAACATTACAGCAGCCTGAGCCCCAAAGCTTGAAGACAACATAAAATTGTGTGGCAGGTGATCTAACGACCAGGCCACACGCTCTTGGGCAGATTGTTTCTCCAAGCTCAGGTTAGCCCTGTCTAACTCATCACCAAGCAACACTGAGTCTAAGCTTTTAGCTTGATTAGATGGAGTAGCTGGGGTCATCATGAAAATCCTTAGCTGAATCGATCACAGGTTTGACTATTTCAGCTCTGATCAAAAAATCACCGAAGGCTTCATTAGCTTGTCTTTCGTTAGCCCAAAGGCCAATTAAACGATCTAACTCTTGCATGATTTCTTGCTCGTCAATGTTTTCTCGATACATTCTTGGTATGCGCGTACCTTGACGATCACCGCCCAAATGCAAATTATATTTGCCTGGCCCTTTACCCACTAAGCCCACTTCGGCCAACATGGCTCGGCCACATCCATTCGGACACCCAGTGACCCGGTAGATAATGCTTTCGCTAGCCATATTATGTTTGGCCAATAAGCCTTCAATCTGAGTTACCGCATCCGGCAAATAACGTTCGGCTTCTGCCATGGCTAAAGGACAAGTAGGTAATGAAACACAAGCCATAGAATCAATGCGTTGTGGACTTAAATGGTCGGTTATCAATCCATGTTCACGCGCTAGTTGTTCAATGCGTTCTTTTTCTTCACTAGGCACCCCTGCCACAATCAGATTTTGATTGGCAGTTAGGCGAAAATCTCCCTTGTGGATCTTGGCAATTTCGGCACAACCAGTTTTTAGCGGTTTACCTGGGTAATCTAATATACGGCCATTCTCAATAAACAAGGTCAAATGATGTTTACCATCAATGCCTTCTACCCAACCAATACGATCACCTCTAGAGGTAAATTCATAAGCACGACTTTGCCCAAAAGTAATGCCTGCGCGCTTTTCTACTTCTGCTTTAAAGGTTTCTACACCGACTCTTTCGAGAGTATATTTGGTCTTAGCATTTTTTCGATTAACCCTGTTGCCCCAATCACGCTGAGTAGTTACCACTGCCTCAGCTACGGCTAAAGTATGCTCAAGTTCAATAAAACCAAAATCATCAGCTTTACGTGGATAGGTTGATTTGTCGCCATGGGTCATGGCTAATCCACCGCCTACTAAAACGTTAAATCCAACTAACTTGCCTTGCTCGGCAATAGCAACAAAGCTTAAATCATTAGCATGCACGTCTACATCGTTTTGCGGAGGGATTACTACTGTGGTTTTAAACTTACGTGGTAAGTAAGTGCTGCCTAAAATAGGTTCAACATCTGTGGTTTCAAGCTTTTCACCATCTAACCAAATTTCTGCGTAAGCGCGCGTTTTAGGTAACAGATGTTCACTAATTTTTGTGGCCCACTCGTAAGCTTCTTGATGCACTTCAGACTCCACCGGATTAGAAGTACATAATACGTTTCTGTTCACGTCGCCAGCTGTGGCAATAGAGTCGATCCCGACTTGGTTAAGCATTTGGTGCATAGGTTTAACATTAGGTTTCAACACACCATGAAACTGAAAAGTCTGTCGGGTGGTTAAACGAATACTGCCGTAAAGACTTTTTTCTTCGGCAAACTTATCTATGGCCAACCATTGTTTTGGGGAAATGATGCCACCAGGCAAGCGGGCCCTTAACATAACATTTTGCAAAGGCTCTAATTTTTGCTTAGCTCGCTCGGCTCTAAGGTCACGATCATCTTGTTGGTACATGCCATGAAAACGGATTAACTGAAAGTTATCGCCAACAAAAGCACCTGTTAAATCATTGTTTAAATCTTCGGCTATGCTGCCTCGCAAAAAATTACTTTGGGATTTTAAGCGTTCGTTGTCGGCTAATTTGCCTTCAACAATTAAATTTTTCTTATCATTACTCATTAGTAAACGTCCTTTTGGTAACGTTTTGCACGGCGCAAGTCAGACACATACTGCTCTGCTTGTTCTTGGGTTTTGCCGCCATGTTCAATCACTATTTGAATTAAAGCATCGTGTACATCTTTTGCCATGTGATTGGCATCACCACATACATAAAAATGTGAGCCTCTTTCTAGCCATTGATATAATTCTGCCCCTTGTTCGAGCATGCGATCTTGTACGTAAATCTTTTGCTCTTGATCACGTGAGAATGCCAAACTGACCTTATTTACTACTCCATCTTTGACAAATCGTTGCCATTCAGTTTGATATAAAAAGTCTTGGGTATAGTTAGGGTTACCAAAAAACAACCAATTGTCGCCACTGGCTTCTTCTGCTTCTCTTTGTTGCATAAAGGCTCTAAAGGGCGCAATACCGGTACCAGGTCCGATCATAATAACTGGGGTGTCACCATTATCTGGTAGACGGAAATTGTCATTGCTTTCAACAAACACTTGTACTTCGCCACCAGCTTCAAGACGAGTAGATAAGAAACTCGAAGCGCCACCTTGATGGCTATGCCCATGCGCTTGGTATTCGACTAATGCCACAGTAAGATGAACTTCATCTTCCACTTCGGCTTGACTAGACGCAATAGAATAAAGACGAGGGGTGATTTTTCTTAAACAGTCAACAAACTGTTGCGCCTCTAACTCAGCTGGGAATTGACGAACTATGTCTATAATTTGGTGATTAGCAAGGTATTCTCTTAATACAGACTTGTCTTCTAACAGAGCATTTAACTCCACATTTTTGGCATAGTCTGCATAAGCGTTTGCAAAAGTTGGGTAACTTTGGGTTAGCTCTAGTTGCTCAATAAGCACCTCAGCTAAGGGGTATTCTTGGCCTGACCAACTGACTTTTTGTTCAGCGCTAAAATTAAGTAACTCAAGCAACTCCATAACTAAGGTTTTATCGTTTTTAAACCACACGCCTAAAGCATCACCGGCTTTGTATTGAATACCCGAACCTTCTAACGAAATTTCAATATGACGAATATCTTTAACTGAATCTCGACCGGTAATTTTTTGGCTTTCGAGCAAGGTTGCAGTAAAAGGTGCCTTTTTACTGTAAACCGATACTGGACTTGTGGGCAACGCATGAGATAACACAGCGGCTTGCGACTGATTAGTCTGGCTTTTTAGTTCATCTCTTAACTGATGACTCAGGGAATCAAACCATGCAGTTACATCATCGTCGTAATCTACGTCACAATCTACTCTTGGCAAAATATTGCTCGCGCCTAAATCAACCAAGCGTTTTTCAAAATCTTTACCGGTTTGGCAGAAAAATTCATAGCTTGAGTCGCCTAAACCTAAAACTGCTATTTTTAGATTATTAAGTTTTGGCGCCTTTTTACTGACTAAAAATTCGTGCAGTTCGATGGCGTCATCTGGGGCTTCACCTTCTCCATGTGTACTGACCACTACCGCTAGATGAGTTTCGGTTTTTAATTGCTTGTGCTTGTAATCTGCCATGCTAAGCAATTTAGCTGGCAAGTTTAGCGCATCAAGCTTAGCTTTTAACTCAACCGCAATGGCTTTGGCATTGCCCGTTTGCGAACCATATAAAATAGTCAGGGTTTGCGCTGACTGTGGTTCTGACACCAATAATTGAGGTTGGCCAGATTGTGCTAATCCCGCAAAATAGCCACTCAACCATGTTAACTGTTGAGGATTAAGCGTTGCTGTCGCTTGATTAATTTGTGCCCACTGATTTTCTGATAAACCAGAGGCAAGCCCAAAGGCTTGATGAGTTGGTGAAGACATAGAATCGCTAACCTTTATAAATACCCTTATAGGTTAGCGGTCTATGTGCATAACAGGAAAGAATAAAAACTAATTTTTTATAACAAAAACAATTGAAATTAAAAGTGTACCTCTAGCCCAGCGTATACGCCTTTAAATTCTAGATTTGAATAGATGTCATCTAAGTCATCTAGCGACAACTCAACCGCTCGATAACCAAGCTGAAAAGTCATATCTACCGCAATATTGTCCATCAAACTATAAGTAATGGCTGCTTGAAAATCAGACAAAGTGTGGTCATCTATATTTAAGTAGCTGCCCTCAACAAAGGCACCAAAGCCACTGAAAGGAATGCCAATGGCTAAACGCGAATAAGCCATAGGTACAGGCCCAGAAAATGACTCTGTTGAAGTATTAGATGGGTCGTCTTTTTCAGAGACCACTAACTCACCGTCAATGTATTTAGTATTAATCCCAAAGTCGAAGCTGATTAAATCGTTATCAAAAAATTCGTAATACAAAATAAAGTCAGTAGCAGTTAAAGAAACATCGGTTAACACCTCTGAATTATTGGCATAAATTTCACCACCAAATTGGTACTGCGAATTTAATCGGGTTTCGCCGTAAGTATCCATCAAAGTGCGCTGTACTTTAACATTAGGAATTAACGGAATGGGGTGCTCAAATGCCACATACAAACTGTTATTGGTTTGATCTTCAAAATCAAATTCTGCATGAGTTCCATCATTTGAAAAGCCTCCAGTGGTTTGCATATTCCAAGCTTGAGCACCGGCAAACAAACCTAACAAAGTATCGGCTTGAGCCACAGAGCTTGCTCCCAACATTAGCAGCCCAATAGATATTGCAGTTTTTTTCATAATTTAACCCTGATTTAATAATTCACTTAATTCAATTAACGCTGCATTTGCCCGAGAAATATAATTAGCCATAACTAACGAATGATTAGCTAACATTCCAAAGCCACTACCATTTAACACCATTGGACTCCACAACGACTCCTGAGTCGCTTCTAATTCTCGAATAATTTGCTGCAGACTAACTTTGGCATTCTTTTTTTCTAATACGTCAGCAAAATCCACTTCTACTGCTTTTAAGAAATGTATCAGTGCCCAACTTGCGCCTCTAGCCTCATAAAAATTATTGTCTAGCTGCCACCAACTAGTTTTATCGGTCAGCTGATTTGCGGTAGGGGTTGATTGAGTGGCATTTGCGTCGCCAGCTAAATTGGTATCTAAGCGGTCTTGGCCTACGCTGGCACTTAAACGCTGTGACAAACTGCCTAAACGTTTTTCTAACTGTTTTAACCAATCGCGTAAGTTGTCAGCTCTGGCAAAAAACTGCCCTTGTTGCTGTTGGCTATCTGCCAAACTCGCACGATAGGCATAAAGTTTATCAATACCCTCTTGATACTTTGATTCGGCTGAAGGCAATATCCAACTCAAACTATCAATATTAAATTGCGGTTGGGCTTTGGTTAAAAACGGATTTTCTATTGACTGGCTTTGTGAACGGCTGAAATCTTTACGCATAGCCAAAGCTAAATCACGCACCATTTCTAACACCCCAAATTCCCAACTTGGCATGTTGTCCATCATTACGCTTGGCGGTAATACGTCATTTGATAAATAACCCCCCGACTTATTTAACAAGGTTTCACTGACCTTAATTAAACTAGTAGTAGTGACGTATCCTGGTACAAGCATTTCACCATTTTGACTGGCTTGTTGTTGGGCCACGAGTTCTGGCTCAAATAAATCTGGTTCGAAACTCCAATACACTGATAACAGCCAAAATAAGACAATAATGATCCCGACACCACTTACTAGCCATTTTGTTGTTAGGTACTGTTTCATGTTTGCTCCTAATGATGAGAATGGCCACTGAGCCGCGCTACTTTTGCCTTAAATTCAATAAGGTCACCGCTTTGAGTTTGCAAGCTTAACCCTAGAAACTGCCCCTCTTTTAATGGCTGATGTAAGCCAAATAACATGATATGTAATCCACCAGGCTCAAAGGTTAAACTTTTTCCTGCTGGTATCACCACTTGTTCTTGCTTTTGCATGCGCATCATATTGTTTTCATGAATATGCGCATGAATCTCTGCTTTGTCGACAAAATTTGCCTTGGCCGACACCAGTACTACTTCTTCTGATGAACTATTTTCAATGGAAAAATACGCTGAACTATTAGGCACACCAGGTGGCAATAATCGAATAGTGGCGTCAGTCACTTTAATTTGAGCATAAGTTAGTGAACTAATAAGCAGCAAGCTGAATATCGCGATTAATCGCATAGTTTTCTATCCTGAGTGAGTTATTTTCGCAGCTGATTATTCAGTATATTAAACTATCTTACCAATCATTCTGAGCAAAATGTGTATTATTGGTTATATGATTTCACACTCAGTGATATATCAGTAAGCTGGTGTTTTTTTATCTCGAACCAACCATAAGATACAACACAGCACTAATATAAATGGCCAAAATACACTTAACCCCACAACTACTATGCCAATCAATGCGGCAATGACTGCAAAGCCCACGGCAGCAACTATGCTAAAGGCGATAATAAAGCCAACAATCACCATCACAGCTACCGCCACTACAACAGCTAATAATGAACTACTGGCATCTAAATCATAATCAGTCAGCACTAAGTGCATGCCAAACCAATCCGTCGCTATATGCCCTAATCCGTAGGTAAGTGCCGCCACAATAATTACCGCTAAAATAATATTTTTAAACATAGCAAATACCTATCGGCTAGGGATCAGTAAAGTGGCAGTAATATAGGCAATGGCGGTGACCATAGGTAACATAATTAAACACACTACAGCTGCAGCTCTTACCAACCATCTTGGCACAGCCCAATGTTTAGCTAGTCCCGCACATACACCAGATATTTTTCGGTTAAGGGAATCTTTGTATAACCTATTTACATCAAAATAACGTCTCATTTTATTTTCCTTTATTTAATTAACTCAGGGCCTTTTCCAAGCGGCAAACTGGGCTTGCCAACCTGGAAAGGTTCATTCTATGACTTAACACTTAGGCCACCTTTTTACGTAAGGCCTCAAGCTCTTTTTCAATTTCACTTTCTGATTCAAGTTGATCAAATTGCGCTTGTAACCCTTGGCTTTGATCAACTAAGTCATAGGCGTCAACTTGTGACTCTAAGTCGTCAATGCGACGTTCGTACTGTTCAAATCGAATAATTGCGTCGTCAATTTTGACTGAGTGAGCTTTAGTTTTAACCTTTAACCTAGCTGACACTGAACGCTCGCGTAGCAAAATTGCTTTTTGTTTAGCACGGGCTTCGATTAACTTGTCTTGTAATTTGCCCATGTCTTCTTGCAATTTATTTAACGACTCTTCAACTAAGGTAAATTCGCTCGACAAAGCAGTAAGTTGCTGTTGACTGTGGTGTTTTTCTACTAACGCTGATCTGGCTAAATCTTCGCGGTCTTTTTCCACAGCTAAAGCCGCTTTTGCCTGCCAGGCTTGTACTTGTTGCTCAAGCTTGTTTTTTTGACGCTCAAGCTGTTTTTTCTCGGCTAAATTAGTGGCTGCCACAGAGCGCAACTCTACTAGGGTTTCTTCCATTTCTTGGATTAACAGTTTCACCACTTTAGCTGGATCTTCTGCTTTATCTAAGATGGCATTGATATTGGCTTGCACTATGTCTGACATTCTTGAAAACATACCCATTTTAATTTCCTCCAATAGATTAATGAGTTATTAACTGGGTGACCCCAGCACTGCACTAACTATTACAAGTCGTGTGCCAAGTCATCAAAAACACATAAGCCATTGATTTAAAAGAAATATTTAAAAATGAAAATAATTAGGGCCCAGAAAACACAGAAACAATCTCAAAGAATTAGTCAAATAGACTAACTGATTGGTTAAAATCGCAACTTAATAAAAAGACGTTAAAGTGAAAGCATCCATTGCTATTGAGCACTAAAGAGAGGCGCTAGCCTTAAGACTCAGGAAAATACCCAAGCTAATGCCTAAGCTGTTGATAAAAAGGAATTAAGTCGGTTGTAGAGAGAGGTGAAATCAAAGATAACCAATAAAAAAAACGGTCAAACTGCTATTAGTGACCGTTTTTATAGTTGGGCTGGGGTAAGACTTTAGTAAGCTTAGCAATATTAGGTATGGCTTGAATTGCACTTACCATTAATGCGCCAGCAGCGTAGGCCCCAACTGGCGCGAACAACATAACAAATAACCAGAGTTGATTGATCATATCAATCCCTTACTCAGCGGCAGTTTCTGGTTTTTTATCCTTGGTTTCTTTTACATCTGTTATGGTTACTTTGGCTACATAAGCCTTATCTTCGTTGAAACTAACATTGTTAGCCACTGTAAGCACTGCAGAACGCAAGTTGTTATTAAACTCTTGCTGAGCTGCATCCATCGCTTGGTTAACCATACTAGTTACATATCTTTCTAAGCTTACTTCTTCAGCTTTAACTGTTGTAGAAAAAGCTAAGCCAGTAGTCAATATAAGAGCTGCAATTTTAGATTGGGTAAACATGATATTTCCTTTACGTTTAATGTGTTGATAACTGGGTTTAAGCAGTTATTGTTTAAGTCGCAATATCCTTTGCGATAGTTGTGCCAACCTTTAAAAAAATTATAACCCTTTGTTTTTTATTGAATTTTAATATAAATCCGAGTTGCATCTCCCAGCTTAGACCATTTGATAAATTCAAAATTTAGTCAATTACACTATCTGAGTGGTTATTTTCACCAACACTTTCTGATTGATATTGTTTAGCTTTGTGCTGGGCGTTTAATAAAGTGTCTAATGCATCGGTCAAGAGTTCTATGCCCGCGCCTTTTTGCGTGCCATGCTGACTTAAATAACGACGCCAAATACGCCCACCAGCTTGCCCTTGAAACAAACCCAGCATATGCCTTGCAATGTGCCACACTCGTGCCCCTTGCGCGAGCTGTTGTTCCACATATGGCAACATGGCTTCGACTACTTCCACTCGGCTTTTAGCCGGTCGAGGGTCTTGGTAAAACAATTTATCAACCTCAGCTAAAATATAAGGATTGCTATAAACCTCACGGCCAATCATTACTCCATCTAAGTGAGAAAGGTGAGTTTGTGCTTCGGCTAAAGATTTAACCCCACCATTTATGCTGATATGTAAGTGCGGAAATTGTTGCTTTAACTGATATACCCTGTCGTACATAAGCGGAGGAATATCGCGGTTTTGTTTAGGACTCAGGCCTTGTAACCAAGCTTTGCGCGCATGCACAATAAAAGTATCACAACCAGACTCAGCCACAGTTTCGATAAAATGGGTGAGATCTTGATATTCATCCATATCGTCTATGCCAATACGCGATTTCACTGTAACAGGAATATCCACTTCTGCTTGCATAGCTTTAATGCAACTGGCCACAGTTTGAGGCTCTGCCATCAAACAAGCGCCAAATCGACCGTTTTGTACTCTATCTGAGGGGCAACCTACATTAATGTTAACCTCGTCATAGCCATATTGTTGCGCTTCAACAGCACAGCGAGCCATGTCGGTAGGCTCAGAACCACCTAACTGCAGGGCAACAGGGTGCTCCTCTTGATTAAAGGCTAAGTAATCACCTTTACCAAAAATAATTGCCCCAGTAGTAACCATCTCTGTGTATAAAAGAGCGTGGTGTGATATTTGCCTTAAAAAATACCGACAATGCTTGTCTGTCCAATCCAGCATTGGTGCGACTGAAATAGTGCGATTGATAGTGCTGCTCATATTGTGTCTTACCAAGCTAATTAAAAAGGGCGCGCATTCTAGCCGATTTTATGAGCAGGGTGAACACACAATGAGGATCTAACTAAAGAATATAAGTGTTATTAACCAATATTCGTCCTTGAAATACCGTTTTTAACTATTAATCTACCTAGATGCGACATTTTTATTACCACAAGTCTCAAAGACATTCGGCCTTGATTTTAATTGGCAATATATTGCTAGTGTTATTTATGTGGCAAGCCGCACACTGGTTTATCACAGAACAAAAATATGCAGATGCCGCATTGCAACTATTGTATTGGTTAGATCTAGTGGCGCCAATTGTCTTGATTTTACTGCTGTTAATGGCCTGTTATTTGTGGTGCAACAATAAAGGTTTTTATCTTGAACTAACTGACACTCATTTAACTATGCAAGATCCATTGTTTGGCGAATATCAATGGCAGCTTGCCTTACAGCAGATTGTTGAGATTAAGCATTACTTTCAGGTGCACACAGGCTTTACTGAAATTAAGGTGTTAACTCTAGATGGTAAGCAATATCAGTTAACCAAGAACTATGCATACGATAGAAAAAAACTCTATGCCCAAATTCAGGCAGTGGCGCCACATATTAAATTACCCGCTCATCCCTATAAATTTCCGCAAAGTCATTAGTTGAGTTGCTTGGGTTGCTGCACAAAATACACTCTTAGCCAATGTAAATCTTGGTAATCAATACGTTCACCAAGTTGCTCAAACACTGGCTTTAAACGCTCGGCTCCACAAGCTTCAAATGCCTGCAGCACTTGAGTAATGGTATTGGCATCTAGTGCAGTTTGTTTTAATAGTTGCTCAGGATTAGAAAATTTTTGCCCTTGTTCGGCATATCTATATAGATGATTCAATATAGTATTGGGTTTCACTTTAAACATCTGAGTCAATTCTTGAATAGATTTGCCTTGTTCAAAGGCTTGTACAACTTCATGGCTTTTAGCGCTAACTTTGGGCGTACTTGGGCTTGATTGCTGACTGGCTTTTTGCGAATTAGGTTTTTCTTGTAACTCATGCTGTAAACAAAATTCAGTGATGATTGGAATAAACACATCTGCATATTTATCTAACTTAGCTTGACCTACCCCATTGATTTTTAACAAGCTTTCTTTTGAATGTGGAAAATAATAGGCCATTTCGTTTAGGGTACGATCAGAAAAAATTGCATAGGGCGGCAAATTAGCTTGGTCGGCTAAAACTTTTCGTTCGGTTTTTAACAAGGCGATTAAGCGTTGATCCCCTGGACTGTCTAATTGGGTTTTATTGCCGCTAACCTTAGTGGTGTCTTGTTGCAACAAAGCAAAAAATGGCACTTTACCTTTTAACACTTGGCCAGCTTTTTGGGTGAGTTTTAACCCACCAAACTGTTCATCTTGAATTAACAGGCCTTTTTGAATTAATTGTCTTGCTAAGGCCATCCATTGTTTTTTGCTATGCTCGGTGCCTATATTGTAGGTAGACAACAAATTATGCTGATTTTTTAAGACTTTTTCGGCATTCGAGCCGCGCAACACATCCACTATGTAACTGGCACCAAAACGTTGGCCAGTACGATGCACACAAGACAAAAACTTTTGGGCGGCTACGGTTAGGTCAGACTTTTCTTTGCTTTCGCTGGTGCAGTTGTCACAGTTTTGGCAATTTTCTTGTTCAAGTTGCTCACCAAAATAAGATAATAAAGGAATGCGCCTACAGTCTTCTGTTTCAGCAAAAGACAACATTTGCCCCAAGTGTAAATTCGCTAAGCGTTTTTCCTGCTCGTTTTGCATTTGCTCAATAAAAAAGCGTACTTTGCCGGTATCTCCATAACCAAATAACAATAAACAATCTGCTGCTAAGCCATCTCGCCCGGCTCGCCCAATTTGCTGATAATAGCCTTCGATATTTTTAGGTAAATCGTAATGCAATACAAAACGCACATCTGGCTTGTTGATCCCCATGCCAAAAGCAATGGTGGCCACTATTATGTCTACATCGTCGCAAATAAAACGTTCTTGGTAATCGCCACGTTTATCGCTATTTAACCCCGCATGATAGGGCAAAGCTGAGAAACCATCTTGCTGCAATTTGTGGGTTAAGTCGTCAACACTTGCCCGTGATTGACAATAAATAATGCCCGACTGCTTAGGGTACTGTTGGATAAATGATTTGCATTGTTGATAAGGGTTGTCTTTAGGCTGCACACTTAAAAATAAGTTTTGGCGATCAAAACTAGAAATAAACTCACTGCTATCTGCAATATTTAGTTGGCGCTTAATATCTTCTCTCACTCGAGGCGTAGCAGTGGCGGTAAGCGCTATTGTAATGGCCTGTGGAAAGCGGTTGATAAGTTGTGCTAATTGCCGGTACTCAGGGCGAAAATCGTGCCCCCATTCTGAAATACAATGGGCTTCGTCTATGGCAATGCTAGCAACTTGGCAGTTTTCTAACAAATTTAACACACTAAGCTGCAAGGCAGTTTCTGGGGCTAAAAACAGCAATTTTATTTGTTGGTTTTGTAACTGTTGTAAGTTGTTTTGATACTCATGTTCGCTTAATGCGCTATTTAACATACAGGCTGGGACTGCCAGTTCATTTAATTGTCTGACTTGATCTTGCATGAGAGAAATAAGCGGAGAAATCACTATGGTTAAACCATCAAACACCAAAGCCGGAATTTGATAACACAAAGATTTACCACCACCTGTGGGCATAATGGCTAGGGTATTATTTTGCGTTAATACATTGCTAATCACAGAAGCTTGGGAATGGCGAAATTGATCAAAGCCAAAAACCTGATGTAATATTTGTTGTGCTTGCTCAATCATCTGTTTTTACCCTTAAATTAATATCAGTCTTAGGTAAAAACAGATTTTAAAAACCTTTACCCATAACCTAAGACTGAAAACTTTAGCATAGATAGAATTTCCACTACATCTTGCTTAGGGTTTTAGTTTAAACTTGCGCCAGTTTTAAGAAGTTAAGTTGTTTGTTGCTATGTTTTTGCGAGTTTTTGCCCCGATTTTAGGTGCACTTTCTGTTTTATTTTATTTCTCGAATACGATTTTTTGGTTGTTGCCAATTTTATTGTGTTCATTTTTAAAATTGTTGCCCATCAAATTATGGCAAACCTTTATGTCTTATTTGTTAGACGGCTGTGCCACTATGTGGATAACGCTAAATAGTCTGAATCAAAATTTATTTAGCCGTACCCAATTTAAAACTCATGGATTAGCCAAACTTAGCACTAAGGACTGGTATTTAGTGATAGCTAATCATCAATCCTGGGTAGATATTTTAGTGCTACAAAGGGTTTTCAATCGCAAAATCCCGTTTTTAAAGTTTTTCTTAAAAAAAGAACTCATTTGGGTACCTTTTTTAGGTTTAGCATGGTGGGCCCTAGATTTTCCTTTTATGCACAGGTACAGCAAAAAATTAATCGCTAAAAAACCACATTTAAAAGGCAAAGATCTAGAAAATACTCGCAAAGCTTGTGAAAAGTTTCATTTAAAACCCGTGAGTATTATGAACTTTGTTGAAGGCACACGCCTAACAGAACAAAAAAGGCTTAGCCAAAAGAGTCCTTTTCAGCATTTACTTAAACCTAAAGCAGGTGGTATGGCCTTTGTTTTAGGGGCTATGGGTGAACAACTGCACAAGTTACTCAACGTTACTATTCATTACCCAGAAGGTACACCTAGCTTTTGGGACTTTGTTTGTGGCAAAGTGGACAAGGTAGAAGTAGATGTTGAGGTATTGTGTATTCAATCATTACTAAATAGCGAACATTATGGTGCAGATTATTTTGAGAACTCTGCACAGCGGGTGCAATTTCAACGCTGGCTAACAGCGCTATGGCAACAAAAAGATCTTAAGCTGAGTCAATTTAATCAGCAAGGGCACTCGCATGATTAAGGCTTTTTGTTACCTAATAATCTTTCCAATCCACTTTATCTTACAAGCCCTAAACTTGGTTTTTTGGGCTGGCCTTATTATTTTATTTGGCTTAATTAAATTTGTTTTGCCTTTTGCTCTTATTCATAAACCTATCAATGTTTTGTTAAATTTTTTACTTTGTGGATTTGGTACCTGCAGCGTCGCCTTAATTAAGCGTTTTAATCGGGTGAAATTAGACTACCAAGTAGAAGGCCAACTCAGTAAAAAGGAATGGTATTTAATAGTCTCTAATCATTTAAGTTGGTTAGACATAATACTGCTTACCGACTTTGCCGCAGGCAAGATCCCAGCCCCAAAGTTTTTCTTAAAAAAAGAATTAATATGGTTACCTTTTGTAGGATTAGGGGCCTGGGCCTTAGACATGCCATTTATGCAAAGGTACAGTCGTGCGTTTTTAGAAAAACACCCGCATTTACAAGGTAAAGATATAGCCACAACCAAAAAGTCATGTGAAAAATTTCGCCAGTTACCCACCACAGTAATTAATTTTGTTGAAGGCAATAGATATACCCCAGAAAAGCACCAACTAAGACAAAGTCGCTTTACGAACTTACTACCACCTAAAGCAGGTGGCATAGCATTTACCCTTGCAGCTATGGGTGAGTTATTTACCAGTGTATTAGATGTGACTGTGCTATATCCAAATACCCAGGGCAGCCCCATGTTAGCTATGCTAGCTGGGCGTTTAGATAAAGTGGTGATCAGAGTAAAAGTACATCCAGTTGATGAACGAATTATAGGAGACTACTTTAATGATCAAAGCTTTAAACTGAACTTTCAAGCATGGCTAAATTCTGTGTGGCAAGATAAAGATAACCTAATTACCGAATTAAAAGGGAATACCTAAGTGCAAAAATCAGACTTTTCTGAAAAACTCATTACACTTTTAGCCCGCTATGACATTCATCTATCAGTAGAGAGTTGGACATTTCAACTCACTGCACTTACAGGCATTATTTTTATCGCTTGGTTAAGCAGTATCTTTATCAACCGCATATTTAATAGCCGCCTTAGAAAAATATTAAGTAAAAGCAATAACGGCTTTGACGACGAACTATACAGACATGGCTTTTTTAACCGTTTAGGGCATATAGTACCAGCCATAGTGATATATGTACTTAGCCAAACCTTTATCGAACATCCTTCGCTATTGGTTTTTCTCCAAAAAGCCGCGGTGGTTTATATCTTAATTGCCTCAGTTACCGCCATGAGCGCTTTATTAAACACAGTTGAAGATAGCTACAACGCCTCTAATTTAGCCAAAAAAGCCCCTATTACTGGTTTTATACAAGTGGGTAAGTTGTTTATTGTCATCATTGCCGGTTTGTTGATTATTTCAAACCTAATGGACAAATCACCTTTATTATTGTTGTCGGGCTTAGGTGCCGTCACTGCTATTTTATTATTGTTATTCAGAGATACCATTTTAGGCTTTGTGGCCGGTATTCAAATTGCCGCAAACCGTATGGTAAACACTGGTGACTGGATAGAAATGCCTAAATACGGAGCTGATGGTGAAGTCCTGCAAGTTGGCTTAACCACAGTTAAAGTGCAAAACTGGGACAAAACTGTTTCTACTATCCCTACATATACCCTTATTTCTGACTCAGTAAAAAATTGGCGGGGCATGTCAGAAAGTGGTGGTCGTCGAATTAAACGCTCACTCAATATCGACATTCAGAGCATTCAATTTTGCGACAAAGACATGCTCAATGACTTTGCTAAAATTCGCTACATAAAAGATTATATAAATAGCAAATTAGAAGAATTGCAGCGTTTTCATAGCGAACAACAAATTGATGAGACAGATTTAGTCAATAGCCGCAGACTCACCAATATAGGAACCTTACGTGCCTATATGCAAGCATACTTAAAAAACCATCCGTTAATTAACCAAGAGATGACCCTAATGGTCAGACAGCTGCCTTCAACCGAACTAGGTGTACCATTAGAGATTTATTGTTTTTGTGCAGATAAAAACTGGGTGAATTATGAAAGGGTGCAAAGTGATATTTTTGATCACTTTTTGGCAATTTTACCTGCCTTTAGATTAAGGGCCTATCAAAGAATGAGCGATAGACCCGCCACCTAAATACTATGCCTGGGCTAGCTAGTGTTTTAGCCTAGGCAACGCTTAAGCCATATACAAACAAAACAAACAAAGCTAAACCTGAGATCCCAAAAAAACCATACTCAATTTTAGCTTGCATGACGTTTCTACCTGCAGGTTGAGGTAAGAAACTCATAATAATGCTGCTTATGCCCAAAACAAAACTCACTAACGCAAGACCAAATAAAATGGGTTCGTACCAATTACTCATAAATAATTTCCAACAAATTAAACTGTGTATATTATGCACCAAAAACACAAATAGCTAAAAGCCAATAGGCTAAAACAGCGAAAAAAAGTCTGTGGTCTAAATCAACATAAGTTAGCCAAATTCACCAAAGCTCAGCCATATAACACCGCCAATCTAACACAAACCCCATCTAAACCTTTGTTATTTAAGGACATTATATTCTGGCTTGGGATTTGCAATTTTAAATCGACTGTTAATTAAATTGTGATAGCCCCTAGTAGGAGAATAATAATGCGCAAAACTATTTTAGCCACTACCTTAGCGTTAAGCACCATGCCCGCTTTAGCTCATCAATGTAATGTAGAATTTGTAGGCAATCTTCAACTGCAAGATAAAGTGCTAAGTGTCAAAGTAGACTCAGACACTAAAATGAGTGTAGACGAGTTTAAAACCCTTAGGATCAACGGCTCAGCAGTGACTCTTAGCTCAGAGCAACAACAATGGGTAAACCAATATTACGACGGTATTTATCAAGCTGCTCCTCAAGCTGCCGGTATTGCCAAAGATGCCATTAGTTTAGCTAGTATTGCCTTAAATGAAGTTTTTAGTGAATTATTAGGTTCAGATAATGATGCGCTAGCTGATATAACCGAAAGAATGACGCAATTAGATCAACAAATTCAATACAATTTTTATGCTGATAACGGTGAGATCAGATTGTCATCTGACGCCTTTGAAAACGGTGAGTTTTTTGGACAGCAATGGGAGTCGCAGTTTGAAGAATCGATTGAAGCTTTAGTGACTGATTCTATCGGTCATTTAATGGTTGCCCTTGGCTCGCAATTAATTTTTAGCGGTGGGGATATGCAAGAGTTCGAACAAAAAATGGAGCGATTTGGCAACCAAATCGAACAAAAAGTCGAATATCAAGCTGAAGCTCTAGAACACAAAGCTGATGCCTTATGTGCCACATTAAAACATGTAGATTATGCCGAAACCCAAATGCAACAGATTAACCAATTACAAAATTTAGATGTGATCCAAATACAGGCTAAGCACAATAGCATGTGATAAAATGCCAGTATTTAAATAAGGTAAAAAGGCATGCCAAAATCAGCTATATCAGTCATAGGGTGTGGATGGTTAGGTTTGCCCCTAGCGCGTAAATTGCAATCAGCTGGCCATACAATAGTGGCCAGCTGCACAACCCAAGCAAAAGCCGAGCAGCTCAATAAACAAGGTATTCATACCTTAGTTTATGATATAGCCCAGCAGCCCAATCAAGCTAAATTAGCCCCTCTATTTAATAGCGACACCCTTATTTTAAATATTCCATTTGGCCGGCGCCAACCTAGCAACCTTAACTTTATACGGCAAATTAACCAATTGTTATCTTATGCGGTTACACAGAAGATTAATAAAGTGCTCTTTATTAGTAGCAGTTCTGTGTATGGGGAGCCTAATGGCATAGTCACCGAAGCGTGCGTACCTCAGCCCCAAACCGAATCGGCTAAAGCCAATCTAGCCATTGAAAATTTAGTTAAACAAACTTTTAGCCAACATTGTATTTTGCGGCTAGCGGGATTAGTTGGGACAGATCGCCACCCAGTTAACTATTTAGCTGGCAAGAAACAACTTAAGCAAGCACATAAGGTAGTCAACTTGGTTCATCAAACTGATGTGATCCAAGCCGTTTTGCAGATTATCCATCAAGGCTTGTGGTCTGATACCTTACATTTAAGCGCCAATCACCATCCCAGTCGCCAAGATTATTATACCTTAGCAGCTAAACGACTGGGTTTAGCCCTACCAGAATTTAGTTCAGACAGTAAAAATGAAACGGGTAAAACAATAGATGCGAGTGAGTCCTTGGCTAAGCTAAATATGTCATTAGCCTACCCAAGCCCTTTGGATATGCTAGGCAGTAAGTAAGCCCTTACTGCCTAACAATAGGCTAGCAACTAGCCGATTAAAGCGGTACCAAAGTATTTTAACGCCACAGTATTAACAAATATTAACAGTAAGATAACTGGAATAAATGTGCCTACCGAAAAGTCTACATACTTTTCGAACCAACTATTTTCGTAGTCAGCTGAACCTTGGTCTAACTCTTTATTAAAGTTAGCTTTTTTCCAGCGATAGATTACAAAAATACAAATCAATAAACCGTTTAACGGCAAGATAGTGTCGTAAAATACATCCACTATCACATCAAAGAATGATTTTGATTGTCCTGCGTAACCCACAAAGCTAGTGAAGAAATCTAACATGCCAAATGATGTGGCAGCCATTAATGCGATTATCACTAACAAGAGTCCCATCCAGCCTAACGCTTTACGGCGACTGAACTTTTTCTCTTCCATAAGGGCGGCAACCGGCACTTCAAAAATAGACACTATTGAAGTAATAGCAGCAAAAAATACCAATAAGAAAAAGAAACTGGCTACGGCACTGGCACCTATATAACCAATAGAAGCTTGCAGGGCTAAAAAGATTTTAGGTAAGAAAGTAAATATCATACCTACAGAAGAATCACTTAAATCGTTGGTGTTGATATCAGGATTAAATGAAAATACCGCAGGTAAAATCAATAAACCTGCAATAAAGGCTACGGCTGTATCTAGTAAGGCCACCATTTTAGCTGAGCCTGGCACATCACTTTGTTTATCTAAATAAGAGCCATAAGTAATCATGATACCCATACCAAGTGATAAAGAGAAAAACGCTTGGCTCAATGCCCCATTGACCACAGATGCATCAATTTTACTGAAGTCTGGAATAACATAATATTTTACCCCTTCAAATGCATTATCTAGGGTCAATACAAAAATCACTAAAGCTACCAACATAATAAATAAAGTTGGCATCATAAATTTAGCGGCTTTTTCAATACCCTGTTTTACTCCGCCTTGCAGAATAAGGTAAATGATAGCCAGTACTGCCACCATGTAATAAAACAGATCATAACCGTTAACAAAGACCCCAAAGGTAGCTGGATCGGCTAACATTGACAGATTGCCGGTCACAGAGTGGAACAAATAACCAAAGATCCAAACTGTAATGACTAAGTAAAACACCGCAATCATAAAGGGCGTAATAATTGACAACCAACCTGCAAACTTCCAGCCCTTGTGACCATCTGTCATAGTTGAATAAGCGCCAAGAGGATCTTTGCGACTATGTCTGCCCACAGACATTTCGGCCAACATTACTGGCAAACATATAAAAGCCACAAAAATGGCATACATTAACAAAAACGCGCCACCACCATTTTTAGTAGCAGCAACGGGAAAACCAACCATATTTCCAATACCAACTGCCGAACCGGCAGCGGCCAATATAAATCCAATTCGAGAGCCGAATTGTTCGCGAGGTGCGCTCATAATGAGTCCTTTGTTATTTTTATCATTTTTGGATGTTACCAGCACATTATAAAAATGTCTTTGCTGCAATTACAGCAAAGCTTAATTTGACAGCAAAAATCTCTTTACACTTTATTAACCTAATTCACTGCATCAGTTACCAACTAATAGGCTTGCCTTGCCAATCGATAAAGTGAGGACCTTGTTCTGCCTCTAGGTTAGGTAACATTTGCATAAGCGTAGCCACACTAAATTGGCGACTAAAAAGTTTACCCTTGGCCACATTCTGTTGAAAAGGCTTAGATAGTTGGGTATCGACTGTTCCTGGATGATAACTAACAAAACATAAATTTTTTGCTCGTCTTTGGCATTCTATTTGTGCAGATTTCATCAGCATGTTCAATGCAGCTTTGCTCGCCCTGTAGCCATACCACCCACCAAGTTGATTATCTTGAATGCTACCAACCCTAGCGCTCAAACATACAAAATGTGCGGGAATAGCGCTTTTCATTAAGGGCACCAAATATTTAATCCATAATGCAGGCAATAAGGTGTTGGTATTAAAATAGCCAAGCATTTGTTGATAGTTAATGTCTTCAAGGCGTTTTTCTGGCATGAGGGTTTGGCCATTTACTTCAAAATGCAGTGCACCTATACAGCAAATAACACAAGCAATAGGGGTGTTTAATTTTGCTAATTCTGAACAATAATCCGCAATTTGCTGTTCATCTTCAGAATCAATTTGTGCGTATCTTACTCCTTGGATAGCAGACTTAGGTTGAGTTCGAGATACGGCTAGCACATCAGTATAAGCCGCTGAACTTTTGGCTTGTTTTACACACTCTTGGCCAATACCGCCAGAGGCACCAATAATTAACGCGAGTCCTTTAGCCATCCTTAGACTCTGAATTTATCCAACATTTGGCACAGCGTTTTTGCCCTGTGAGTAAGTAAGAAATAAAATAGCGATGCTTAGCAAACACTCTATATAAATAATCAGCCAGATGGCGAGTTAATGGCCACCTTAACGGCGCGTATACCCAAGCTTTATCTACCAACACCCAGGCTAAATACATAACGTCTAACCCACTAATGATAGTGCCATCAGCTAACTTTCCATGAATACGTGCATTTAGGGCTTGCCAATCCAACTCAGGAAATTTCTTAGCAAAGTTTGGTTGCTGAATATCAACAAAGCTAATCTTATTGGCGTTATCCAATTGCGCTAGTTTGTTCATTTCCTTTTGGCATAAAGGGCAAAAGCCATCATAAAAAATGGTCAACACACTAACTTCATTCATTTACTTTACCCCTTACAAGATACGAACAGGCACTTATACGCAAGCTAAAACGATTTGGATGATTTTTTTTATAACTTAGCGTGTTTTACCATTAACAGCCTGGCAATTAGCATTGTAAACTCAGCGACTTGTTCTTTAGGTACTAGTATTGATAACAAGCTAAAATTGTTTTCATTTTTTTTAGAGTAAATTTGCATGAAAAATCTTCACACAGCCACTTTAGCTGGCGGCTGCTTTTGGTGTCTTGAATCAGCTTTTAGCAGTGTTAAAGGGGTGATATCCGCTTACGCTGGTTACGCGGGTGGACAAGTCAGTCAACCTACCTATGAGCAGGTTTGTTCGGGACAAACTGGGCATGCTGAAGTGGTACAAATTAACTTTGATCCGGCTCAGATTAGCTATAGAGATATTTTAGAGATCTTTTTTGCTTTGCATAATCCAACTCAATTAAATCGCCAAGGTGATGACATTGGCACGCAGTATCGCAGTGCCATTTTTTACCATAATACTGAACAAAAAGAGCAAGCTTTAGGTATTATCGAGGAAATTGAACGTGATAAAATATGGCCAGATCCTGTGGTGACAGAGGTGCTTGAAATTAATAATTATTCACAAGCCGAAGATTACCACCAAGATTATTTTTCGCAGAACCCTGAAAACCGTTACTGCAATATGGTGGTGGCACCTAAACTAGCCAAATTTAAACAAAAGTTTGCGAGTAAACTTAAAAATTAAGCTAAGCAGCATGCCTATACATCATTCAAACCAGCTGGGTTGCATAGGCGTGCTAAACAACAATGAGGCAAACTTTTCATAGTTTCCAGCATTTTGTTCACAGCCTATATTACTAGTGTAAACGGCCTTCCATGGATCGTTAATTAACCACAAAGTTTGACCATCTACCGCTACCCCTTCAATAGAGGCATTTTTCATTGGCTCAAAACCCACACAATCAGCATCTGGCTGTTTAATTTGAGCATAAAATTCAATAGGTAAAATTTTTGCTGGTTTTTCCCCAGACAGATCCACTACCCACAAGCTTTCATCATTACGCGCCGCAACTAACAAGAATTCTCGACCATCAGCAGCTTGATAATAGTCCATACCGTTTATCGGATGGTTGCCACTCTCAAACCTAGGCAACTGTGCTGTAGTTTCTGTCACTTGAATAAAGTCATCTGATAACCAAAAGTCTTGATGCATGTGCAACGAAAAAATTCTTGCCTGTTTTTGACTGTCTTTTTCGATTCCCAAATACAAAGTACGCTGCTGACCAAAAGCTAAAGCTTCGAGTCCATCATTAGGAAAGTCTCCTATTTGCATATTGGCGCTAAACTGAATAGGGCGAATGTGGGTCATAAGCAAACTATTATCGCTTTGCAATTCTAGTCTGACTAATAATGATGGAAAAACTGTTGAACCAGAATTGGCATACTTTTGTTGGCAACCCTCAGACAAGGGCTCGGCATAAGTTGCATCTTCAGTGACCACATAAAACACCCTGTCATTGTCTGGATCAACGGCTAGTGCTTCTAGATCAGGATTATCTGTCATATAAGAAACAAAACAATTTTCAGCTAATTGTTCTGAGGCTTGCATTAAAAAATCTGGCCCCGTTAAGGTTGCGCTTTCTTTTGCAATAGTGCGTAAACGCAGTCTATGTTGGGGGTCTGCACTGCGGTCGCTTACGGTTAATAAGCCGTCGCGCCATTTAACTAAGCCTGAAGATTGAGGATTATTGATGGTTTGACCATTTTTTTCGGTCAACCAATAGCCATCTATTTTTAATTTTCCATTTACAACATGTTGTTCAGGTGCCTGTTGACAAGCAACCAATACCAAACACATCCCTATGAAAAGTCCCCAAAGCGCCTGCATAGCTACCTTCTTTTATACTTCAAAATCGGATATTCGAGCCGCCTAGTTTACCTTATTCAATTCATGCATTAAATGTAAAAAGCCGACCATTTGATATTATTACGAAAATAAAATGCCAATCAGTATTTTGTTGCTTAGTGCTAGCAAGGTATGCTGATAGGCAGAATTTAATAGCCAACACTCCACTTTTAAGCATGAATAATTCAACCATTACTAAAATAGGCCTGTTTTACGGTTCAACAACTTGTTACACCGAAATGGCCGCGGAAAAAATTCAAACCCAAATAAATCAACTGTTAGGCTTTGAGTGTGTCGATATTTTTAATATTAAAGACACCTCACTTCAACATTCACAAGACTTCACTCACCTAATATTTGGCATATCCACTTGGGACTTTGGCGAGTTACAAGAAGATTGGGAGTCGAGTTGGGATGAGATTAGTCAACTGAACTTAGCAAATAAAACTGTGGCCATTTTTGGCTTAGGTGATCAACTTGGTTATACCGATTGGTTCCAAGATGCGGTGGGTATGTTACACGACGAGCTTGCCATTTTAGGCTGCGACTTTGTTGGTTACTGGCCCAATCAAGGATATGAATTTGCCGCCTCTAAAGCGTTAACCGAAGATAAAAGTTATTTTGTAGGCTTAAGTTTAGATGACGAAAATCAATATGATCTTACCGACGAAAGAATAGCCGGGTGGTGTCAACAAATTTTAGCCGAAATGGACGTCATTTAAGCTTGTCTTCTAAATTATCTAGAATTCATCAACCCTATTACCGCAATGGCGTATCCCATAGAGATGGGGCTGATGTAAGTTTTCAAGATATAGTAAAAATTTTTAATTTTCGCACTGTGGTTATTGGTAAATGGGTCACGCCTACAGAGCAACAATTGGCCGCCAATTTATTTTTTGATGCCCTTTGCGATTTAATGGATATTTTGCAAGTACCTGAAAGTGTGATTGCCTTAAATGGCAGTTTATCTCTGGCTTTTGGCAGCGGTGGCAGAAAACATTCAAGTGCGCATTACGAGTCTGGTAAAAAAGTCTTAGCATTGGCTAAAAATGCCGGTGGCGGGGCATTGGCTCACGAATGGTTTCATGCCTTTGACCATTACATATGTAGCAAAGTATTTGATCAGGTATTACCACAGCAGTTTGCATCACAAGCTTGGTTAGCTGATCACAACATTAAAGCTCATAGGCTTAACCACAAGCTTTGCAAATTTTTTGAAGCAGTTTTTTTAAGTCCAGATAAAACCCAAGCCAATGAATACGTGCAACGAAGCGCTCAGGCCGACAAAATTTTAAAAAGTTATTATTATGCAACGCCGCAAGAGCTTTGTGCGAGAGCCTTTGAGGCCTGTATTCAAGACCACCAAATTAAAAATGCTTTTTTAGTTCAAGGTACAAAACAAAGCACCGAAGCCAAATTAGGTATATACCCACAGAACGGTCTTAGAACAACAATTTATCAAAACTTACTGGATTATTTTTATCATTTGGGGCAGGCTATGGGCGAGTAAAAAGACCTTAAACATGAGCAAATTGTTAATTTTTAATTAATTAATGGATGCTCTGAAGTTAATCTGCGTTTATACTAAGCAGTCTCGTTTTAACCCAATTGGCGATTTATACCGATGAAAAGAAAAAAGCACGGCAGTTCAGACGACGAAGCTGCAATTGATATGACTCCCATGTTGGACATAGTGTTCATCATGCTTATCTTCTTTATTGTAACTACCTCTTTTGTGAAAGAGAAAGGTTTAGAAGTTAATCGTCCTAAAGATTCAAATACCCCACCGCCTCCTACGAATGTTAAATCTTTATCTATTCGTGTTGAAGCCGACGGAACTATTGTTGTAAACGGGCGACAAGTAGATATTCGTCGAGTGGAAGCCAACATTCAAAGTTTCTTGGCTGAAAACAACCAAGACTCTGCAGCGGTTCAAGCACACCCTAAAGCCAAACATGGCGATGTCACTGAAGTAATCAACGAAGTGAAAAGAGCGGGTATTGCAAATGTTTCGGTGTTAGTAGGTAAATAAACCGATACATAATCAAATCAAAAACGCCGCGTTTAAATAACGCGGCGTTTTTTTATCTGCAATAAAACTGTTGGTTACGGTTATTCTATGTCTAAAGGTTCGGGCGACAATATGATCCCGGTACTGTCGGCATAGAGGTGATCATCAGGCAAAAATGTCACCCCCCCAAAATTAACCGCCACATCACATTCACCTACCCCATCGTCATCAGCGCTAACAGGAATAGAAGCGATGGCATGAATTCCAATATTTATTTCAGCTAGATCATCCACTTCGCGCACACTGCCGTAACACACTATACCTTCCCAGCCATTATCAAAACCTAATTGTGCTGCACTCGAATCAACTAAGGCACGGCGCATTGAGCCACCACCGTCAATCAATAAAACTTTGCCTAATCCTGGTTGCTCTAAGGTTTTAAGCACTAAGCCTTTATCTTCAAAACATTTGATGGTCACAACTTCGCCACCATAAGAAGGGCGTCCGCCAAAACTAACAAACATAGGCTCAACTACGTCAACACTGTCGGCAAAAATATCGCAAAGAGTAGATGTATTGTAATCCATATTTTTTCCTAATTAGTTGCAGAAAAGGGCAATGTCTCTTGAACTCTTAAGGGTTAGACTAACAGTCAATTTACACCCTGCCTAGTATTTGTGCATATTCAAAAAAATACTCAGCTCACTGAGCTGTGATTGGCTATTACATAAACAAGGCTTAGCGAATGAACTTTACTATAGATTGAAGCAAATCCTAGCAGATTTGCAAAGCTTCGAGTTTAAGCGCGGGATTTAGCCAACTTATAAGTAAGTTGGTGCCAACTATCTTTTTACAGCTAACATTAATTAACTTATTGGTTATTTAATATTGCTTAAAATAAGCAGAAAGCCTAATGCTATGCCTTTGCATTTGCTTTAGGTAATGCCATTATTATTACTTTTGAATCTATTGAAATGATGTCCATGCTTAAAGTTCGCCAAATTGCGCTCTTATGTATTGCCCTGTTGTTTGTCTCAGCTTGTGGTCAAAAGCGCCCATTGTATTTGCCTGACGCCCCAGAAAAAAATACTCAAACTTCCCAACCAGCTTCACCCCTTACTACTTTAAAGGAGCAATAAAGTGGACTATTTTGCTTACCAAGATGCCAAACTTTTTGCTGAAGGTGTGGCCTTAGAGGACATTGCCAAAACTTATGGCACTCCAGCTTATGTTTATTCAAAAGCCACAATTGAACGTCATTGGCACGCTTTTGATAAAGCAGCAGGTAGCCAACCTCACTTAATTTGTTATGCGGTAAAAGCGAATTCGAATTTAGCGGTTTTAAACGTGATGGCAAAATTAGGCTCTGGCTTTGATATAGTTTCGGGCGGCGAGCTAATGCGCGTGCTTAAAGCAGGAGGCGACCCTAAAAAAGTGGTCTTTTCTGGAGTAGGTAAAACCCCAGAAGAAATTCGCTTAGCACTTGAACATAAAATTAAATGCTTTAACGTTGAGTCTCGCAGCGAATTAACACGAATTAATCAAGTTGCCACTGAAAACGACTGCTATGCACCCATTTCGATTCGCGTTAACCCCGATGTTGACGCTAAAACTCACCCTTATATTTCAACAGGCTTAAAAGCCAATAAGTTTGGTGTAGAACGTCAACAAGCCTTAGAAATTTATCAGTACGCTCAAAGCCTGCCCAACTTAAAGATAGTTGGCATAGATTGTCATATAGGCTCGCAGTTAACTGACTTAGCACCTTTTATTGATGCTTTAGATATTCTTTTAGAACTAATAGACGAATTGACCGAGCAAGGTATTAACATTCAACATTTGGATGTAGGTGGTGGTTTAGGTGTGACCTACGATCAAGAACAGCCCCCACACCCAGATTTATATACCCAAGCCATAGCCCAAAAACTCAAAGGCAGAGAACAGCTAGAACTTATTTTTGAACCTGGTCGCGCCATAATGGCTAACGCTGGTGTGTTATTAACAAAAGTAGAGTTTTTAAAACAAGGGGCAGAAAAAAACTTCGCCATTGTAGATGCCGCTATGAATGACCTTATTCGTCCAGCCTTATACAGTGCCTGGCAAAATATCATTCCGTTAAACACTGGCTTAGATAGGCAAGCCGCCATCTATGATGTTGTGGGTCCAATTTGTGAAACCGGAGACTTTTTAGGTAAAGACCGTAACCTCGCCATTGCCCCAGACGATTACTTAGCCGTTCGTAGTGCCGGTGCCTATGGTTTTACTATGGCATCAAACTATAACAGTCGATGTCGCGCTGCTGAGTTATTAGTGGATCAAGAAAAGGTTCATTTAGTACGAGAGCGCGAAAAAATAGAACAATTGTACGAAAGTGAGCACATACCAACCTATTAAATCTAAATCAGGCCAACAGATTAATTTTATAGAAATCTTAATTTTTTGGCCTGTATCTGTTTAAAGCCATAGTCAGTCTTTCGCTGAAATGATATAACTGGTAACAGAACATCTATGCTCGTTAAAAATGCGCATAGACAACATTTTAGTTAAGTAGACACAATGCAAATCCAGTTTTCAAAAATGCATGGTCTGGGAAATGATTTTGTTGTTATCGATAACGTAACGCAAAACGTGTTTTTTTCTAAAGAAAAAATTCAACAACTTTCAGACAGAAATTTTGGTATAGGTTTTGATCAACTTTTATTAGTTGAGCCGCCTTATGATCCTGAGCAAGATTTTCACTACCGAATTTTTAATGCAGACGGCTCAGAAGTGTCACAGTGTGGCAATGGTGCACGCTGCTTTGCTCGATTTGTAAAAATGAAAGGACTGACAAACCGCAATAAAATAGTAGTCAGTACCAAAGCTGGGCGTATGGTGTTGTATCTTGAAAAAGATGGGCAAGTCACAGTCAATATGGGCGTGCCACAATTCGAACCTCACTTAGTTCCCATTAAAGCCAATAAACGCGAGAAAATTTATATTCTACGCGCTGAGGATCACACCTTTTTTTGCGGTGCAGTTTCTATGGGAAACCCTCACTGCGTGTTATTAGTTGACGATGTAGACACTGCAGAAGTTGAAATTATGGGGCCACTGTTAGAGAATCATGAAAGATTTACTGAAGGTGCCAATGTAGGATTTATGCAAATCATTAATCCTAGCCATATAAAGTTGCGCGTTTATGAGAGAGGCGCGGGCGAAACCTTAGCCTGCGGAAGTGGCGCATGTGCAGCAGTAGCAGTAGGTCAATTGCAAAATAGACTAGGCAAAGACGTGAGGGTAGATTTGCCTGGTGGCAGTTTAAAAATTCGTTGGCAAGGTAATGACAACGTATTAAAAATGACCGGAGCTGCTGAACATATATTTGATGGATACATTCACTTATGAGCAAAGAGTCGCAAGAATAATATGGATATAACGACCGCATACGAATCAGAAAGCTTGTTAGATGCGCAGCAAGTTGCCAACTATCTGTTGGAAAACCCAGAGTTTTTTACTCAGTTTCCGCAGTTATTAGAAAAAATGTCTGTCCCACACACGCACAAAGGCAGTGTGTCTTTAGTCGAATTGCAAAGCGAACAACTGCGTAAAAAAGTCAGAAGTTTAACCCATAAATTAAACCAACTGATCTCCATAGCTAAACAAAATGAAGCCATCTATCGGGTTTATGCCGATCTTAATTTACGTATTTTAAAGTGCACCAATCTGGCTGATCTTATTTTTACGTTAGAAGAAGTCATTCAAGAAAACCTTAAACTAGCCTCTGTTGCCCTAAAACCTTTTACCGGCATCCATGCATTACCTGAAATTCAACAACGCCTTTTCATTGAAAAGCGCTTTAAACAAGACAAGTTTTTCTTTGGACGCTTAAGCGATCATGAGCGTAAATTATTATTTGGTGATCAAGTAGCTAATTCGGTAGCCTTGTTATTAATTGGTGAGCATAGTGAGTTAGGGATTTTAGCCATTGGCAGCGCCGATCCTGGGCATTTTAACCCTGATATGGATACCTTATTAATTACCCAACTGCAGCAATTTTTGGGCATACTTTTACCCAAAATGCTAACTTATTAAATGCTCAAGCCAAGCTTACAAACTTGGTTAGAGCAATACTTTCATTATTTAAAGTACGAAAAACACCTCGCCAGCCAATCTATTCAAAATTATCAGCAGCAACTCAATAAAGCCTTTAATCAGCTCGACATAGAATCTTGGTCAAGCTTCAATCAAACCGAAGTCAGAAAAATCCTCAGCAAGGCACAAAAAAGTAAATTAAGTCCCAATTCGATTGCCTTAATGCTGTCGGCGATTCGCGGATTTTGTGATTACCTGATCCAACATCAGCAATTAAGTCAAAACCCAGCTAAATCGGTTAATACCCCTAAACGTGCCAAACCTCTGCCCAAGCAACTAAATGTTGATGAAATGCATCAATTGCTCGACTTTCAAGCGACAGATATATTGGCCACCCGCGATAAGGCCATGATGGAGTTAATGTACGGTTGTGGCTTACGCTTAGCTGAACTAGCCAGTTTAAACCTGACTAGCTTACAAGCGGATGGGCAGTTAAAAGTGCTAGGTAAAGGCAATAAAGAACGTTTATTACCAATTGGCAAACAAGCGCAGCAAGCCTTAGCTCAATGGTTAAAATTCAGGCAAGAGCTAGCCGATGAAAATGAGTTTGCACTTTTTCTTAGTAAGCAAAAAAAACGTTTAGGTGTTCGGCAAATAGCTAAACGTATGAAGTTATGGGCGGTACAACAAAACCTACAGCAAGGAGTGAATCCGCATAAACTTAGGCATAGCTTTGCCACACACTTGTTAGAGTCCAGTTCTGACTTACGTGCCGTACAAGAACTATTAGGGCATGCCAACTTATCTACTACTCAGGTGTATACTCATCTAGATTTTCAACACTTGGCTAAGGTTTACGATAACGCCCACCCTAGAGCCAAGAAATCTAAAAGAGAATAGTTATTTCTATATGATTTTTTTTCGCAGACTAAATGAAATTAAAGCCATTAGCTTTGATTTAGACGATACCTTATACAACAACAATAAGATTATAAAAAAAGCTGAAGCATTATTATTAAGCTATATGCACGAGCACTACCCACAAACTCAAGCGCTACCTGAGCACTTTTGGAAATCCCAGCAATTAGCTCAACTACAGCTAAATCCGGCACTTAAGAATGATATGAGTGAATTGCGCAAACTTAGCTTAGATTCAGGTTTTAAACAATTAGGTTTCAATCATAACCAAATAGAGACCGCCACCCAGCGCTGTTATAACTATTTTTATTATCAACGCAGTAACTTTAAGTTAGATGAAAATGTTAATTCTTTATTAAAGCAACTAGCTCAGAATCTACCTTTGGTGGCCATCACAAATGGCAATGTCAATCTTGAACAGATTGGCTTAGCGCCTTATTTTAGTGCTTGCTTTAAAGCTAGTTTAGCCCAACCAATGAAACCCCACGCCAGCATGTTTGAGGCAGCGCAAAAACATTTAAAGACGCCAAAAATGAACATTTTACATGTGGGAGATAATTTGCATAAAGATATCTATGGAGGGTTAAAAGCCGGGTTTCAAACCGCTTGGCATGCTAAAGGCCGACAGATGAACCTAAATGCAGAGCAGAGCTATCTGTTACCCCATGTGCAATTATGCCAACTTGAACAATTGTTAAATTTAATTTAAAGCCAACTCCCCGACCTCAGATATAGCTCAAGCTAGTTTCTTTAGGTTAAATGGCCAATTGCCGCTGTAGAATGGTGTATTTAAATACAGTATTGCTGATATACTCTGTTCAACATTTTTTAGTCAGTTTTATATGATGGACGTATCCAGACTTCTCGACCAACTCAACGATAAACAACGCGATGCAGTGGCAGCCCCAGCATCAGACATGCTAATTTTAGCTGGCGCAGGCAGCGGTAAAACCCGTGTTTTAGTGCACAGAATTGCATGGCTAATGGAAGTAGAAGGCATTGCCCCCTATGGTATTTTGGCGGTGACTTTTACCAACAAAGCCGCTAAAGAAATGCGTGGGCGGATCGAACAACTTCAAGGTAGTGCCCTACACAATATGTGGATTGGTACCTTTCATGGTATTGCCCACCGTTTATTACGCACTCACCACAATGAAGTCAATTTACCTGAAAACTTCACAATTTTAGACTCAGACGATCAGTATCGTTTAATTAGACGGGTACTTAAAAGTCTTAATCTAGATGAAAAACATTGGGCTCCTAAACACCTGCAGTGGTACATCAATGGCAATAAAGACGAGGGTTTGCGACCCGAGCATATAGAAACCTACGGTGATGCTACTCAACAAAAAATGCGCGAAATTTATCAGACCTATCAAAAAACCTGTGATCGAGCAGGTTTAGTGGATTTTGCTGAGTTATTACTTCGAGCCCATGAGCTTTGGCTTAAGCATCCACAGGTTTTAGCCCAATATCAAAATCGCTTCCGCGCCATTTTGGTAGACGAATTTCAAGATACCAATAATATTCAATATGCTTGGCTACGTTTATTATCGGCTCCTAGTAACAATATGATCATTGTAGGTGACGATGACCAATCGATTTACGGTTGGCGCGGGGCAAACGTTGAAAACATCCAACATTTTTTGCGTGATTTTAAAGGCGCAAAAACCATCAGGTTAGAACAAAACTATCGCTCAACTGGCAATATTCTTAAGGCGGCAAATGCCGTTATAGACAACAACCAAGGACGATTAGGTAAAGAGTTATGGACAGAAGACGCCCAAGGCGAGCCCATTTCTCTGTACGCAGGGTTTAACGAGCTAGACGAAGCCCGCTTTAATGTCTCGCGGATCAAAGAATGGCGAGACCATGGCAATGCCCTATCTGATTGTGCCATTTTGTATCGTAACAATGCGCAATCTCGGGTGCTTGAAGAAGCCTTATTACAAGAAGCTATTCCGTATCGTATTTATGGTGGATTACGCTTTTTCGAACGCCAAGAAATTCGCGATGCCTTAGGTTATATGCGTTTGGTTAATCAACCAATAGATGATGCGGCCTTTGAACGTATAGTTAATACCCCCACCCGAGGATTAGGTGACAAAACCCTTGCGCAAATCCGTGAATTAGCTCGCGACAATGAATTATCTATGTGGGACGCTAGTAAGCGCATACTTACTGAAAAAAGATTAAGCGCAAGGGCAGCTAATGCCTTGAACGCGTTTTGCAAGTTAATCACTCAACTGTCAGAAGATACGGGCGATTTACCTTTAGAGCAGCAAGCAGATTACATGATCAAACATTCTGGCTTATATGCAATGTACAAAGCTGAAAAAGGCGAAAAAGCGCAAGCCAGAATAGAAAACTTAGAAGAGCTGGTCACAGCCTGCAAACAGTTTGTGGTTCCAGAAGAAGCTGAAAATATGACGCCTCTCTCAGCATTTTTAGCGCATGCCTCACTAGAAGCTGGCGATACCCAAGCCGATAGTCATCAAGATGCCGTGCAAATGATGACTATACACACAGCCAAAGGCTTAGAATTTCCTTTGGTATTTCTAGCGGGCGTAGAAGAAGGCATGTTCCCTAGCCAAATGAGCAACGAAGAACCGGGTAAAATAGAAGAAGAACGCAGACTTTGTTACGTGGGTATGACTCGTGCCATGCAAAAGTTGTATATCACTTATGCTGAAAACCGCCGCTTGTATGGTCAAGACAAGTACCACACGCCTTCGCGTTTTATAAAAGAAATTCCTTCTGATTGTATTGAAGAAGTAAGGTTGCGTACCACCATTACAAGACCTGTGCAAAATCGCTTTACCCCAGTCACTGGACATACTGCTTTTGAGTCCACTGGCTTTCAATTAGGTGAAAGAGTCAGGCACCCAAAATTTGCAGAAGGTACTGTGCTTAATTACGAAGGCAGTGGTGAACATGCAAGAGTGCAAATAAATTTTGATGAGTTTGGCAGCAAATGGTTAGTGATGTCTTTTGCTAAATTGACTAAAGTTTAACCTCAATATATTTTACCCTAGCCAATACACTAAATTGTAAAATAAAAATCTTGTGGACTAAACTCAGCCTATGCAACGTAAAGTACTATTAGTTGAGCATGACCCAAAAAGTTTAGAGATGATGCGCAAGCTCATCTCTAAAGCTAAATTAAAAGCCATTTGCGCCACCAGCCTTTTTGCAGCTAAACAACTATTTGGCAATTCAGCACCAGAAGAATTTTTGTGTGCAGTAGTAGATTTTACTTTGCCCGATGCACAAAACGGTCAAGCTATAGATTTTACCCTTAGCGCCTTTTTACCCACTATTGTACTAACCTCTCAGCTAGATGAACTCACCAGAGCGGCCCTGTTAAGCAAAGACATTGTTGATTATATTCCCAAAGAAAGCACTCAAGTCTATCAATACTTAAGCCGTTTGTTAGCCAGACTAGATAAAAATAAAAAAATCGCGGTGTTATTAGTTGACCCTTCAAGAAGCAGTCGTCAACTTAATGCGAGCTGGCTTAAGTGTCATAACTTAATGCCCATAGAAGCCCCAAGCGCCAAGCAAGGTTTAGACTTATTGCACACACATGCCAATATAAAACTAATCATTATTGACGAGAAACTTCACGACATTCCCAGTCTGCAATTCATCAGTCAGCTACGGCAAGATTTTAACGCCGAAGATCTAGCTATTATTGGTGCTTCCACTGGACAAGCTCAAGGGTTATCGGCTCGATTTATAAAAAGCGGGGCATCGGATTATTTACATAAACCTTTTGACCGCGAAGAGTTTTTTTGCCGAGTCATGCAAAATATTGAGCGACTGGAAAACATTGCCACTATAAAAGCCGTAGCAAATTTAGATTTTTTAACTGGCTTACCCAATCGCCGACACTTTTTTGAAAAAGTGGCAAGCTGTCAAAAAATGCAGCCTAAAACACAAAGTTTAGCCATAATCGATATCGACCACTTCAAGCAAGTTAATGATAAATACGGTCACGATTGTGGCGATTACACCCTCAAAAAAATTGCGCGCTTAGTCGCCGATTTTTTTGCCGATTATAGCCCGGCTCGTTTTGGTGGTGAGGAGTTTTGTGTGTATTTTTCTAACATAGCCACAGACGAAGTCGAACAGATTATGCAAGACTTTCTAGTGGCTGTCGCCTCTAAAACAGTTAAATTTGAACAACAACAGCTAACTATTACGGTTAGCGCAGGGTTAGTCCACGTCAACAAAGCCAGCATCCAAAAAATGCTAAAAATAGCCGATCACAACCTTTATTTAGCTAAACACAATGGCCGAAACCAAGTGGTGACGTCTGGCTAATCATAACTTAGCTTTAACTCGCCTTTGACTTTCTATACAGGCGTAACGAGTCGTACACATAAATAATTAAGGCCAACCATACAAACATAAAAGTAAAGGCTTTTTGTGGCTCTAATGTTTCCTGATAATAGAGCACGGCCAATAAAAACATAATACTTGGACCTATGTACTGAAAAAAGCCTAAAGTAGTATATCTAATACGTCTGGCAGCAGCGGTAAAACACAACAAAGGGGCTGTGGTTACCACCCCAGCAAAAATCAAAGTGAGGTTAAGCTGCATATCATTGAGCAGCATATTTCCAGCCACAGTATCTGCCATCAGCCAATATAAAAACGCAAAGGGCAACATCATGCAGCTTTCAATTAATAAGCCTGGCATGGAATCAACTGCTACTTTCTTACGTAACAAACCATACACACTAAAAGTACTGGCTAAAATGAGTGCGATCCAAGGCACTTGACCATGAGTAAAAACTAAAAATGCCACACTTCCTAAGGCCACTAACACAGCGACTAATTGGAAGGGGGTGAGGCGCTCTTGTAAAAAGATTCTGGCCAACAACACATTAAAAAGCGGGTTGATAAAGTAACCTAAACTCGCATCAAGCAAATGGTCGTTATTCACTGCCCATATAAACAACAGCCAATTGCAGGCTAACAATAAACCACTAATCAACAATATTTTAATGACTTTGGGGTCGCGCATGGCTTGCTTAACTTGGCTAAACTTTTTTCGTACATACACTAAAAGAATTAACACCAACACCGACCATACAATTCGATGCATTAAAATTTCTAAAGCGGGGACTTGAGTTAATAACTTAAAATACAGAGGCGCAATGCCCCACATACCGTAAGCAGCAAGTGCAAATATCACACCCGCCTTAATTGATTTATCGCTCAAAAGTTCGACCTAAAGGCTAGTCAAAAGAAGAGGCCGAAGTCTGATATAAGGCCGCTACAAATGCAAACTTAAGTTTAAAATTCAGCGTTTAAAACAACTGATAAAGTAACACTAAAGCCTATTAAGAGGCTGCAAATTGATTTCTGCCAGCGTTTTTAGCTAAATACAAATGGCTATCGGCTAGTTGTAGTACATCAATGGGGTTATTTAATACGTTATTCTTATGTGTAGGACTAAAGGCCGCCAAGCCAATACTGACTGTCACTATGGGTTGAGAAGCTTGCTGTGCTGCTGGAATCGCTTTGTTTCGTACCTGAGTTAATAACTCATTGGCCACTTTTTTAGCTCCAGTTAGATCAGTAAAAGGCAATAACAATACAAATTCTTCGCCGCCATACCTTGCAGCAAAGTCTCGCTCTCTTCTTCTAGAGCTAGCGATGACAGTGGCAATCTGTTTTAGACATTTGTCACCTTCTATGTGCCCAAATTCATCATTAAATAGTTTGAAATGATCAATATCTATAAGGAGTAAGGCAATAGAATGATTGCCTCTAACGGCGGCATACCACTCTTTGTTTAACATAGTGTCTAATTGCATACGATTAGCCAAGCCCGTTAAACCATCGGTACAGGACACATGAGCGAGTTGTTTTTGCTGAGCCACTATGCCCATTATGTTCATAACTCTAGATAACAAAATTTGCGGCCGTATATCTTTGTTGATGTAGTCAATGGCCCCCATAGCCAAACAGGCTTCTTCTTCATCTAAGGAGGCATTTGGCGCTAAAAACATAATGGGGATATGTGCGGTAAGCTTGCTGTCTTTAACAAAGGTGCAGAGTTCTTGCCCAGAAATAATCGCAGAATTTACAACACTAAGCACAAAATCAATATCTTTTAAAACTATGCTTTGCAGCGCCGTTTTACCGTCTCGTGCAATTTCGATTTTCACCTTGTCAGCAAACAACGCACACAAACTATTAATGCTCACTTCGTTGTGATCTATGATTAGTAAAGTTAGATGATTTAGGCTAGTCATTTCGTCCCTGTGTAGTTACCTATTCAAACACTAAACAATAATGTTAGAAAACCACATGACATTTAAAATAAAGGTCAAATGCTTGCTAACTATTAATAAAGCACTATATGCCTGATAAAGCGAATAACTAACCTAATAATATTTAGCCCAAAAGTTAAAAAATATAACTGCCTGTACCTGTAGCTATGTGAAGATTATGTTCGTTATGTAACTCCATGCGGCACACTGCAATTCTTTTCCCTCTTCTTATCACTTTAGCTGTAGCGATAAACTCTTGCCCTTTACCTGGACGTAAATAATCGACTCGCATATCTAAGGTGCCACCATTAGGAAGTTGCTGGTAAAAATCCTCGACACTTTGCTCATCACTTAAGCCATTAATGCCATAAACCAAAGCGGCTAAACTACCTACAGTGTCTAAAACTGCAGCTGTTACCCCTCCATGCAAAATTTTATGCACTGGGTTGCCCATCAATTGGTCGCTCCAATTCAGATGAATGGCGACTTGCTCAGACTCAACCAAACTAGCCGACATGCCAAGCAATTGGTTAAATGGCATTTTGCTATTAAAAAAATCAATCACAAAAGTACGCAGTTCTTCAGAAGTCATACGCATCCTTCTAAGTTTTTATTACTGGTTGTAGTATTTGAACACTTTTTTGTGGCTAAGCAAGTGAAGAATAAGCGTAAAACGCGTAAACTAGCGCTTTTGTTTCGTCCAATTTTGAGTTGCCCTTGTCAGATATTCCTGAGCATATTGTACCTGTTATGCACCAAGCTAAAACCCTACTAAAGCAAACTTTTGGCTATGACCGATTTCGCGCCGGGCAAGATCAGGTTATCGCTCAAGTGATGCTGCAAAGGGATGTGTTAGTACTTATGCCAACTGGTGGTGGCAAATCTTTGTGCTATCAAATACCTGCATTGTTGTTACCTGGATTAACTGTAGTGGTATCCCCACTGATTTCGCTTATGCAAGATCAAGTCGATGCCCTAACAGCTCACGGAATAACTGCAGCCTTTATTAATTCGCAATTATCTTCTCAAGAATTATTTGAGGTACATAAGGGCATACAAGATAACCGCTATAAATTGATTTATGTTGCCCCTGAACGCCTGATGCAATTGGCTTTTATTCAACGCTTACAACATGTCAATTTAAGTTTGATTGCGGTGGATGAAGCACACTGTGTTTCGCATTGGGGCCACGACTTTAGAAAAGATTACCGCTTATTAGGTCAATTAAAAGCCAAGTTTGCAGATGTGCCTATTATGGGCTTAACTGCGACTGCAGACTTAGCCACCCGTGCAGATATCAGCCATCAACTAAATTTAACTCAACCTTTCATTTATAAAGGCAGCTTTGACCGCCCCAATATTCGCTACAACCAAGTCACTAAATATAAAGCAACTGAGCAAGTTACTCAGTTTGTTAAACAGCAAGATGGCAGTGGCATAATTTATTGTAATAGTCGCAGAAAAGTTGATGAGCTCAGTCTATCTCTGGCGAAAAGCGGAATTAATTGTGCTGGCTATCATGCCGGTCTTGAAGGCCCCATACGCGATAAAATTCAACGGGATTTTATTCAAGATAAAATCGACATAATAGTTGCCACTGTGGCGTTTGGCATGGGCATAGATAAGTCTAATGTGCGATTTGTAGTGCATTTTGATTTACCACGCAGCATAGAATCTTACTATCAAGAAATTGGCCGTGCCGGACGTGATGGCATGCCAGCCGAGGCTTTATTGTTATTTGACGAAAAAGACGCAGCGCGCATACGCCAGTGGATTTCTACCGGAGAAAATCCAGAGCGCAATACAGTAGAACTACAAAAATTTGCTGCTATGGAAGCCTTTGGCGAAGCACAAACCTGTCGTCGTCAAATTTTATTGAATTATTTTGCCGAGTATTCGGCTGGTCATTGTGGCAATTGTGATATTTGTCTTGATCCCCCCAAAGCCTTTGATGGCACCGAAGACGCGCAAAAGGTTTTATCTTGTGTGTTTAGACTTAAACAAAAGGTGTCTAGCCAATACCTGATAGATGTTTTAAGGGGTAAGCAGCTTAAACGCATAGTAGAGTTAGGTCAGGATAAACTCTCCACCTTTGGCATAGGCAAAGATAAGTCTGATGCCTATTGGCATAACTTAATTAACCAGTTGATCCACCGAGGATTTTTGCGGGTTGATATTAGTCAAAATGCGGTATTAAAACTTACAGAAGCGGCTCGCCCCCTGCTACAGAATGTACAAAGATTACAATTAGCTGTGCCAAGGTTAAGTTTAGATTTAGGTAAAAAATCACCGCTGGCTCCGCAGAACTATGATCGAGCGTTATTTGCCAAACTCAAACATTTACGTAAAGCCATTGCTGAACAAGACGATGTGCCTCCTTTTGTGGTGTTTAGCGATGCGACCTTAGCGGACATGGCCGACAAATGCCCTCAAACAGACTTAGAATTATTAGACATTCACGGTGTAGGCCAAACTAAATTAAGGCGCTATGGTGAACAATTTATGCAGGTTATTTCTGCGCATCTTGATCATTAAAATTTGTCTCACGAGGTTTACTTTGTTGTCTAATTTAGCGCATACTACTCGGCCAAATTTGAGCTGAAAAAATCGATGCCTGTTAAAGCCCAACAACCCAAAAAAGCTGACACCAAAGTCGACAAACTAAAGATACCGCCTCACTCTATTGAAGCTGAGCAATCGGTATTGGGCAGCATGTTGATTGCCCCAGACTCTTGGGACAAAGTCGCAGAAATTGTTGTTGAAGAAGATTTTTACAACCGTTCTCATCAAGTTATTTATCGTGCAATTGTACGTTTATTAGCGCAAAACCAACCTATAGATCTCATCACTGTTTCTGAAAACTTAGAAAACATGGATGAGCTAGAAGAAGCTGGCGGCTTTGCCTACTTAGGCGAATTAGCCAAAAACACCCCAAGTGCCGCCAACGTAACTGCTTATGCACAAATTATAAAAGAACGCGCTGTAACCCGTGAACTGATTGGCGTAGCACATGAAATTGCCGACACAGGTTACAATCCAGAAGGCCGCAACAGCGGTGAAATTTTGGATATGGCCGAAAGCAAAGTCTTTGAAATTGCAGAAAAACGCACAGGTAAAGACGAAGGCCCAAAAAACGTCGAAAATGTCTTAACTAAAACCATAGATCGCCTAGAAGAATTAGTTAAAAGCAATAAAGAAGTGACAGGTGTGTCTACCGGATATACCGATTTAGATAAAAAAACCAGTGGCTTACAACCTTCAGACCTGATTATAGTGGCGGCCAGACCCTCAATGGGTAAAACCACTTTTGCTATGAACTTGTGTGAAAACGCCATGTTACTGGAAGAAAAGCCGGTATTGGTGTTTAGTTTAGAGATGCCGGCCGAACAAATCATGATGAGGATGTTGGCTTCATTAAGTCGGGTTGATCAAACTAAAATACGTACTGCCCAACTAGATGACGAAGACTGGGCCAGAATGTCTAACACTATGGCCATGTTAAAAGACAAAGATAACTTGTTTATTGATGATTCATCTGGCTTAACCCCCATGGAAGTACGAACTCGAGCTCGCAAATTAGCCCGCGACAGAGGTGGTATCAGCTTAATCATGATCGATTATTTGCAACTTATGCAAGTACCGGGTTTAAGTGATAACCGTACCTTAGAAATTGCTGAAATCTCTCGTTCATTAAAATCTTTAGCCAAGGAGCTAGAAGTTCCTGTAGTTGCCCTTTCGCAGTTAAACCGTGGTCTAGAGCAACGTAGTGACAAACGCCCAATTAACTCAGATTTACGTGAATCAGGTTCAATTGAGCAAGATGCTGATTTGATCATGTTTATCTATCGAGATGAAGTTTATAACGAACAAAGTACCGACCAAGGTGTGGCTGAAATTATTATAGGTAAACAAAGGAATGGTCCAATTGGCACCTCAAGATTAACTTTCCAAGGGCAATTCTCTCGATTTGATAATTATGCTGGCCCAGCCATATCAGACGAATACTAACCTTAATTTTTATCCCAATCATTTAACCAAAAAAAAGAGATGCCTAAGCATCTCTTTTTAGTTTGCGGCGATAATGGGTCAATTATCTAGCAACTTTTTCTCTTTTACTGGCGCTAACCTTTGCCGTAATACGACGGTTAACCTTGTGCGCTGCAGCGGTATTAGAGTGATCTAACAACTGAGTTTCGCCAAATCCTTTAGTGGTTAAACGCACCGCGTCTATACCATAAGTGTTGACCAACAAGGCTTTAACTGCATTGGCTCTTTTTAGCGATAACGCCATGTTATAGTCTGCATCACCAGGTGCTGAAGCATGACCTTCAATCACAGTATCTGTGCCTGGGAAACGCGCCATAAAATCAGCAAACTCTTGGAATTGGCTGTCGCCTGGGTTGCGAATTTCAGCACTGTTGTTAGCAAAGGTTACTTGCAAATCAACAGAGACTAATTTTTCAGTAAACACACTGCATCCATTGGCGTCTACTTTATCTGTCATTGGCGTATCTGCGCATTGATCTTGATCATCTAATACACCATCTTGATCAGTGTCTAGCACTAAACTACAACCTTTGGCGCCAACTTTGGTGCCTGCTGGTGTATTCGGGCACTTATCTAAGCTATTTAACACGCCATCGTTATCCGCATCTAAAGAACAACCACTAGCATCAACTTTGCTGCCAAAAGGCGTGGCTGGGCAATTATCTTGCGCATCAAACACACCATCATTATCTGAATCTACTGGTGCTTTAACCACTGGCGCTTTGCTTTGGCCAAAGGCATAGGCCAACCCAAGTTTTAAGCCAACATGAGTATTATTGTCGTTACTTAGTTCTTGGTAACCGGCTATTTCAGTAATAACTTTAAAGCTCTCACTTACGTTCCAGTGTTTGCCTACACCAACATTGGCCATAATATTATTTTGGCCTATAGAAATATGTTTTACACCGCCAAATACGTACATAGAATCGTCAGACATAAAGTACATCGCATCTACACCAACACGATTAGTCGATATGCTGTCTGGAAGTGCATTGATATCTAAATGCGATAGCTCAAGTCTTGCACCCCAAAATGGCGTAAGTTTAATTCCGGCTTCAACACCAAAGCCAGAACCATTATTTAAGTAAAAAGGGCTTCCACGCTCTGCTGAATCAGTTGAATAATATTCGACAGAACCCGCAACCCATTTGTCGTACTCTTTGTCTTGCGCTTGTGCTGGGGTGATACTGGCTAAAGCCGTAACCACTGCCGCACTTAGTAGCATTTTTTTATTCATTTCAGTCAATCCTTAAAGGTCATAGTGAATTTTTGCGGATAATATAGAGAAAAACAGGTAAAGCAATCATTTTATTTAAATTATTTTAGTCACCTGTAAGGGTAGCTAAAATCCTACGATTTCCCGCTCTTAACCTATGCTCACCCAGTATAATACCTTGCCAAGTTCCTAATCCCAACTTACCTTGCACAATAGGAATAGTCAGGCTGTTTCCTAACAAACTTGCTTTAATATGCGCAGGCATATCATCTGCGCCTTCATAGTTATGTAAATAATAGGGTTGGTTTTCAGGTACCAAATAATTGATATGAGATTCTAGATCTTGACGAACTGTTGGGTCGGCATTTTCATTTATGGTTAAGCTAGCACTAGTATGCTGAATAAATAAATGTAAAAGCCCTACCTTAAATGATTGAATCTCATGCAGTTGAGATAATATTTCCTGTGTAACTAAATGGTAACCCCTACTCTTAGGCGTTAATGTTATGGATTGCTGTTTCCACATAGAAATATTATTTGGCTATTTGTTAAAACACATTTCTAAATATAGTTGCCCAGAAGCGTGTGAAAAAGGCATCACCATTTTTTTACCGTCTACCTGATGGTCTACAGTATGATTTTTACCTGATACCACCATAGGCGTGGCCATACCAAAATTAAACCCCTTTTTGTCTAAATCGTTTTTGGCGCCACCACAAATCATATTGGTTAGCTCACCTACCATGTCTTTTACTTCTGCATCAATAGTGTCGTGACGCTCTCCAAGCATTTTATGCATGATTTCTAAGGCTAAACCTTCTTCAAAAGAGATAGACATAGAGCCTTGAATATTGTCGCCAACCATACCAATTAATCCAGAAATATCACCCATGGCTTGATCATCGTTTTTTTTCTTTGGTTTGCCAGGCACCAGCTCAGTTTGCGCCATGGTTTGTAGAACATTAATTAAAGCCGCGATAAAAGGGTTGATAAACTCTGCATTCATTGTTTTTTTTATTCCTTGGTTTAGATGACTTATTGACAGACCGCACAAACACCGTGAGCTTCTATAGTTTGCTTATCAACATTAAATCCAACAGATAAGGCTTGGCTGTCTAAGGTTTCTTTTAAACCTTCTGACTGTATTTCTTGTACGTCGCCACAGCTGTCACAGATCAAAAATTGCACCGGGTGATTACAATCAAAGTGATGACAAGCTACAAAAGCATTAGTAGATTCAATTTTATGGATCAGTCCAAACTCAAGCAAAAAGTCTAAAGTGCGGTAAACAGTAGCAGGCTTAGCATTGGCTTCTGTGAGTTTTAGAGTGTCTAAAAGTTCATAGGCACCCACAGCACCTTGTTGTTCTAACAACAATGCATAAACCTTCTCTCTTAATAAGGTAAACCTTGCACCTTTGTTTTCGCAAAATTGTCTGGCTTTGTACACTTGATTTTGCTTATTCATCTGCTCTGAACTGGTCACTTAATATCCTTTAAAATCTAGGTCTAAAGGATAACATTAAAATTTATTTATTGCGTACATTTAGCTCAGGCTTGCTGGATTAGTTAGGCCAAATATTCTGCAACTCTCAACAAGAAAACTACTCTGACCTATTCACTCTGTGCTAATTTATATAAAAATTGCTAGGTAACTGAATGATTGAGATAAATGTATCCTTAACAGCAGACACTCAAGCCATATGGCTAGTGTTTATCGGCGACAAGATCATCCAAACAAATGACAATGACGAACCCATGATTTGCTCATGGGCAGAACTAGACTTCGCCCATGCTTATCAAGAACAGGTAGTAAAAATTGGCCAACACCAAGATTTGCCTTGTTATTTAATCGACATGGGCAACGAAACCATAGATCACGATCAATTAGTATTAATAAGCATGCGTTCATTATTAGCCCAAAGTCATACAGACTTTTTTGGCATTGCAGCGCGAGCCTGGCAAATAACATTATTTATGCGTACCCACCGTTTTTGCGGGCAATGTGGTTGTAAAATGCAACAAATAGATTGGGAAATGGCCATGCAATGCTCGCGTTGCACGCACAGATGCTACCCAAGAATTTCCCCTTGCATAATAGTCGCAATAAAGCGCGACAAACGCATTTTGTTAGCTCAGGGCAAACCTCAGCAAAGTCGTAACATGTATTCAGTCTTAGCTGGATTTGTTGAGAGTGGTGAAACCCTAGAACAAGCAGTTCATAGAGAAGTGTTTGAAGAAGTGTCTATTAGAATTAAAAATCTGCGTTATTTTTCTAGCCAACCTTGGCCCTTTCCCCATTCGTTAATGGTGGGCTTTTTAGCGGATTATGATCAGGGTGAAATTCAAGTGGATGGTAAAGAAATTCTCGAAGCAAATTGGTACTCAATAGATGAATTACCTAATACCCCGCCTAAGTTATCTATTGCTGGGCAGCTTATTGAACACAGTTTAAAAGAAATTCAACTTCAGCAGCCTATCCCCACAAACCCAAGTTAACATAAGCTTAAGCGCATAAAAAACCCCACAAGAAGTGGGGTTCGAATATTTTAGCGTCTTTGGACTCGTAAACGAGTTCTTTATTATTATTTTGCTTTCGCAGCAATGTTATAGCAGAGAAAACCGCAAGATTGCAAGTTTTTGTCGGGTAAATACCATTTTATCCTTTTTTCAGGCTATAAAGTCGCTACAATACTGCCTTTTTTGCGCTTACTGGCCTATTACTCTGCTACACGCGTTTCGGATTGAGGAAAACCATGCAAACTTTGCAAAACGATCGATATTTACGAGCCTTATTACGTCAACCCGTCGACACTACACCTGTCTGGATGATGCGCCAAGCAGGCCGTTATTTACCAGAATATAAAGCCACCCGTGCAGAAGCAGGGGATTTTATGTCATTGTGCAAAAATGCTGAACTGGCTTGTGAAGTGACCTTACAACCGCTTCGCCGTTTTGACTTAGATGCCGCCATTCTATTTTCTGACATTTTAACTATTCCAGATGCTATGGGCTTAGGCTTATATTTTGAAGCAGGTGAAGGGCCTAAATTTGAACGCCCTTTGAGCTGTATGGCTGATATTCAAAAGCTGCCAGAATTAGATCCAGAAGTCGAACTGCAATATGTCATGAATGCAGTACGCACTATTCGTAAAAACCTTAAAGGGCAAGTGCCTTTAATTGGGTTTTCTGGCAGTCCATGGACTTTAGCCACTTATATGATTGAAGGCGGTTCCAGCAAAGCCTTTACTAAAATCAAAAAAATGGCATTTAGTGAACCACAAGCCCTGCACTTATTATTAGATAAACTGGCCGATTCAGTGATTTTATACCTAAACGCCCAAATAGCTGCGGGTGCGCAGTCTGTTATGGTATTTGATACTTGGGGTGGGGTGTTATCGGGTCGAGATTATCGCGAATTTTCTTTGCAATATATGCACAAAATTGTAGATGGGTTAACCCGTGAAAATGACGGGCGCAAAGTACCCGTTACCCTGTTTACCAAAAATGCCGGTCTATGGTTAGAGTCTATTGCTGCGACAGGCTGCGATGCAGTAGGACTAGATTGGACAGTAGATATGGCCGACGCTAAAGCTCGTATTGGTGACAAAGTCGCGTTGCAAGGTAATATGGATCCTTCAATGTTATATGCACCTGCCCATAGAATTGAACAAGAAGTTCAGTTGATTTTAGAAGGTTTTGGCAAAGGCAACGGCCATGTGTTTAATTTAGGCCATGGCATTCATTTAGATGTACCGCCTGAAAATGCCAAGGTCTTTATAGACGCTGTACATAAGCTAAGTCGTCCGTTTCATGTATAAAGATTAGTTTTTACTTTTTGTTTAAACCATTAAAAAGGCACACCTAAGTGTGCCTTTTTTGAACCTTAATTTGCCAAGCCAGCTGCATTTATGCCAAACCGCCCAAGCAAAACACAGCTTAACTTATTTAAACAAAGTGTTTAGATACGCCGCTACTCGCACACCAGCCATTTGCAAGCGCTGTTTCACTATTGGTAAATGGTTAAACAAATATTCATAATTTAACTTTTCGCTTTTTGGATAAACTTGGTCGCGAATTTTAATACTTTCAGCAATCCACACATTAGGATCGGTTTCCATCCATGCTTTAGCTTGCTCAGGGGTAATTTTTCGGCTTAATTTGGCGGTAAATTCTGTATAAGACAAATTTTCGCCGTCTATCATGCCGGTATCCCACACTCTGTGTAAATTTGAGTCTTCCCAAAACCACGACACTTTCACCTGGTTGCCGCCTCTATCTTTGCCATTACCAGCATGCATAGGTTGATGTAAGTCTCCGATAATGTGCACAATAAACTTTAGGGCCACTTGTTTTTGTTCGCGGCTACTGGCTGGATCCGTCAATTGTTTTGTAAAGTAGGCTAAACCACTATAAGCATCACCTTCTTCAGGAGCGCCAACTTGTGCATAAGTCTTTCCTTCAGGAACTGTAACCCAATGCCAAGGCACTGTGGTTTTTTGCCAAAACTCTCCCGGACTTGAGCGCATTTCGTCAGCAAAAGTTGAGGCTTCGGCTAAGTCTTCATAAGGTAACAATTGACTTATTGCTTTTAATGCCGCTGGACTTAAGTATTGCTCTGCGATAGCCCCTGTTACTCTATGCCCGGTTTGTCCCCAGCTGAAAGCTTGAAAGCTCATTACAGCCGCAACTGCGCCAATTAGTAATCTTGATAACTTCATATTGTTAACCTTTATTTAAATTTTTAGATAATTGTTCGATTAATAAATTGTGTATACCACCAAAACTGCCATTGCTCATCACCACTATATGATCTGCTGGCTTGGCATAAGCCACAATAGATTGAGTCAATTGCTCAAGATCTTTGTACAAAATGGCGGTGACTTGACTGTCTGTCAATAGTGACTGCATTGACCAGCTTAAATTTGTTGGTTCTAAAATAAACACTTGATCGGCCTGCGCCCAAGCTGCGGCCAGCTGTTTTTTGTGCACTCCCATTTTCATAGTGTTTGAGCGAGGCTCTAGCACAGCTAAAATACGTCCTTCAGTAATCTTAGCTCTAAGCCCGTCTATAGTGGTTTTTATGGCAGTTGGATGATGAGCAAAATCATCATAAATAGTAATGTTGTTTATTTGGGCTTTGATTTCCATGCGGCGTTTTACATTGACATAATCGGCTAATGTAGAAATGGCGAGTTCGGGCTTTACCCCACAATGTTGCGCTGCGGCAATGGCCATCAAGGCATTGTTAGCATTGTGCTGGCCTATTAAATCCCATTTAACTTGGCCCTTCACCTGACCTTTAAATGCTACTTCAAATTCACTGGTAGCTGGATTGGCTTGTTGAATTTGCCAATCTGAGCCACTAAATTGCACTGGCGTCCAACATCCCATATCTAATACAGGCAACAGGTTGTTATCCTGTTTTGGCAGTAACACTAAGCCATTATTGGGTACCATACGCAACAAGTGATGAAACTGTTTTTGAATGTCGGCTATATCGTCAAAAATATCTGCGTGATCAAATTCTAAATTATTGATAACTAAAGTACGTGGCCGATAATGAACAAATTTAGAGCGCTTATCAAAAAAGGCACTATCGTATTCATCTGCTTCAATTACAAAAAATGGGCTTTCGCCTAAGCGCGCCGACACCTCAAAATTTTGTGGAATTCCGCCAATTAAAAATCCGGGTTTTAAGCCTGCAGACTCTAAAATCCATGCCAACATACTAGAAGTAGAGGTTTTACCATGGGTACCAGAGACTGCCACCACCCAACGATCTTTTAACACGTTTTCGAGTAACCACTGCGGGCCGCTGGTATAAGCTAAGTTTCGGTCTAACACATACTCAACTGCAGGGTTTCCGCGCGATAAGGCATTGCCTATTACCACAATGTCAGGTTCAGGTTCGAATTGACTGGTATCGTAACCTTCAAACAATTCAATACCTAACGCGGCTAATTGTGTGCTCATAGGAGGATAAACATTGTTATCAGAGCCTGTTACTTTGTGTCCTAATTCTTTGGCTATAGCCGCGATGCCGCCCATAAAGGTGCCACAAATACCTAAAATATGTAGATGCATAGATTGCCGATGAAAAATATTAAGGGCAGTAGATTACCAGAACAGTGTGAGTGAACCCAATTAACAATGTAAAAAAATACGCTTTGTATAGGTTAACTGACACGAGATAATCAATTGGTTATAAAGAATGCATTTTGTATACTGAGTTTCTTGTTTTTTCTAGGTACAATTATTGAGCATAAAACAAACAGGATAAAAATAGTGTTGATTTATGTCAGCACCCCTCTTTCATCACAAGGTAGATAGCAAAAATGAAAAGACTCAACTCCCAATTGCAAGAAGATGGCGCGCCTATGGAACTGATCCTGCTGCTTAGAACATTGTTAGCAGGCTGCAAGGAAATTTCTTTTAGGGTTAGCCAAGGTGCGTTAGCTGGGGTGTTAGGTTCTACCCTGAGTGACAATGTTCAAGGGGAAAGACAAAAAAAATTGGATGTGATTTCCAATCAAATTTTAAAAGATATTTTAAGTGAGTCTGGGTATGTAAAAGCCATCTCTTCTGAAGAAGAAGACGATGTAGTTCCTTGCAACCCTGATGGCAAATACTTAGTCAGTTTTGATCCCCTAGATGGCTCTTCTAATACCGACATAAACAGCTTAATAGGTACCATTTTTTCTATTACTCATGCCCCTCAATGGATGGAGCCAAACGATCCATCGGCATTTTTGCAACCAGGTACCCAAATTGTGGCTGCGGGTTATGTGTTATATGGTCCCTCAGCGATGTTAGCCTTAACCACAGGTCGCGGTACTCACCTTTATACTTTAGATAAAACCCATGGTGGATTCTTAGTCACCACCCCTAATATCAAAGTGCCAGAGCAAACCGCCGAGTTTTCTATCAATGCGTCTAACCAACGTCATTGGGAACCACCTATCAAAAACTACATTAATGATTTGTTAGCTGGTACCGAAGGACCACGTAAAAAAGATTACAACATGCGTTGGGTGGCAGCCATGGTAGGAGATATTCACAGAGTTTTATGTCGAGGTGGTATTTTTATGTACCCTTATGACAAACGTGATCCTAGCAAGGCCGGTAAGTTACGTTTGTTATATGAAGCAAATCCTATGGCGTTTTTAGTTGAGCAAGCAGGTGGGCTGGCTGACACAGGTAATGGCCGTATCATGGAAGTCATGCCAACTGAAATTCATCAAAGAGTGCCAGTATTAATTGGCTCAAAAGAAGAAGTAGAAGCCTGTTTAAGCTACACCAAAAAAGCCTAAACCAGCTGTAAAAGTCAGCCCTAAACTACCTTGAGTTTAGGGCTGAATTAGTTTTACAACAGCGGAGCGATAACTAAGCTCACTATTGCCATCACATTAATTAATATATTCATAGAAGGCCCAGATGTATCTTTAAAGGGGTCACCTACTGTATCCCCCACCACCACAGCCGCATGCACTGCAGAGCCTTTGCCACCTAAGTTACCTTTTTCTACGTGTTTTTTAGCATTGTCCCATGCGCCACCAGCATTGGCCATCATTAAGGCCAGTAACACACAGCCTAACAGCGCGCCACCTAACATACCGCCAAGTGCATAAGCCCCTAAACCAAAGCCCACTAAAGGCGGAACACCTACCGCTATTACCCCAGGTAAAATCATTTTTTTCAACGCTGCTTGGGTGGCAATATCCACACATCGTGCCGTGTCAGGTTCGGCCGTTCCTTCCATTAAACCGGCAATTTCCTTAAATTGACGACGAATTTCTTGGATCATCTCAAAGGCTGCATCCCCTACTGCCGTCATAGTGATAGACGCAATTAAAAAGGGTAATAAGCCCCCAATAAACAAACCAATTAAAACTAATGGGTTGCCCAAATTCAGGCTAAAGCCAGGGTACTTAGCAACTAAGGTTTCAATAAATGCGGCAATAATAGCAAGGGCGGCTAAGGCTGCAGCCCCTATTGCAAAGCCTTTACCTATAGCGGCTGTGGTATTGCCTAATTCGTCTAGTGAATCAGTGATGGCACGGGTTTCTTCACCTAAGCCTGCCATTTCAGCAATCCCCCCAGCATTGTCGGCTACTGGTCCATAAGCATCTATGGCCATAGTAATACCCACAGTGGCTAGCATACCCACAGCGGCGATTCCCACCCCGTATAGGCCAGAAAGTTGGGTTGAGGCATAGATAATCGCACATATAGTTAAAACCGGCACAACCACAGATTGCATACCTACAGACAAACCAGTGATCATCACAGTAGCAGGTCCTGTTTCACCAGATTCAGCAATTTTTCTCACTGGGGTGGAAGCCGTATAATATTCAGTGACTAAACCAATAATAATGCCCCCTACCGCACCAGATACAACAGCCCACCACACTTGGGTATTCACCCCTAGTTGAGTAATAACAAAATAGGCTGCAGCAATAAAGATTACGGCTGCCGACATAGTACCAGCACGCAGTGCCACTTCAGGTTTGCTGGCCGACATGAGTTTTACTAGTACTATACCCGCCACAGAGCACAACAATCCGGTTGAGGCTAATGCCAAAGGTAAAAACATTAATGCTTCACGACTACCTAAAATGCCTATGGCCATAGTAGAAGCAATAGCAATGGTCGCTATCATAGAGCCGCAATAAGATTCAAAGATATCTGAACCCATGCCAGCAACATCACCCACGTTGTCACCCACATTATCGGCAATCACACCTGGATTACGGGGATCGTCTTCTGGAATACCCGCTTCAATTTTTCCGACTAAATCTGCGCCTACATCTGCACTTTTAGTAAAAATACCGCCACCCACACGAGAAAACAGCGCCACTATAGATGCCCCCATGCCAAAACCGTGGATAACGTGTGCGGTAGCTGGGTCGCCACCAAAGAACCAATATAATGAGCCTAAGCCTAATAGCCCCATCGAAGCTACACATAGCCCCATAACCGAGCCACCCATAAAGGCGATGGTTAAGGCAGCAGCAGGACCTTCATCATGGGCAGATTGAGTGGTGCGCACATTAGCTTTAGTTGCAGTAAACATGCCCATGTAACCGGCAAAAGCCGAGCAAATTGCCCCTGCAACAAAAGCTAAGGTAGTGTACTTCCCTAAAGAAAAATACAAGGCTATACCCACTACTAAAGCAAATATAAATAACATTTTATATTCGCGATGCATAAAGACCATAGCACCAGTGTGAATGGCATCGCCTATTTTGCGCACCTCAGGATTGGTGACGGGCGATTTTTTAATAATAAAATAAATGATAAAAGCACAGAATAAACCAGCCAATCCTAAGATAGGAGGTAAGTAGAATAAATCAGTCATAAGATCCCCAGAGTTAGTGTAAGGAATAAACAAAAGTGCAATTAATCTTCACTTTTATAGCGAAATTAGCAGCAGTTGTTTTACTTCTTAGCCAATCTCTCATCGCCTACTTCATTCATGAGTACTTGGCTACTTTATTGTTTTATTTACAATTTATTAACATTGTCGTAGCAACTATAACGAGTTATTTAGGTTTAGTTCAAGTTTTAATCAATAATTCTGCCAAAGCGGCATTTTAATCCCTTTAGTGAGTTTCATCTTGCCTCCCTAAGCTCTATAATCTGGCTATTAAAAATTAACTAACTTAGGTAATACTATGAGCCTTAACGCTGTGCCAGCTGGTAAAAACTTACCAGAAGAAATTAACGTCATTATTGAAATTCCTGCTCACTCGGATCCGGTAAAATACGAAGTCGATAAAGAGTCAGGGGCTATTTTTGTTGATCGCTTTATGGCGACTTGCATGCATTACCCCACTAACTACGGATATGTCCCGCATACTTTATCTGAAGACGGTGATCCAGCTGATGTGTTAGTTATTACGCCTTTTCCTTTACTTGCCGGCTCAGTAATTCGTTGCCGACCTGTTGGCGTGTTAAAAATGACTGACGAATCTGGTACAGACGCTAAAATTCTTGCCGTGCCTGTAGACAAGTTATCTACCATTTACCGTGGCATTACTGATATTGATCAAATCCCTGAATTAACTAAACAACAAATTCAGCATTTCTTTGAGCATTACAAAGACTTAGAGCCAAATAAATGGGTTAAAATTGACGGATGGGGCGACGCTCAAGCGGCAAAAGACGAGTTATTACTTAGTGTTAAGCTGTACGAAGAAGCCGACGAAAAGCCAGCTTTTTAATTGTTATTATTATTTTAAGTGCAAGGGCTGCTAGGTCCTTGCACTTTTTATTATTGCCCACATTCTTTCCCTCAAACTAAACAGCTAAGATAGGCTAAAGTAAGGCCTAACCTAACAATATCTTTACACTCCTTAAGCAGGCAGCAATGACTTATGAATATTCTTTTTAAAAGCTATTTTATGGTGTTTTTATTATTAAGCTTTTCGGTGAATGCCAACCCGCCACTGGAATTGTTTTGGGAAGATATGGTACCAAAAGACTATCAAATTCCTGATGCCCCGCTTAATCACGATGGCAGCATGACGCAAATGGGATTAGATGCCCCTGTGGTAAACAGCTTAAACGGCAAGTTAGTCAAAATCCCGGGCTTTGTTGTGCCATTAGAAGGTGACAACCAAACCACCAGCGAATTTTTACTCGTGCCTTATTTTGGTGCTTGTATTCATGTCCCTCCTCCACCTGCTAATCAAATTGTTCATGTGAAGTTTTCTAGCCCAGTGCCGATAGATAACTTAAATGACGCAGTATGGGTGACAGGGAAATTATCAACTCAAGGCTGGAAAGGCGATATTGCAACTGTTGGTTACTCACTAACAGGTATTAAAGTTAGTCCTTACGAAGGTTAACTTTAGTCAATTCCCAGCAAAATTAATGTCTAGCTTTGGTCAAATGCTACAGGTCGACTAACATAAAAGTACGTACTTGAACCTACTCGCGTTTCAGCTGAGATTTAAGGTAACCACATGAATTTTCTGAATAAGATGAGCATTGCCAAAAAACTGTTCTTAATTCCTATTATTGGCACTGTTGGTTTTTTGCTGTATTTGGCCATTACCACTGCCACTGCATTAAAAAATGTCGATATTTTAGACAACGTTATAGCAGTGCAATATCCAGCTCTGGATTATTCACAAAATGCTTTGGTTACTATGGAAAAAGTAAAAGAAACCCTAAGCAGCGCAGTCACCACTGGTGACGATGAAGCTCTTGAATTAGCCAAACAACACGCTGAAAGTACCCTTACACTGTTAGCTCAAATTAGCAACAAAGCACCAAAGTTTAACTCAGAAGTGAAAAGTATTATTCGCTCTTTCGAAGATTATTATGCGCTGGCTTTTGATGTCTCTCAGTCCATGATAGATGGTACTGCCGATTTTTCTAAACTTGGTGAGCTTTCAGTAAAAATGAATGAGCACTACGATGATGCGTTTAGCGCGCTTAGACAATTTAAAGAAAACCGCATTAGTGCATTTCAAGCCGATATAAATGAAGCCAGCGACAATGGTCAGTACACTGTGGTCATAGGTGGCTTTATGGCGGTCTTCACTATCTTTTTATTATTTGCCACTGCCATTCCTATAGTCACTGGAATTAAAGGCAGCATAGTTAAAGTAGTAGAATCGTTAAAAGATATTGCCCAAGAAGACGGCGACTTAACCGTTAGGATCCAATCAAACAGCCAAGACGAGATTGGCGATTTGGTGCATTGGTTTAATCAGTTTATGGAAAAACTGCAAGGCGTTGTAAAAGACATAGTGAATGCATCTTTGCCTTTATCAGAATTGGCCCAAAACCTAAACCAGTTAACCGAAGACACCAATAAAACCATTGATATTCAACAGCGTTCTGCCGGCCAAGCCAAAACTGCGGTTGACGATATGTCTACTAGTGTAATTGCCGTAGCAGAAAGTGCTGCAGAAGCCGCCACCGCTGCGGGCGATGCATCTAGTGCAGCCGATGATGGGCAAGCTGTGGTAAATCATACAGTGCAAAGTATTCAAGAGTTAGCAGCCAATGTAAGTGATACTGCCGAAGTTATTAGCAAATTAGAATCAGATTCTAACCAAGTGGGCGTGGTATTAGATGTGATTAAAGGAATTGCTGAACAAACTAATTTGCTGGCGTTAAATGCCGCCATTGAAGCAGCCAGAGCCGGCGAACAAGGCCGAGGATTTGCAGTAGTAGCTGACGAAGTACGTACCTTGGCATCCCGTACTCAACAATCAACCGAAGAAATTCAAAAAACCATAGAACAATTACAAGGCGCTGCACGCTCTGCGGTAAGTGTGATGGCTAAAGGCACAGAACAAGCCAGTTCAAGTGTAGAAACCGCTAATAAAGCAGGGGCATCTTTGGCTGTCATTAACGATACTATTAACCGCATTACTAGCATGAATGACCAAATAGCTTTAGCCACGGGTGAACAACAAACAGTGGCAAAATCCATTAGTAGCAATGTGGATGAAATTCATCATAAAACGGTAGAAACCGCAGCCAGTTCACAAAAACTCGCCTCGGTCAGTGCCGAACTTGCACAATTAGCCAAACATTTAGAAGGGATCACCCAACAATTTAAGGTCTAAGACTTAGCGTCTTAATTAGATACACTTAGTTGGTAAAAAGGTGATCCTGTAAAACCTTTTTCACTTGCTCGCTAATAGCCACAGCTTTTTGTGTTTGGTAATCAAAGTGCACCATAGTAGTAGTGCCAGTGGCGCACTTTTGTTGGTCTTGCCAGAGCTCCTGATAAACATCAAAAGAGCTATTTCCTATACGACCTATATAAGTTTTTATTTGCACCTTTTTGCCATAAAAAATTTGCTGCAAAAAATCCACTTTATAACTAGCCAAAATTAGCGGCCAATTTTGTAAATCTAATTCTGGATTAAATATTTTAAAAATAGGTTCGCGGCCAGCTTCAAACCAACCAACTAAAACAGTGTTGCTCACATGGGCTAAAGCATCGGTTTCGTAAAACCTAACATTAAATTCTTCACTGAACATAAACGATAATTCTCTATTGTTTGAGTAAAGGTTTAAGGAATCTTGCGGTATGTGATTCTGCTACCTTACAAATCTCTTCGGGGGTACCCTGTGCAATAATTTGTCCACCACCAGACCCACCTTCTGGGCCTAAATCTACCACCCAATCAGCGGTTTTTATGACATCTAAGTTGTGCTCAATCACTACTACTGTGTTGCCATGATCACGTAATCTGTGCAGTACTTCTAACAACTGTTTGATATCGTGAAAATGTAAACCAGTAGTAGGCTCATCTAATATATACAAAGTTTGGCCGGTATCGCGCTTCGACAATTCTTTGGCCAATTTCACCCTTTGGGCTTCACCGCCCGATAAGGTAGTAGCCGCTTGCCCCAAACGCACATAAGACAAGCCCACATCCATTAAGGTTTGTAACTTACGGGCAATGGCAGGTATGACATCAAAAAAGGGGCGGGCTTCTTCTACTGTCATTTCTAATACTTGGTGAATATTTAAACCTTTGTATTGAATTTCCAGCGTTTCGCGATTGTACCTTTTGCCTTTACAAATATCACAAGGCACATAAACGTCTGGTAAGAAATGCATTTCCACCTTAATCACCCCGTCACCCTGACAAGCTTCACAGCGTCCACCTTTTACATTAAAACTAAATCGGCCTGGCTTATATCCACGTGAACGGGCTTCTTGGGTGCCGGCAAATAGTTCTCTTACTGGGGTAAAAATACCCGCGTAAGTAGCAGGATTAGAGCGTGGAGTACGACCTATAGGGCTTTGATCTATATCCACCACCTTATCCATAAACTCTAAACCCGAAATCGATTGATAAGGCGCAGGCTCACCTGTAGTGGCATTGTTAAGTTCTCTGTGGGCGATGCGATAAAAAGTATCATTAATTAAGGTTGACTTACCCGAACCAGAAACGCCTGTCACGCAGGTCATTAGCCCTACTGGCGCTTTAAAGGTCACATTTTGTAAATTGTTGCCAGTGGCGCCAATTAATTCAATCCACTTTTCTTGGTTTATAGGCGTGCGCTTAGCCGGCACTGCTATTTTTTCTCGTCCGGATAGGTATTTACCGGTAATAGAGTGTTCACTCTTTTTAATATCTTCAATGGTGCCTTGGGCCACCACTTCACCGCCATGCACCCCAGCACCAGGGCCAATATCTAACACAAAGTCAGCCGCTCTTATGGCATCTTCATCGTGCTCTACCACTAATACTGTATTGCCCAAGTCACGTAAATGAATCAAGGTTTTTAACAACCTTTCGTTATCTCTTTGGTGTAGACCAATCGAAGGCTCATCTAACACATACATGACTCCTACTAGCCCAGCTCCTATTTGGCTAGCTAAACGGATGCGTTGAGCTTCACCGCCCGATAACGTATCGGCGCTACGGGATAGAGATAAGTAATTCAAACCTACATTCACTAAAAAGCTCAACCTGTCGTTGATTTCTTTAAAGATTTTTTCAGCAATTTTTTCTCTTTTACCTGTGAGCTTTAAATTAGCAAAAAACTCCAAGGCATCAGCAATCGACATATCTGTGATGACGTTAAGTGGGGTTTCACCAATAAATACATTTCTGGCTTCTAACCTTAGGCGACTACCAGAGCAGCTGGCACAGTGTTGCTGACTTAAATATTTAGCTAGCTCGTCGCGTACCGCGTTAGATTCGGTTTCTTTATAGCGGCGTTCCATATTTGGAATTATGCCCTCAAAGGGGTGCTTGCGCTCCATGATGTCGCCACGATCATTAATATATTTAAATTTTAATGAGGTACCTTTACTGCCATACAAGATGATCTCTTTGGCTTTATCGTCTAACTCAGCAAAAGGCACAGTGAGATCAAATTTATAATGCTCAGCTACGGCTTGTAACATCTGAAAATAATAATAACTTCGTTTATCCCAACCGCGAATAGCGCCGCCAGACAAGCTAATTTCTTGGTTAGCAATAATGCGACTTGGATCAAAAAATTGTCTGGTGCCTAAACCATCACAACTTTGACAAGCCCCTGCAGGGTTATTAAATGAAAACAATCTTGGCTCTAATTCGGCCATGCTATAACCACAATGTGGGCAAGCAAAATTAGAAGAAAATACCAACTCGGTTTTGTTGGGCTCGTCCATAAAGGCCACTTTGGCGGTTCCACTGGATAAACCTAAAGCGGTTTCAAATGACTCTGCCAATCTAAGTTTTAGGTCTTCTCTTACTTTAAAGCGGTCTACCACCACTTCAATGGTATGTTTTTTATGTAAATCTAATTCTGGGGGATCAGACAAGTCACACACGTTGCCATCTATACGCGCACGAATAAAGCCCTGAGCGGCTAAGTTTTCTAAGGTTTTAACATGCTCGCCTTTACGATCTTGTACCACAGGCGCTAACAACATTAACTTAGTGTCGGCCGGCATTTCTAATACTCTGTCTACCATTTGACTAATGGTTTGAGCGTCTAGGGGCACATGATGGTCTGGACATCTTGGCTCGCCGACTCGGGCATATAATAAACGCAAGTAATCGTAAATTTCGGTAATAGTACCCACAGTCGAACGTGGGTTATGAGAAGTAGATTTTTGTTCAATAGAAATGGCTGGTGACAAACCTTCAATATGGTCTACATCAGGCTTTTCCATCATAGATAAAAACTGCCTAGCATAAGCCGACAAAGACTCAACATAGCGCCTTTGCCCTTCTGCGTACAAAGTATCAAAGGCTAAAGAAGACTTACCCGAACCTGATAATCCAGTGATGACAGTGAGTTTATCTCTGGGTATATCTAAATTGATGTTTTTTAGATTATGGGTGCGCGCACCTCTTACTTCAATTCTATCCATTTTCTACTTGTTTTGACGGCAAAAGAAGAAGTATTACACACTCTTCTAACTTGCTCTATGCTAAGCGCTATTATCTTTTGGTATAGTTAAAAATTACGTGAATAAACGCTTTATGCTATTCGGAAAAATACAATTTGTGATAGACTATTGCGTCATTTTAACCACTGCCCCAAACACCACTATTTCAGATTAGATTACCTTTGAATTCCACAGAACTACGCACCTCATTTTCTTTAGCCTTTGTGTATGTATTGCGCATGTTGGGGCTATTTATGGTTATGCCAGTGCTGGCAATCAGTGCCAAGCAGTACCCAGACTACTCAGCTTTTTTAGTAGGTTTAGCCATAGGTGGCTATGGTTTAACCCAAGCTCTATTACAAATTCCTATGGGTGTGTTATCAGACAAAATAGGGCGTAAACCTGTCATAGTTATGGGATTAGCGGTCTTTGCCTTAGGTAGTTTGTTAGCTGCATCAGCCGATAGTTTGATGTGGGTAGTAATAGGTAGGTTTTTACAAGGCGCAGGCGCAATAGCCGGCGCGGTGATGGCCTTGGCCGGAGATTTAAGTCGCGAAAGCCAAAGACCTAAAGTCATGGCTGTAATTGGCATCTCTATTGGATTTTCGTTTTATTTGGCGCTGTTTTTAGGTCCTTTTATTGCCACAAGGTTTGGTTTAGAAGGAATTTTTCTGATCACTGGAATTTTAGCGAGTTTTTGTATTTTATTAGTGATTTGGGCAGTGCCTAAAGCGCAAAAAGAGGCACCACAGGGAGACACCCTGCCAGTAGTACAAGATTTAAAACGATTGATTAGCCATCCGCAATTGTGGCGGCTCAATGTTAGTGTGTTAATTCTACATATGCTGATCACCCTATTATTTGTGCAATTTCCGCTAATTTTGCAGAATTTAAATTGGCCATTTGCCCAACATTGGCAAGCCTATTTAATTATCTTGCTGTTATCCATCTTAGGTTTAGTGTGCATCATGGCAATGGCTAAAAAATTCAGTGAGCTGATGTTAATGATCAATGTAGCTGGGTTAGCCTTAGTTTTTGCAGCTTTAGTATTTAGCCAACACTCTTTGCTGTTGGTAATGGCGCTAGTGTGTTTGTTTTTTAGTTGTTTTAATTATTTAGAGGCCAACTTTCCAGCTATGGTGTCGAACATTGCACCAGCAGGTAAAAAAGGCTCAGCTATGGGCATGTACGCAAGTTTTCAATTTTTAGGGGCTTTTTTAGGTGGTTTACTGTCGGGAAGTATCAGTGAATTATTAAGTAATCAAAGTGTATTTATACTAGCTAGCATAATATGCGTAGTTTGGTTGTGGTTAATCCGTGGTTTAAAGGCGACTAACAGATTAAAACGATATACACTGAGAACCACTCATCCAACATCAAGCATAACCTACCAACAGCTTGCTAAGTTGGAAGGCTTGCTAGACATTCGAACAACCGATGATAAGCAAATATTATATATAAAAGCTGAGCAAGGTTTTGATATTCAACAAGCTCGCATGCTACTGAATTTAAAAGATTAATTAGGAGGAAAAATGGCAAGCAAAGGCATAAATAAAGTAATTTTAGTTGGGAACTTAGGTAAAGATCCTGAAGTAAGATACACCCCTAACGGAAAAGCGGTGGCCAACTTAACCTTAGCCACCTCTGAAAGCTGGAAAGATCAAAGCGGTCAAATCCAAGAGAAAACCGAATGGCACCGAGTTTCTATGTTTGGCAAATTAGCTGAAATTGCTGGCGAATACCTACGCAAAGGTAGCCAAGTGTACATAGAAGGCAAACTACAAACCCGTAAATGGCAAGATCAACAAGGCCAAGACAGATACACTACTGAAGTGGTACTAGACCCCTTTAATGGTGTAATGCAAATGTTAGGTGGCAAAAGCAATCAGTCTGATGGTGGCTTCCAAGGTCAGCAACGCCCTGCTCAACAGCCTGCGCAAAATCAAGGTTATCAGCAACAAGCGCGTCAACAACCTGCGCAACAAAATGCTCCACAGCAAGGTAACCAAGGCTTTAATCAAGCCCCAGCGCAAAATAATCCAGCGCCAATGGCTGAGCCAGATTTTGATTTTGATGATGACATTCCATTTTAGGATTTTACTTTGAATTAAAATTCATACTCATAAAGCCTCGCAATGTTGAAGTGACCCCCAATAGTTGGACATTCCAATTACTGGGGGTTTTATGTCTGCATACAGTAGAGAGTTCAAACTAGAAGTAGCAACGCAAGCCAACACCAAAGGTTCGCGTCTGCTTTCAAAA
>NZ_JBRKBA010000013.1:0-78952 GCF_052983255.1 Paraglaciecola aestuariivivens | reverse complement strand
AAAAGCACCCCCAAGAAAAAAATCACCTCGATCTATTGAGGCTTTCGCTAGAGCCATATGCTGATCTCGAAAGTCGCCTCGGCGCTCTAGATAATCAGGGGCGTATTCATAGAAAAGTATGTAATGCATAATTTCGACTCCTGTGTGTTGTACAGTTTTTTTGGTTACTGAACAATTTGTTCCTTTGAGGTAGTAGCCACATAACAGGTTATTAGTGAGACCTTGCAAGCTATGCTACCTTGCAAGGTAGGAGATAGCCATGTATCGCCACACTAATAAATATCAAAAAACAATTTGTAAATCATACACTAACAGAAAGCAAACTGAACATCATCTGGCTGGAACAGGAGAAGCTTTACCTGTGCAGCAAACTCCCTCGCTATGCCGAGTCATTGAAATCACTGATTACGACTTGGGTGAGCCTGTTGTGCACAAAATAGAATTGTTCAGAACTGACCCCATCGACTGCGCCGATAACACTTTGTTTTTAGTGGCTCCGCCACTTCCTTACCGCCTTTAAAGTTTCAGCAAAAAATGGTTTATTTTAGGGGCAAATGGCATGGACGCCATTTGAGTGAAATCCGGAGGGAACGATATTTCGCGACCCTAAAATAAGCCATTTTTTACGGTTAAGAACTTTAAGCGGCGGCGGCATCTTTTTGGTTACTTTATTCTTTGCTGCTGAAGAAAAAGTAACTGGCTCGAAGGGATTCGAGACAAAACTGGCAGGACGCCAGTGAGCGTAAGCGAATGCTTTTAGAACAATAGCCCAATGACCGCTATCTGCTACAAGCTCCAATGACGGAGTTATAAGTAAGAGTCTAAGTGACCGCAATTGACACCAAGCAGAGCTCCCCAATCGAGTTGGGAATGACGGCTGTTGGTTCTATTAGTCTTCTATTTTCCCAAGTGTGACAGCTAACAAAAAATACAAGAGGGTCACCTGCCAATACACGCCAACAATATTAACGCTCCTTCTAAATTACAGTTTTTAAAATAAAAATAGTAAAAACTCAACGCTAGCTATAAATTGAAATTCCCCTAATCTCCCACTCTCCCCTTTCCTATCTGAGCTATTTGTTAGTATCATAACCGGCGTTTTTTATCGGTAAATTGTAGAATTATGTATTACTCACTTGTTGTAATTGATGACTTTTTAGAAGCGGCGGATGCGCTACGTGCTAAAGCCTTAGCGGCTAGTTACCCGCAGCCAGAAGAGCAAACTTATTTTCCTGGTCGCAATGCACAGGCGCCTGTTTTAGTTGAAGGATTAGATGCCTTAGTAAGCGAAATAGTGGGTGAAAACTTAATCCCTGCGACTGGCAATAGCCATGGCAAATTCCGCTTGGCTTTAGCTGGTGACGAGGGTAAAGGTGGGGTGCATATAGATCAGTGTTATTGGTCAGGCATTTTGTATTTATCTAAAGATGAAGACTGTGTAGGTGGCACTGACTTTTTTAGACATAAAGCCAGCAATAGTGATACCGCGCCACTTAATAATGAACAACTGGCTGAGCGTGGTTTTAATAACTACCAAGAATTTTGGGATGATTTAAAACTAAAAGGCACTCAAGCTGAACATTGGCAACTTACTTCGCATGTGCCTATGAAATATAACAGGTTAGTGTTATTTCGCCCTTGGCTTTATCACAATGCCGGCCCAGGGTTTGGCGACTCAGTAGAAAATGGCAGAATTATCTACCCACTTTTTTACAACAACCAATAAAAACTAATTAACTTTGAGTTAATTGCACCCAGTAAGCATTATCAAGGCTTGTGCTTTGATGTGCGGGCCAAAATTGTTGGGCTAACCAAAGCCCTTGTAGTTGCTCATTTTGTACAAGCAATATGGCTTGTTCACGTTGCCATGGGGGAATGTTCCATTCTTTAAACCACTGCTTAAGTGGTTTAGATGGCTGATTTTCAAATGGCTTAAACTTTAGGCTAAAGCCTCCCAATCGAATATTAATTGGCCCATTTTTAGGGTTAATACATACACCACTTTTAGGTTTAACTGTTAGCTTTTGAGATGAGGTGAAAGTTAATCGGCCTAATCCATTGGGCAGGCTTACTTGCGCTTCTCCTTGCCAAAGTAGATTAAAGGGCTCGGCTTGGGGGCGCAGTTCAACTAAATACAAGGCTTGTTGAAAGCGCCTAAATTGCCAATTTTGCCATTGTAAAATTGGCTTAGCATCATCTTTGGCTGCTAATACTTCGGGCTTTAAGCGATTTAATACTGCTTGTGAAGGGCTGCTTACCCCTTGTTTACTCAACCAATAGCGCACCACTTGCTTGAGCCAGGCATCACTTAACGCGAGCAAGGCTTGGCAAGGCAAGGCCTGTTGCGTGGCGCCCATCTGTTGCAGCTTTTCTTCACAACTTTCTTCTAATAATGTTTGTTGCTCAGCACAAAGGCTGGCGCTGCGCGACACTGTACTGGCTAACTCAGGCCAGCGATTTATCAACAATGGTAAAACCTGATGGCGTAAAAAGTTGCGATCAAACTCGGTGTCTTGATTAGATTCGTCTTCGCACCAGCTTAATTCATGGGCTTGGGCATAAGCTAAAATTTGCTGTTGGCTAACGGCTAACAAAGGGCGATAAAAGCCAAGTGGTTTTGGCGAGTCTATCTGCCAACTCGCATTCATGGCTGATAACCCTTTGGGCCCTGCACCACGTTTAAGTTGCAACATAAAAGTTTCTAACTGGTCATCTTGATGCTGGCCTAATAGGATTTGGCTGGCAGTTGGGGCCAACTCAATAAGCTTTTGGTAGCGTTTTTCTCGGGCTAGGGCTTCTAAACTTTGCCTTGATTTAACCTCTAGTTTTACTTTGGCGGTTTGCAAAGGAACAGCTAAGTCTTCGCATACTTGCTGACAATGAGCTTGCCATGAGTCGGCGTGCTGACTTAAACCATGATGAATATGAATAGCCCTAAGTTGCCACAAATAGCCGTGCTTTTGTTGTAATTGAACTAAAGCATGTAACAACACATGTGAGTCAACCCCACCACTATAGGCCACCACTACATCTTGAGTGTTAGCAAATGCGAGGCTAGCTAAGTGTTGCTCTAGGGTGTTAAGTAAGCTCATAAGGTCCTAAATTAATAGTGCCATAGGGTGACTGTTTAGATGAATCATGGGCAATAAAAAAGCCATCTATAAAGATGGCTTAAACTATACAATACTCAATGCCTTAACAATAACCAAAAGACATCAATCTTTCGTATCTTTGGGCTAATAGCTCTTCAATAGATAAACTGCCCAATTGAGATAATTGTAACTTGATGGTGGCTTTTAGGTTAGCTGCCATGCCGTCGTGATCTCTATGTGCACCACCTAAAGGTTCATCCACTATAGTATTGATCAATCCAAGCTCTTTAATTTTGCCTGCACTTACACCCATAGCCTCTGCAGCTAAAGGGGCTTTCTCAGCGCTTTTCCATAAAATAGATGCACAGCCTTCTGGTGAAATTACTGAATAAGTACTGTACTGCAACATATTCACTCGGTCGCCAACACCTATAGCCAAAGCGCCACCTGAACCACCTTCACCAATAACGGTACAAATAATGGGTACTTTTAAACCAGCCATTACTTTTAGGTTTTTAGCAATAGCTTCACTTTGACCGCGCTCTTCAGCACCAACTCCAGGATAGGCGCCAGGGGTGTCAATAAAGGTCACTATAGGCAAATTAAAACGTTCGGCCATTTCCATTAAACGTAAGGCTTTACGGTATCCTTCAGGTTTAGGCATACCAAAGTTACGTTTGATTTTTTCTTTAGTATCACGACCTTTTTGATGGCCAATGATCATCACGGCTTGACCATCGATTTTGGCCAAACCACCTACTATAGCTTTGTCGTCGGCAAAAGCGCGATCGCCAGCTAGTTCGTCAAATTCGGTACACATACGTTCAATATAGTCGTATGTATAAGGGCGCATGGGGTGTCTGGCTAATTGTGATACTTGCCAAGCACCTAAATCGGCAAAGATTTTACGGCTTAATTCGGCACTTTTTTCTCGAAGCTTGGTAATTTCTTCTTCGATACTAATGTCAAATTCTCCCCCTTGATTGACTAGTCGTAACTCTTCAATCTTCGCTTCTAACTCGGCGATGGGTTTTTCGAATTCTAAAAAATTTACACTCATTACACACCTAATATTGTTTAATCACGGCTTCACACTAGTGAAATTCCAGTCCAACCTGAGGTTTACCCAAAAGTTGTTGTAAGTCATATAATAACTCATCTTGTGGTGTCACATACCATTGTGCACCTAATCTAAGATCAACTTTTGCATCTGGATGCACGTAATGGATCTGTACAGGGCAACTACCACCTTGGTAGGGCTCTAAAATTGTTTGCAGTTTAGCGACTGTCGCCTGATTACACCAGCTAGATTCTAACTGAATCTGTAATCCCTTAGCATTCTTTTCTCGTGCTTGAACCAAGTCCATAGCATCGCGGGCCGACATTGTATTGCCGCCAGAGAATTCATCAAAGCTGACCTGTCCGGTTATGACTAAAATTCTATCGCTTTGTAGCAATTCTTCGAACTGCTCCAGCATATCTGGAAAAAATCTTACGTCTATTCTAGCACTTTTATCGTCTAAGGTGACTAATGACCAACGCTTACCTCTTTTGTTGGTCATAGTGCGCACACTTACCACTAACCCCACAGCCACAGACACTTGATCTCTGTTGGTGGGTTTTAAGTCTACCAAGCGACAAGGCGCATAGTGTTTTAATTCGCTTAAATACTGGTTGATTGGGTGGCCAGTTAGATACAAACCTAGGGTTTGTTTTTCCCCTTCTAACCAGGTTTTTTCAGGCCAAACTGGTACATCAGCAAAAGCTTGCTCGACCTGATCAGGATCTGAGGTAAGTAAGCCAAACATATCTGATTGTCCACAGAGTTCGGCTTTAGCATGTTGATCGGCTGCGGCTAACGCATCAGGCAAAGTCGCCATCAGTGCCGCTCTATGTGGACCTAAGTTATCGCAAGCGCCGGCTAATACGAGTTTTTCTAAGACACGCTTATTAATACGTTTTAAATCCACTTTGGCACAAAAATCAAACAGATCGGTAAATGACTTTTCTTTTTCACGGGCAGCAATTATGGCTTCTATAGGACCTTCGCCCACCCCTTTTATTGCCCCTATGCCATATACAATTTGCCCGTGCTCATTAACGGTAAACTTATAATTACCAGCGTTAACGTCTGGTGGTAAAATGGTAATGCCCATTCGTTCACATTCGTCTACTAAAGTAACGATTTTATCGGTGTTATCCATATCTGCCGACATTACCGCTGCCATAAACTCGGCTGGATAATGGGTTTTTAACCACAAAGTTTGGTACGACACTAAGGCATAGGCTGCAGAGTGAGATTTGTTAAAACCGTAACCCGCAAACTTTTCTACTAGGTCGAATATTTTCATCGCCAGATCGGGATCTATGCCGTTTTCTTTAGCTCCCGCTTCAAACGAGCCCCTTTGCTTTTCCATTTCTTCGGGCTTTTTCTTACCCATGGCCCGGCGTAATAAATCGGCACCACCTAAGCTATAGCCCGACATGACCTGGGCAATCTGCATCACTTGCTCTTGGTACAAAATAATGCCGTAAGTGGGCTGTAATATGTCTTTTAAACATTCGTGTTGATATTCAGCATCTGGGTAAGAGACTTCTTCGCGGCCATGTTTACGATCAATAAAGTTATCTACCATGCCCGACTGCAGTGGTCCGGGTCTAAACAAGGCAACCAAAGCGATAATATCTTCAAAACAATCAGGTTTTAGGCGCTTTATCAGCTCTTTCATACCACGTGATTCCAGCTGGAACACAGCCGTGGTTTCGGCGTTTTGTAATAATTTAAAGCACTTTTGATCAACCAGAGGAATAGCCGCAATGTTAACGTCTATGCCTTTGCCTGACTTGATCATGTCTATGGCCCATTGAATAATGGTTAGGGTACGCAAACCCAAAAAGTCGAATTTAACTAGGCCAGCGGTTTCTACATCATTTTTATCAAATTGGGTAACCGGGTTTTTACCTTCATCATCACAATAAAGCGGTGCAAAATCGGTAATTTTATCGGGCGCAATTACCACGCCCCCAGCGTGTTTACCTGCGTTACGGGTTACCCCTTCTAAAATTCTACACATGTCCATGAGCTCTTTGACTTCTTCGTCTTGATCATAGAGTTCTTGTAATCTGGGCTCTTCGACAAAAGCTTTTTCCAGTGTCATGCCAGGTGTAGGGGGGATCAACTTTGAAATTTTATCCACAAACCCAAAAGGATGGCCCAATACGCGGCCAACATCTCGTACTACAGCTTTAGCCGCCATAGTACCAAAGGTAATAATTTGAGATACCGCATTACGACCATACATGTCGGCCACGTGATCTATTACCTCATCGCGCCTGTCCATACAAAAATCGACATCAAAATCTGGCATTGAAACCCGCTCTGGGTTCAAAAATCGCTCAAATAATAAATCGTATTCTAGTGGATCTAGATCGGTAATATCTAAGGCATAGGCCACCAAAGAACCGGCACCCGAACCACGTCCTGGGCCAACAGGAATATTGTTATCTTTACTCCATTGAATAAATTCCATTACGATCAAGAAGTAACCAGGGAAACCCATCTGGTTAATTACCCCAAGTTCTATTTCTAGCCTTTCATCGTATTCTGGGCGTTTTTCGGCTCTGACTTTTTCGTCTGGAAACAAAAAGGCTAACCGACGCTCTAACCCTTCCCGCGATACCTTTACCAAATAGTCATTGATTGGCATACCTTCGGTGGGAAAGTCGGGCAAAAAGTAGGTACCCAGTTGCACTGTCACATTACAACGTTTGGCTATTTCTATGGTGTTTTCTATGGCTTCTGGAATATCCGCAAACAGCTCGATCATTTCTTCACTGCTACGCAAGTATTGTTGCTCGCTGTATTCTTTAGGTCGGCGCGGATCAATCAGGGTAAAACCATCGTGAATGGCCACCCGAATTTCATGGGCTTCGAAACCGGCTTTATCAACAAAACAGACTTCGTTAGTGGCAACTACAGGTAAGTCATATTCTGTTGCCCATTCTACAGCGCGATGTAAATAATCTTCTTCACCGGCACGGCCAGTACGGGTTAATTCTAAATAAAATCTATCGGCAAAATGCTGCTGATAAAAATCACAAGCAGACTTTGCCAACTCCATATTACCCTTGGTTAGCAGAATTCCTAAATCACCAGCTTTGCCACCAGATATAATTAACACACCTTTAGCATGTTCAACTAACCAAGCTTTATCTATTACGGCTTTGTTTTGAATACTGCCACGCAAATAGGCTTTTGAAATTAACAAGGTAATATTTTTATAGCCATCGTTGTTCATGGCTAATAGGGTGAGTCGAAACACAGTATCGGGTAATTCGTCGCCTTGTACCCAAAAATCCACCCCAATAATGGGCTTAATGCCGTTGTCGTGGGCTTGACTATAAAACTTAACCAAACCACACATATTCATTTGATCTGTGATGGCTACTGCAGGCATGTTTAATTTTTTTACATGCGATATGATAGGTTTGACTTTATTTAAGCCATCTAACATGGAAAAGTCGCTGTGCACTCTTAGGTGTACAAATTTTGCCAGGTTGTTGTGATTATTATCTGACATTTATGCCCCTGCTAATTGCCCATCACGCGCTGCTAGCGCCTGTTGTACGGGTTTAAAACTCATGCGATATTGCGCAAGTGGCCCTAACTCAGCTAACTTGGCTAAGTGTAAGGCAGTTGGATAACCTTTGTGCTTGGCAAACCCATATTCTGGGTATTGGGCATCTAGGTTTAACATTTCTTGATCGCGCGTGACTTTTGCAATAATAGAAGCCGCCGATATTTGTGCAATCAAACCATCGCCTTTAACTACAGCTTCGCTAGCGTAATCCCAGTCTGGGCAACGATTACCATCAACCTTCACATAATCAGGTTGTGGACTTAACCCTTGCACCGCTCGCGTCATAGCTAACATAGTGGCATGCAAAATATTTAATTGATCTATTTCTTGTGGGCTTGCGCGGCCAATAGACCAAGCTAATGCATTTTGCTTAATTTGTTCGGCTAACAGTACACGTTTTTTTTCTGATAGCTTTTTTGAGTCTGCCAAACCTTGAATGCTGACATTTGGATCGAGTATCACAGCAGCGGTCACTACGTCTCCTACTAAAGGTCCGCGCCCTACTTCGTCTACTCCTGCCACAAGTTTATTCATTATGATGCTTCTATTAACTGGGCGACAGCCAAGGCCGCTTGTGCGTCTGCGTCTTTTTTAAGGGTAAGATGAATTGCCTCAAACTTTTTAATTAAGGCTTGCTGCTCTGGTGCGGCTTTATTTTGCAGCATAGGCAATAACAAGCGACTAATATTTTCGGCTTGTACTTCATCTTGTAATAATTCTGGGATCAATTTCTCATTGGCCAACAAATTAGGTAAAGAAAAATATTTAGCTTTATATAACCATTTCATCATTTGATAGGTTATCGCACTTAACTTATAAGCGCTGACCATATTTCTTTTACATAACATGGCTTCTAAGGTTGCTGTGCCTGAGGCCAATAACACCGCATCAGAAGCAATCATCACATCACGTGCATGACCAATCACAATTTGTATATCTAACTTTGGTTTATGCTGGGCCAAATAGTCGTCAACTTGGGCTTTACGCTGGCGGTTGACCACAGGGATCAATATTTTTAACTGCGGAATATCTTTAACTAACAGTTCGCAAGACTGAATAAACACCCCAAGTAAGCTGTCGACTTCGCGTTTTCGGCTACCGGGCAACACAGCTAATACTGGACCGTTTTCAGCCACTTTTAAGGCCTGACGCGCGCTTTTTTGACAAGGCTGCAAAGCAATGTCATCGGCCATAGTGTGCCCTACATAGGCACAGGGCAATTGATGTTTGTCGTAAACGGCTTTTTCAAATGGCAAGATACTCAACACTAGGTTAGTTGCTTTAGCTATTTTGAAAATACGCTTTTCTCGCCATGCCCATACTGTTGGACTGACATAATGCACAGTCTTTATGCCGCGTTTTTTTAGGTTTAATTCTAGGGTTAAATTAAAATCTGGGGCATCAACCCCAATAAACACATCGGGGGGATTTTCTATAAAATACTCGAGCAAGGTTTTGCGTACATAGAACAATCGACGAATTCGAGATAAGACTTCCACTAACCCCATCACCGATAGCTCTTCCATGTCGAACAGACTGTCGCAGCCTTGAGCCTGCATTTTTGGTCCGGCTATACCTACAAACTGAGCATTAGGATAGTGTTTTTTGAATTGTTTGATTAGGCCAGCAGCGAGAATATCACCAGAGGTTTCACCCGCTACTATCCCGACCTTCAGTGGTTTGTCGCTCATGAGTTAGCGTACAATTCCCCGCGAAGAGTTAGCCACAAAGTCGGCCAAAGATTTAACTTCTGGGGTTTGCACAGCTAATTCATTGAGTTTTTCTACCGCTTCAGCAGCTCGATTACCATTGCGATAGAGAATTTTATAACCACGTTTAATTTGCATAATAGTGTCGCTGGCAAATCCTCTGCGTCTTAAGCCTTCTGAGTTAATACCACGAGGCACGCTATCGTTGCCTAACATTATGAAAGGTGGCACGTCGGCTAGTACTATAGCCCCGCCACCAATAAAGCTATGGTCGCCTATATGACAAAATTGATGGGCTGCAGTTACCCCACCCATAATCACCCAATTGCCAACATGTACATGCCCAGCTAAGGTAGCGCCAGTGGCTAAAATGCTATTATCGCCAATCACACAGTCATGGGCTATATGCACATAACACATCAGTAGATTGTTGGAACCGATTTTAGTCACACTTTGATCTTGCACTGTGCCACGATGGATAGACACACATTCTCGAATGATATTGTTATCACCAATGATCAATTCAGTGGGTTCACCAGCATATTTTTTGTCTTGGCAATCTTCGCCAACAGAGGCGAATTGATAAATATGATTGCCTTTACCTATGCTGGTTTTACCCTTCACCACCACATGCGATTCAAGCACAGTGTTATCCCCTATGCTGACATCTTCACCAATCAGACAAAAAGGGCCAATAGACACATTTTTACCCAACTGGGCAGTAGGATGAATAATCGCAGTAGAATGGATCACCTTTTACAATTTCCTCATAGCACACATAAATTCTGCTTCACAGGCGTCTTGGCCATTTACGCTGGCTAGCCCATGAAACTTCCAAATACCACGACGTTCTTTGATTAATCGAACTTGCATATCAAGGCGATCACCAGGTACCACTGGCATTTTAAATCGCGCTTTATCTATCCCTGCATATAAATACAGATCATCAGAATTACCTGCGGTTTTAAAACCCAATACACCCGCAACTTGCGCCAGCGCTTCGAGGATCATCACCCCTGGGAAAATTGGCTTTCCAGGAAAATGACCAGTAAAACATGGCTCATTAAAGGTAATGTTTTTATATGCAGTGATAGATTCATTTAAGGTGTAATCTGTCACTCTGTCGACTAGCAAAAATGGATACCTGTGAGGTAATAACTCCATGATATCTTCAATTTCTAGTGTGTTTAAACTGTTAGCCAAAAGGTGCTCTCCTAAACTAACCAGTCATCACGGCAGATTGCCTTAGTTTGACTGGTTTTTTTCCAATATTTTAACGCGCTGATTTAGACTGGTAATATTACGCAAGGTCACCATATTTTTGCGCCATTCTTTGTTGGTTGACGCTGGCATACCTGATGAATACACACCGGGTTCGCTAATGTTTTTGGTTACCATAGTCATGCCGGTAAACACCACATTATCACAGACTGTAATATGGCCGTTAATGCCAACTAAACCTGCAATACTACAATTTTTACCTATTACTGTGCTACCGGCTATAACAGAACAAGCTGCCATAGCAGTATTTTCGCCTATTTCGACATTATGAGCAATTTGGCATTGATTATCGATAATCACACCGTCGGCTAAAACCGTGTTATCCAAAGCCCCTCTGTCTATGGTAGTACTGGCGCCAATTTCGACATTATTGCCAATAATCACACTGCCTAACTGCGGTATTTTAAGCCATTTACCTTGATCATTTGCATAACCAAAGCCATCACTGCCAATCACAGTATTAGCCTGTACTAAACAGTTATCACCTAAAACTACATTGTGATAAATGCTGACATTTGCCCATAGTTTTGTATTGGCGCCTAAGCGGGCACTTTTACCTACAAAACAACCTGGGCCAATTTGTACGTTGTCACCTAACACCACATTGTCTTCAATAACCGCATGCGCAGCAATTTTTACATTGTTACCCAGTTGCACATTTTGCCCAATGCTTGCCAGTGGTGATAGTTCACTGGCCATGGCTGGTGTGCTATCCAAAATTTGCGCAGCTTTTGCAAAGCCCACATAAGGATTGGCCATAACTAAAGCAGAACAGGGGCAATGGGCTAATTCGTTAGGATGCAGAATAACGGCTTGGGCCTGAGTGTTTTGCAATTGCCCACTGTATTTAGGGTTAGACAAAAACGAAAGCTGACCTTGGTTAGCTTTAACCAAGGTCGATAAGCCACTGATAGGGGTTTCTTGCGTATCACCCTTGGCTAAATGCAATTCTGCGCCAATGTTTTGAGCAAGTTGCCCAAGACTGATTTTGATACTCAAAATGCCTCCAATATATCAGCTAAGGCTTCTTAGTTTATTTTACTAACTTGCTCTAAAACTTGCTTAGACACATCAATGTCAGCTTTGATATAAGCTACAGCGTTAGCGTTGATGATCACATCATAGTTACCTTTAGCTGCAACTGCATCAATGGCTTGCTTAATAAGGCCTAACAATTTGTTTTGCTCTTCTTGCAAACGCTTTTGAATTTCTTGTTGAAGAGGCTGAGCTTTACCTGTGTACTCGTCACGTAAACCAATGATTTTAGCTTCAAGCTCTTCTTTTTCTTTTTTGCTCATAGTCGCAGCATCACGTTGATTTTTTTCAAGGTAATACTTAATGTCTTTTTCTAAACGACTAACTTCTTCGGTTCTGTCTTTAAACTCAGCAGCAATTTTTTCTTGGATACCTGCAGCTTGAGGCATAGATTGGAAAATGCCTTGTACATTTACCGTACCGATTTTTTGCTCTGCCATGGCAGTTGTACTGAACATTGCTGAACTTAATAATGCACCGGCAATGATACTTTTAGTAAAATTTTTCAAAAGGAACTCCTACTTCTTATTGTTAGTTGGCCATCTTTTGTAGACCAAAATTTAAAATGTTTGACCAATGTTAAAGGTGAAGAATTTAGAATCATCACCTTCTCGCTCTTGTATGACTTTCGAGAAACTAAACACCATAGGTCCCATGGGTGATAGCCATTGTACAGAAACCCCACCAGAAGCTCTATAGAGAGAAGGATCACTATAATCGATTAACTGGTCGTCATTATAGGTATTATTAACCTTTAAGTTTTTATATCTATCAAAATCAAACTCAGTATCCCATACATTACCCGCGTCAATAAACACACTGGTACGTACAGAATTGTCAAAATCAGCTTCAACAAAAGGCGTGGGCACTATTAACTCTATGCCGCCTAATACCATGGCATTACCGCCTAGAGAACGAGTAGAAATGGAAATACTGTCTTGTGAGCTGTCACCTAAAATAACATTACCATTAGGGTCAGTCACCACAGAAGTTGGGGTAACTTGAACACCACGAGGACCAACAGTGTTGTTTTCAAAGCCCCTAAGGGTATCCGAACCACCAGCGGTAAAGTGCTGAGTGAAAGGTAAAATTTGGTCTATGCCATCGGCATCACCGTAACCATTACCATAACCCATTTTCAATCGGGCTAGGAATGACCAGCGTTGATTTCTAGACAGCGGGAAGTACCACTTACCATCAATTTCAGTTTTAAAATAATTAACATCTGAATTAGGCGTAGTGACACCAAATGATGCACGTTGCGACGAACCAGCCGTTGGGAACACCCCACGGTTAAGGGTAGAACGTGACCAAGCCACAGAGGCTAAGAAGCTATCGTAATTGATGGCGGCATCTGGATTGTTTTCATCCACAAACTGGTTATTAAATCGTGTAGTTTGTACAAAAGGTTGGTTTTGGAACAATTCAACTGAGCTGAAAGTTAAACCAAAGTTAATTCGGTTGTATTGATCTATTGGATAGCCAATGTTGCTACCAACAGAAAATTGCTTACTGTTGTATTGGATTAAGTTAGCCGAACTACCGTCAAACTCACTATAAGAAATCGATCCACCTAAGCTAATACCATCAATAGTAAAGTAAGGGTCAGTATAAGATAACTGCACACTTTTTTGATATGACACTGTACTGATATTAAAAGCAATACGTTTACCTGTGCCTAAGAAGTTATCTTGTTGAATACCGGCTTGTAAGCTTAGTTTAGTGCGGTCGCCGTAACCTATACCCGCATTAAAGGCACCAGAAGGTTGCTCTTTAACGGTAAAGTTTACGTCTACTTTGTCTTCTTCACCTGGCAAACGCACAGTTTCGAAGTCGACATTTTCCATATAGGTCAAACGCGACAAGCTGTTTTTAGAGATTTCCAATGAGTTGTTCGACAACCAAGAGCCTTCCATTTGCGTCACAGATTGGCGTAACACTTCGTCGGCTGTGGTGATATTGCCGGCAAAATTTATACGACGCACGTAAATTCGCTTACCTGGATCAACAGACAAAACTAACTTAACGGTTTTATCTTCTTCATTTACGTCAGGAATAGTCGAGACTGTAGGGTAAGCATATCCATAGCGGCCTAAATACTTACTAATAAACTCTTCTGTGTAGGTGACTTCTGCTTGGTTATACATTTCACCGGCTTTAAGTGGCAATACCATTTTAATGTATTCTTCGTGACCTAAAAGGTCACCAATTAATTCAACATCAGAAATAGTGTACTGCTCGCCTTCATTTACATTTAAGGTAATGTAAATGCCGGTTTTATCTGGGGTCATAGAAACTTGAGTTGAATCTATATTAAAACGTAAATAACCACGATCTTTATAATAACTGGTGATGGTTTCCATATCTCCAGTTAAAGTTTGTTTCTGGTAGCGAGTTTCAGATAAAAAGTCCCACCAAGGAGTATCGAATTTTAGTTCAACCTGCTCTAACAATTCGGCATCACTAAAAGTATCGTTACCCACTAAGTTAATTTGTTGGATTTTTGCCGAGTCACCTTCTTCAAACAATAATTTCAAATCTACCCGGTTTCTTGGAAGAGGGGTAATAATGGCAGTCACGTCAGCATTGTATTTACCAATACTATAGAAGAAATCTTTTAAGCCATTTTCAATTGAGGTAAGTACGGTTTTATCTAATGGCTCGCCTACTATGATATTGGCATCAGTTAAACTTTGTTGCAGTTGCTCATCTTTAATATCGTCGTTGTCTTCAAACACTATATTACTAATAGTCGGACGCTCAGTCACACGGATAAGCAAAGTGTTGCCGTCTCTGAAAACCTTAATATTTTCAAAGTGCGTAGACGAATACATGGAACGAATTAACCCAGCAATACGAAACGCGTTCATCTCATCCCCGACAGTAACGGGTAAATAAGTTAACGCTGCCCCTAAAGCAACACGTTGTAATCCTTCAATACGAATATCTTCAACAACAAATTCATTTTTGGGGGCTGCTTTTGCTAAGCTAGCAATGGATAGTATGAATCCTGCAACAACTAACTGTTTAAACTTCATTTATTAACATTCTTCCTAACTGCACATTACTGCAGTACATGGCCACATCGACCGATAAAAATTATAAACGCGCAATATCATTTACTATCGCGATGCTCATTAATAACAGCAGCACAACGCCACCGATTTTAAAGCCCACTTGTTGGACTGATTCTGGAACAGGGCGGCCACTAAAAAGCTCTATAAAGTAATAGAGTAAGTGCCCGCCATCAAGTACTGGTAGCGGTAAAAGGTTAATAATGCCTAAATTCACGCTAATTAATGCTAAAAAGCCTAAAAAATACACTAAACCTGAGCTTGCACTGGTACCTGCTCCTTGTGCTATGGCAATGGGTCCACTCAAATTTTTGACCGAAACATCACCGGTAAACAACTTTCCTAACATTTGTACACTTAGCGTCATTAACCGCCAAGTTTTGTCTATGGCTTTGCTGGTTGCTGAAAGCACACCATATTTATGCACTAGCAACATGCTTTCTGGCCAAGCTGCAAAAGTGGGCACAAACCCCATATAACCTTTTATTTGGCCTGCTACCTCTTTACTACCAATCTGCCCATCTAAGCTGATAACTTGCTCGTTTCTTAGCACTTCAACTTGTACTTCTTGATTAGGTCTAGCGGTAACATAACCCACTATTTGTTCCCAATCTTGCATACTAGTTCCATCGAATCGCAGAATTTTATCATTTGCTTGCAATCCAAGCTTGTCTGCAGCCGAATCTTTTTCTACAAAACCTAAAACTGGTAAAATTTCAGGACGGTAAGGGGTTAAACCCAAACTGGCAAAAACCGAGCTTTTATCTGGGTCAAACTGCCAATTGCTAATATCTAAAATGGCAGTTTTTTCATATTGAGTATTAGGGTTTTGCCATTTAACCTGCATATGCTGGTTACCAATGTGTGCCATTAATTCATAGGCGACATCTTCCCAGTCTACTACGCGACGTTCGCCAATTTGAGTAAGGGTGGCTTGTTCTGGCAGATTGGCTTGGCTAAAAATGCTCTCTGCTTCAACCTTTCCCACTACAGGTTTGATGGTGTCTACGCCTATGCTGTACATAACAAACAAAGCAAAAATAGCAAAAAGAAAATTCACTCCTGGCCCTGCTGCTATGATGGCAATACGCTTTAATACAGGTTGGCGGTTAAATGCTTGAGGTAAATCTTGCTCATCGGCCTCATCAACTCTTTCATCTAACATTTTTACATAGCCGCCCAAAGGAATAGCAGCTATTACATATTCTGTTCCAAGCTTATCAGTGCGCGACCAAAGGGCCTTACCAAAGCCAATTGAAAAACGTTGAACTTTCACTCCGCAGCGCCTAGCGACCCAAAAATGCCCCCATTCGTGCACGGCCACTAATATTCCTAAGGCCACAATAAAAGACACTAGGTTAATTAATATACTCACAACATGGCTCGCTGGGGCTGAGTTTGATTAAACTTTGCAATAATGCTTTGGGTGCGACTACGTGCCAAACGATCACTTTCAAGTATGGATTCTAAGCAAGTTAATGTATGTGATTGGGTTTGTTGCATACACTCTTGATTAGCTTGAGCAATTTGCATAAAACCTATTTGCCCTTGTAAAAAGGCTTCTACCGCCACTTCGTTGGCTGCATTTAAAGTAGTAGTGGCGTATTGTCCGGCATCACTGGCTTGTTGCGCCAAATGTAAATTGGGATAACGGGCTTGGTCTGGCTCAGTAAAGCTAAAGTCGGCTAAGCTGGCAAAATCTAGTGGTGCCACACCAGAATCGATACGTTGGGGATAAGCCAATGCATGAGCTATGGGCGTACGCATGTCGGGATTACCCATCTGCGCCAAAACCGAACCATCCACATATTGCACCATTGAATGGATCATACTTTGTGGGTGTAATACCACTTGAATATCAGATGATGCTAGACCAAATAACCACTTAGCCTCGATAAACTCCAAGCCTTTATTCATCATAGTGGCAGAGTCTACCGAAATCTTACGCCCCATATCCCAGTTAGGATGAGCGCAAGCTTGCTCGGGCGTAACCTGAGCTAATTCTTCTAAAGGTTTAGTTAAAAACGGGCCACCTGAGCCAGTTAATAAAATTTTACTGATCCCAGAATCGGCTAACTGCCCGTATTGAAAATCTGCCGGTAAGCACTGAAAAATCGCATTGTGCTCACTGTCTATGGGTAAAAGTTGTGCCCGTGATTGATTGGCCGCTTGAATAAACAAGTCACCCGACATCACTAAGGCTTCTTTGTTTGCTAACAGTACTTTTTTGCCGGCTTTAACCGCTGCTAAGGTAGGCAGCAATCCCGCCGCCCCCACTATGGCAGCCATAACCACATCTACTTGCTCGGCACTGGCCACTTGTTCTAGCCCTTCTACTCCAGATAGCAAAGTGCAAGATAATTGGGCTTGGCTGAAGCGCTGTTTTGCCTCTAAAAATAATGCAGGGTCTGCCACTACTACGTATTGAGGTTGGCATTGTTTAGCTTGAGCTAGCAGTAATTCGAGGTTGCTATTAGCAGTTAATGCATAAACATTAAATAGTTCAGGATGCCGACAAATAACATCAATAGTACTTTTACCTATTGATCCTGTGGCACCTAAAATACTCACATTTTGCATTAGGCCATCCACATCACATAACAAAATGCAAAGACTGGAAAGGCAGCAGTTAAGCTATCAATTCTATCCATTATGCCGCCATGACCTGGCAACAAGGTGCCACTGTCTTTAATGCCAGCACAACGTTTAAACATGCTTTCGTTTAAATCGCCTAGCGCCGACACTCCAACAGTTAATGCGCCAACTAATATGTGCAGCCAGATCCGCGAAGGCTCGACCTGATAATGTAAAGCAGCAAAAGCAATGATAGCTGAAGAAGCAAAAATCCCGCCCATTAAACCTTCGTAGGTTTTACCTGGCGAGACACGAGGACGTAATTTGTGTTTACCAAATTTCACCCCAACAAAAAATGCGCCTATGTCGGCCGCCCAAACTATGCCTAACACATAAAATATTAAGGACGCGCCGTAGTAAGGATCAACATCATAAAGACTGGTGCGTAGGCTAATTACTGCAACCCAAGTTGGGATCAGGGTTAAAAAGCCAAAGATACCGCGTAATGATTTGCTGGTGTACCACACAGAGGTGTATTTGGGATAAGCCAAAATCATAGCAAAGGAAATCACCCACCAAATGGCGGCAACGCCTAAAATATAGCTATACAAACTGTTTAGTTGACCTTGATACCAAATTAAATCTGTTGGCAATAAATAGGTTAAAAATAAACAAACCGCTGTGACTAAACCTGCATAAGCTGATTTAGTAAAAGTGCGAGTAATACCAGACATGCTGGACCATTCCCATGCGCCTAAGCCCATGACAATAGCTATGGTAATTTGAAACGCCATAAGTGGCATATATAAAATGGCAAAAAGCGCCAAAGGAGCCAAGATAAGCGCTGTGATAATTCGTTGTTTTAACACAAAAGCTCCTTGGTTAAAGTGTGTGACTGGGGTGTAAACATTAACTCACCTGTTCGCCAGTTTTACCAAATCGACGCTGACGATCACTAAAGTCTTGCACCGCATGTTGAAACGCATCTTCGTTAAAATCAGGCCAATAATCATTTGAAAAATACAGCTCAGCGTAGGCAATTTGCCATAGTAAAAAGTTACTAATGCGTTGTTCGCCACCGGTACGAATTAACAAATCTACCGGTGGTAAATCTGCAGCACAGGTAAACTGCTGAAATACGTCTTCGTCTATATTGGCACTATCTAATTGCCCGGCTTGCACTTGTGCAAGCATTAATTTGGCGGCATTGACTATATCCCAACGCCCACCGTAATTCGCGGCAATATTTAACACTAACGCGTCATTGTTTTGGGTTAGGTCTTGCGCTTGGTTAATTTTCTTCACCAATTTGCTATCAAAGCGACTGGTATCACCAATCACATTTAACCGCACATTATTTTTGTGCAATTTTTTTACTTCGCTGCCTAACACCATTTTAAACAGCTCCATTAAAACCCCCACCTCTTCAGCGGGTCGGTTCCAATTTTCACTGCTAAATGCAAACAAAGTCAGTACTTTCACCCCGTTTTTAAGGGCATAAGATACTGATGCTCTGACCGCTTTCACCCCAGCTTTATGCCCAGATGTCCGTATTTTGCCTTGCTCTTTTGCCCATCTTCCATTGCCATCCATGATAATAGCGACGTGCTCTGGCATAGAGACTGAGGGTGTTTGTTCAGATGCTTTCATAAATTTTTATTACTGCGCTTATACTTCCATTAAGTCTTTTTCTTTGGCGGCAAGTATTTCATCTACTTGTTTAACAAAAGCATCAGTAAGTTTTTGGATATCTTCTTCACCTTTGCGGCTTTCGTCTTCACCAATTTCCTTTTCTTTTAACAGTTCTTTGATGTCGCTGTTAGCATCACGGCGAATATTACGAATAGCCACACGTCCTTGCTCAGCTTCACCACGTACAACGCGGATCAAATCTTTACGACGTTCTTCAGTTAAGGCTGGCATAGGTATGCGCATTACTGAACCTGCACTCATAGGGTTTAAGCCTAAATCTGACTGCATAATGGCTTTTTCTACCGCTTGGGCAGAACTCTTATCAAAGACAGTTAAAGCCAAAGTACGCGCATCTTCGGCTACTATGTTAGCTAACTGTTTAAGTGGCGTGTCTGCACCGTAATAAGGCACCATAATGCTATCAAGTAAACTAGGGTGCGCACGACCAGTGCGAATTTTGGCTAATTGGTTTTTAAGCGCACTGATGCTTTTTTCCATACGCTGACGCGCGTCTTCATTAATTTCATCGATCACAGTCGTGTTCCTTTTATTGCTTTAATTCTTCTGGGTGACAAATAACCGTGCCTTCATCTTCGCCCATAACCACAGCTTTCATACAACCTGGTTTGTTCATGTTAAATACACGAATGGGGATATTGTGGTCACGTGCTAAGGTAAAAGCGGCCAAATCCATCACTTTTAATTCTTTTTCTAATACTTCATTGTAAGACAGGGTTTTATACAAAGTGGCATCTGGGTTAGTGGCAGGATCTGAGTCATATACGCCATCTACTTTAGTGCCTTTTAATACGGCGTCGGCTTCAATTTCAATGCCACGTAAACAGGCTGCTGAATCTGTGGTAAAAAACGGATTACCTGTACCAGCTGAAAATATCACAACTCTGCCTGACTTTAATAAGCTGATGGCTTCTGCCCAGTTATAAGCGTCACACACACCATTTAACGGAATAGCCGACATTAAACGCGCATTGACAAAAGCTCGATGCAAGGCATCACGCATCGCCAATCCGTTCATCACAGTGGCCAACATGCCCATGTGGTCGCCTACTACTCTATTCATGCCCGCTTTGGCTAAGCCTTCACCACGAAATAAGTTTCCGCCACCAATCACTAGGCCAACTTCAATGCCTAGCTCTACTAATTCTTTTATTTCTTGCGCCATGCGCTCTAAGACTTTAGGGTCAATGCCAAAACCTTCATCGCCCATTAACGCTTCACCACTTAGCTTTAACAATATTCTTCGATAAGCGGACTTAGGTGCAATACTCATAGATTGATATTCCTTAAAGTGAACAGAAGTGATGATTTTACTGAATTACTAACTCAGCATTTTATATATAAAAAAGCACCTCAATTTGAGGTGCCAGTATTATACCCAAACAAGCCTAAAAGGCATGTTTATTTTTTAGCAGCTGCCATTTGTGCAGCTACTTCTGCGGCGAAGTCTTCTTCTTTTTTCTCGATACCTTCACCTACTTCGAAACGTACGAAGTTGATTACGTCGGCACCTTTAGACTTAAGTAAATCACCTACTAACATTGAAGGATCTTTAACAAAAGGCTGACCTGTTAAGCTGATTTCGCCAGTAAATTTCTTCATACGACCAGACACCATTTTCTCAGCGATCTCAGCTGGCTTACCAGACTGAACTGCGATGTCTAATTGAATTTCTTTTTCTTTAGCTACTACTTCAGCAGGCACATCGTCAGGCTTAACAAATTGTGGGTTAGACGCAGCAACATGCATTGCGATGTCTTTTGCCAGCTCTTCGTCGCCACCTTGTAAAATAGCGATTACACCAATACGCGCACCGTGTACGTAAGCGCCAAGGTTGTCACCTTCAACTGTAATAACACGACGTGGGCTGATGTTTTCACCAATTTTAGCTACTAAAGTATCACGTAATTCGCTTACTTTAACGCCATCAATTTCAGCATTGTTTAAGCTGTCCATGTCGTTAATTTTGTTAGCTGATGCTACTTCAATTAACTGTTGGCCAAACTTAATGAAACCTTCGTCACGAGCAACAAAGTCAGTTTCACTGTTTACTTCCATCATAGTTGCTACACCGTTAGCAACTTTGGTCAAAATTACACCTTCAGCAGCAATACGGCCTGCTTTTTTAGCGGCTTTCGCTTGACCATTTTTACGCATATTTTCGATTGCTAGCTCGATGTCACCATTGGTTTCAACTAGGGCTTTTTTACAATCAAGCATGCCGGCGGCTGTACGCTCACGCAATTCTTTAACTAGGGCTGCAGTCACTGCCATTTTCGTTTCCTCAGCAAATAATTTGATATTAAACATTTAAAAACAGGGGCGATCGCCCCCGTTTGATTGATTCGATTCGCTAGCGGGTTAATTCGCTAGCTTAAAGTCGTGCGTGACTGATTACTCAGCCGCTTCTACGAACTCACCTTTTTCAGCTTGCGCTTCAAGGTTTTGGTCACGACCTTCGATGACTGCATCAGCAGCAGCGTTCAAATAAAGCTGTACTGCACGGATTGCATCATCGTTACCAGGTACGATGTAATCAACACCATCTGGGTTAGAGTTAGTATCTACTACAGATACAACTGGAATACCCAAGTTACGTGCTTCTGTGATAGCAATGTGCTCATGGTCAGCATCAACAACGAACAATACGTCTGGTAAGCCACCCATGTTTTTAATTCCACCTAAGCTAGTTTCAAGCTTGGTCATTTCACGTTGAAGCATTAATACTTCTTTTTTGGTCAACTTATCAAAAGTGCCGTCTTGGCTTTGTTGCTCAAGATCTTTAAGACGCTTGATTGATTGACGAACCGTTTTCCAGTTAGTCAACATACCGCCTAACCAGCGTTTGTTAACATAGAATTGGTCACATTTTTCTGCTGCTTCTTTCACCGCATCACTTGCAGCACGTTTAGTACCAACAAAAAGAATTTTACCTTTTTTAGCTGCAACGCCGCCAACAAAGTTAAGTGCTTCGTTGAACATAGGAACAGTTTTTTCAAGGTTGATGATGTGAACTTTGTTACGTGCGCCAAAAATGAAAGGTTTCATTTTTGGATTCCAGTAACGAGTTTGGTGTCCAAAGTGTACGCCTGCCTGAAGCATGTCGCGCATAGATACATTTGCCATTATAAAGATTCCTCAATATGGGGTTAGGCCTCCATACATCCCAGTTTTCGATCCACGCAATAAAAATTTACGTAGACACCCCGAAAAATGTGTCGATGTATGTGTGTTATTTACGCTAAATTAATTAGCCACTTCGCGATAATTAATTGGGATAACTACCCTCATTAATTTCAGCGGTGCGCTTTATAGCATGAGCCTAGCTTAGGTTCAATAGTAGAACGGTTAAATAGCCTAAATTAAACAAAGTGAGTGTCATTTTGAGCCAAAAATCGCAAAAACCTTTTCTCCAGTTAATTGGTATATCAAGTTTTACCAAGTTAGCTGATTTACTGATTTCAGCTAAAACCACCTTGCCTTGGCTGTTAACCAGTTTAGGGGCGCCAGCTTGGATCATTTCATTATTGGTCCCCATACGCGAGTCGGGGTCGTTGATCCCTCAGTGGCCTATTAAACAGCGCACCCAAAAGTTAACGAATCGTTTAATTTTGTGGCGAGCGGGCATAGTGATCCAAACGTTGGCAATTGGCTTAATTTTACTAGCTGCACTTTTTACCCAAAACCACACTGCTGGCTTATTGATACTGCTGTTTTTATTAATCCTTAGTTTAGGCCGGGCTTTAACCTCTTTAAGCATGAAAGATATTCAAGGCATTAATATTTCTAAAGGACAAAGGGGCAAGCTGGTAGGCATAGCGTCTTCTATTTCAGGCATATTGTCATTGCTTACCGCGGCGTTAATGCTGTACTCCCCAAACAACCAATCAAATTTAGCCATGCATGGGCTACTTGGGTTATCTATAGCTGTGATGTTAATCAGTTTGGTTTTATCAAGAGGGTTAACTGCAGAGCTACAAGACCAAGATAATACAGACCAACAAACAGGTATTTGGCGCACCATTCGCACCCAAGCTAGTTTGCGCAATTTAATTGTAAGTCGCTGTTTGTTATTACACGGCGCCTTAATCGCGCCTTTTTTTGTGAGTGCCTCAGCCAGTCATGCCACAGGTTTTAGCCTACCTTATTATATTATTGCCAGCGCTTTAGCGGCCTTTATTAGTTCTTATCTGTGGGGAAAATTAGCAGATAAAAGCGCGGTTAAAACTTTATTTTTTGCCACTTTCGTTTGTGTGATTGCCTCTTTTAGTTTTTTCTTTTTAAGCACTTTGCAGTGGCCCGCGCTAAATGTTGGCTTGTTCTTTATTTTAAATTTAGGCTACGCCGGCGTAAGAACAGGTCGTAAAACCTATATTTTAGATATAGCCGAAGGCTCGCAGCGTACTATCTTTGTTGCGGCAGCCAATACCTGTGTAGGTTATGTGTTGTTATTGTTAGGCGGCTTATATGCTTTGCTGCACTTGTGGATCAGTGATTATATTGTGTTGCTGATGGCGCTAGTTATGACCCTTGGCCTAGTTCATACTTTTAGTTTACCGGCAGAAAAATAACACCTTTTATTATGAGTTAGTAAATAGGGTTCTTTATTCAAGGCTGGCGAGAACACAAGCGAAAAGATACAATAGATTGAATCTATTATTAGCACTGAATTTAGGAACTGACCTTGCCTGCTATTATTAAAACTGCAACCGAAATTGAAAAAATGCGCGTAGCCGGAAGGCTTGCCGCAGATGTATTACAAATGATTGGTGAACACGTTAAAAAAGGTGTGACCACTAATGAATTAAACCAAATTTGTCACGACTACATAGTTAATGAGCAAAAGTGTATACCCGCTCCTCTTAATTACGGTCATCCCCCTTTTCCCAAATCTATTTGCACCTCGGTCAATCATGTTATTTGTCATGGGATCCCTTCTGACAAAAAACTAAAAGATGGTGATTCGGTGAATATCGATGTCACAGTCATAAAAGATGGCTACCACGGTGACACCTCTAAAATGTTTGTTGTGGGTAAGCCATCTATTTTGACTGAGCGCCTGATCCGTGTAACCCAAGAGTCTTTGTACAAGGCCATTAAAATGGTTAAACCTGGGGTACGTTTAGGGGATATTGGTCATGTTATTCAACAACATGCAGAAAGCCATAACTATTCTATTGTCCGCGAATATTGTGGGCATGGCATAGGCGCAAGCTTTCATGAAGAACCTCAAGTCGTTCACTATGGCAAACCTAATACAGGTGAAACCTTAGTTGAAGGTATGTGCTTTACCATAGAGCCTATGGTGAATGCTGGAAAGAGGTATTCGAAACTTCTACCCGACCAATGGACTGTTGTGACTAAAGATCGCAGTTTAAGTGCTCAGTGGGAACATACCTTGCTAGTTACCAAAAATGGCGTTGAAATTTTAACCCTACGTGACGATGAAGAGATTGACCGTATTATCAGCCATTAAAGTCTACTTCTATAGTTAATCTGTTATCTAAGCAAATTGGCAGAGCCTTCACTCTGCCTAACCTTTTAGGCTAATTAGCTATGTGAGTGTTATTTAACCCCCAACAATCTAAAGGTAAATCTCTTGTCTTTACATAGCTTGCTCAACCAAATCAAACTGATTAATAGCCCAGATAATATTGGCGCCTATAAAGCCATAGTGGCCAATAGTTACCAATGGTTAAGCAGCGAATTGCCAAGTGGCAAAGTCTCTGGCTTGGTTTTAGGCCGCGCCACTTTAGTTGATGCCTTACTCAGGCACATATGGCAATTGTTAAAATTACACTTAGAAAAAGATGTGGCCTTAGTGGCGGTTGGGGGGTACGGCCGCGGACAGTTACAGCCTTATTCAGATATAGATTTACTGATTTTAAGTAAAAAACAGCTGTCTAAACATCAAGAAGAAAGCTTAGGTCAGTTTATCACCTTGTTGTGGGACATAGGCCTAGATGTGGGTCAATCGGTACGAACCATTAAAGAAACCTTTGCCCAAGCCAAACAAGACGTCACTATTGCCACCAACCTAGTAGAAGCCCGCTTATTAATTGGCTCAGAAGATACCTTTGCGGCACTACAAGACCAATTAAATTCTAAGCATTATTGGAGCAGTAAGGATTTTTTCTTAGCCAAAGTTAAAGAGCAAAAAGAGCGTCATCGTAAATTTAAAGATACTTCTTACAACCTAGAGCCCAATGTTAAAGAAAGCCCAGGTTGTTTACGCGATATTCAATCTATTGGCTGGGTAGCGAAAAAGCATTTTAATGTATTAGAAGGCAATGAACTGGTTAAGCATGGGTATTTTAACCCTCTAGAGCATGACGAATTATTAGAATGTCGTGAAAACCTATGGCGGATCCGCTTTGCTTTACACATAGTCGCTGGACGCAGTGAAAACCGTTTGTTGTTTGATTATCAGGCCGATGTGGCTGCTTTAGTGGGGTATGGTAATCAAGGTAAAGCCTCGGTTGAACGTATGATGAAAGATTTCTTTCGTACCGTAAGGCGTATCAGCGAATTAAATAAAATGTTGATGCAGCGCTTTCGCCAAGATGTTCTAGCCTTAAAAGTTAAACAACAGCTAAAAATAAACGACCAGTTTGAATTATTAGATGGCCTGATTGCCCCTACCCAAGAAAACGTTTTTACCTCACCAGAGGCCATTTTAGAGTTTTTGCTTTTAGTTGCAGATCATGAAGAAATTAAAGATCTGCATTCCAGTTGTTTGCGCCAACTTCGACAAGCAAGACGCGCCTTTCGTAATCAATACTTTGTAGAGCGCGAACCCTGCCGAGTGCTATTTTTGCAGCTTTTAAGTCACCCTAACTTTTTTACATTGGGTTGGGATATCATGCATAACCATGGCATTTTGCAGGCTTATATTCCGCAGTGGGATCAAATTGTAGGTATGATGCAATTTGATTTATTTCATGCCTACACTGTAGATGAGCACACGCACAGATTAGTTAAAAACATTTATCACTATGGTCAGCCCGAAAATAAAGCCTTTCCCCGTTGCGGTAACATAGTCAAAAATTTAGATAAACCCGAGTTGTTATACATTGCCGCCATTTTCCACGATATAGGCAAAGGGCGAAATGGCGATCACTCAAAATTAGGTGCCATAGACGTAGAAGCCTTTTGCCAAACACATAATATAAATGCCACAGATACTGAGCTGATCAGATGGTTAGTAGAAAGCCATTTGTTAATGTCGGTAATTGCGCAAAGACGCGACATTTATGATCCACAAGTAATTAACGAATTTGCCCAAGCAGTACGTACCCAAAACAATTTGAATCATTTGTATGTTCTCACCTTGGCCGACATTCGCGCCACCAACGACAATTTGTGGAACGATTGGAAAGCCTCTTTGTTACGAGAGCTTTATTTGCTTACCCAAAAAGCCTTAGAAAACGGCTTAGAGTGCAAAGTCGCGCTACAAGACAGGGTTGACCAACACCAAAGCAAAGCCCGTACTGCTCTAATTGAAAGTGGTATGAACGAAACGCAAATCGATCAATTTTGGCGGCGTTTAAGCGACGACTATTTTGCCCGTTTTAAACCTACACAAATCATTTGGCATGCAAGTGTGATCTTAGCGTCTCACCCTATGACAGACGACTTTTTATTGGTAGGTACCAGCGCCAATACTTCGAAAGCTGGGGCCGAGTTAATTGTTTATGGTAAAGATCGCCCACATATGTTTGCCCAAATTGCTTCTGTGTTAGACAGCCGAAATTGCTCTATTCACGATGCTCAGGTAATGCGCACCCACGATGGCTATATGTTTGATAGTTTTATTATTTTTGAACATAACGGCGATCGCATTACCTCTGACTCTCGATTAGAAAGTTTACGAGTAGCGGTAGAAGATCAACTCAATAAACCCGGTATAAAACACACCAATAAACGTAAGATGTCGCGCCGTATGAAACAGCTTGATGTTACGACTAAAGTGCGTTTTTACCCCAGTCAAACCAATGTGACTTTAGTAGAATTAGAAGCCCTTGATGCTCCTGGTTTATTGGCCAATATTTGTGAGCAGTTTATTCAACTAAAAATTAAACTGCACCAAGCCAAAATATCGACTATTGGTGAAAGGGCCGAAGATTTATTTATTATCAGCAATGAACAAGATCAGCCCCTAAGCCCTAAAGAGCAAGTTCAACTTAAAAAGCGATTATGTGAGGCACTGGATAACTAAGACTGTTGTTTTTTAGTTTGCTGCTAAGGTTTAGTTGTATACCACTGAGCTGGAGCATTACCTATGCCTGATGAACTAGAGCAAGCTTTTACCTTGATGGCGAATAAGACTCGCTATCAAGTGTTGGATAAACACCAAACTATTTGGTTAGACTCCAGCGATGCAAACACCGCCAAACATTACCTAGATTTATTTAATAAAGCCTATGCTGCGGGTTTTAAGCAAGGCTTTAAATCTGGGCGCAACAAAAGCTAGCACTCAACAGACGGATTTTACTTGTTGTTGTCCGTACTAAAATCCTCATAACCACACAATTTTTCTTATATTCAGCCATGAATGCTTGCCTTGCGCGCAGTTTAGATAGACTTAATTTGCAGTGGAATTTTCCAAGTTATCTATACTTAGGTCTTGTTTACTCGCACTTTGTTAGGAAAACAAAGATGAATAACTTCAGTGACTATGTCAGCCATGTTCAACGTTTTGATCCACACCACAGTCATGAGGCAACTAGAGCCCTAGAAGTTGGCGCGCCAGACATTCATTTTTTCAGCACCAAAGATGGATTTCAACTTAAACTCAAACGTTACCAAGCTGGCAGCAAAGGCCCGATTATATTGTCTCATTGTATTGGGGTGTCTAGCCTAATGTATGCCATAGACACCATAGACTGTAATTTATTGGAGTATTTAGTGGCACAGCAATATGACGTATGGTTGCTAGACCATAGGTTAAGCATAGAGCTTCCCACCAGCTCAATGCAGTCTTCTATGGATGACGTGGCAAAATTAGACTACCCCGCTGCTGTGGCCTTTGTTTGTGAAAAAACCCAGGCCAAAGCAGTAGATATATTTGCCCATGGGGTGGGGTCCTCTACTCTTACCATGGCTTTATTAGCCGGCTTACAACAAGTAAATAAAGTGGTTTGCTCGCAAGTCTCTACCCACTTGTATTCTATTGATTTAAATATAAATAAAGCCAAATTACGCGCACCTGCTTGGTTGCCTTACTTAGGTAAAAAACACCTAACCGCATACACTGATACCAATGCTGGGCTTTGCAATAAGTTTTACGATGCGAGTTTAATTTTTATGCCTGTACCTAAGCATGAACGCTGCAATAACGCGGTATGCCATCGAATTAGTAGCATATTTGGAGAATTATACGAGCATAGCCAAATTAACTCGGCTACCCATCAGGCTTTAGCTCGTATGTTTGGCCGAGTCAATTTACGCGCCATGAAACAACTTACAGAGATGTTATTAGCCAATCACTTAGTAGATGCCAATGGCCAAAATAGCTATTTGCCGCACATAGATAAATTAACTTTACCTATGTTATTTTTATCCGGAGCTAACAATGATTGTGTGTTACCTAAAAGTACCTTGAAAACCCAAGAGTTATTAAGCGCGTCTAATGGCCATGCTTATTATCATCGCCATGAAATTCCAGAATATGGCCACGTAGATTGTGTAATTGGTAAAAATGCGGCAACAGATGTGTACCCTTTAGTACTAGACTTTTTACAGGCCTAAACGCCTTTTTAAGCTTTTTTCTTTTCGATTTTTACCACTTCAGCTTTTTCGTCGCTAAGCAAAGATTCAGCTGAAGTGCCTTTAAGTAATTTGGTTAGTGAGTCTTTGTTCTTAGATAACATTATGGCTAAGTCTTCTAATACTGTGGCTTCTAATTTAATGCCTTTTCCTTCAATATATTCACTGAGGTTATCTGCCACATCGAGCATTTTATCGTATTGATCAGCTTCTTTTTTATCTGCACTCACAAACTTCTCCACCCCTTTGTGTTCTACAACATAACGTGTAATGACCGCCATAATTTTCTCTCTTGTAATTTACTAAGTGTAATAAGGTTAACACAAACACTGTATATAAAAACAGTTAAAATATCTATCTTTATAAAGTTTAGTTAACACTTTGCTGATCCACTTATTTATCTGTGGTTAAATTGCCCATCATCACCTTAGATTTAAAAAATAAATAGGACTATTTGATAGTGATAAGAATCATCATATTAAGCGTTTTTGCTTTTTTACTGGCTAGTTGCCAGTCCTCAGCACCAGTAGGCAGTGTGCTACCAGAATACCAATTTGAACCAGACCAAGACTATTTAGCAAGCATACAAAAAGCCCAAAATGAGGCGCAACAACAAAACAAATTGTTGTTATTGGTATTAGGCGCGAGTTGGTGTCACGATAGCCAAGATCTAGCTAAAGGGTTTTCTCGCTCAGAAGTGGATGAAATTTTAAAAGCGAAATTTGTAACCCATTTTATCGACGTGGGTTACTTTGAAGACAAGCATGGGGTGCCACAAAAATATGGCTATCCGGGGTATTTTGCCACACCTACAGTGTTAATTATCGACCCACACACTAACCAATTAGTTAATCGCGCTAGTATTACCAAATGGCAACATGCTAGTCAGCAAAAACCTCAAGACTTTATTCAGTATTTTAATCAGCCATTCTCAACCCCACCCCAGCCTTTGGTTAGCTCTATTGAGCTAGAGCACTTTACCCATATTCAAATGCAAAGATTAAAGCAGGCTTTTGATCATCTAAGAGAAGAATGGCGCCTTGTGCGAGCAGGTGAAAAACAGGATGTTACTGAATTACAGACTATTTCTGAGGAAGTTTGGCAGTTTAGAGTGAATTTACAAAAACATCTTCACAGTTTGCAAAACCAGCTTAACGCTGAGCCCAATAAAAGCTTAACTTTTCCTGAGTTTGCTGAATTTAGTTGGAAGTCTTAGCTGGAATACCAAGCACATTTTTTATCTTAATAAATGTGCTTGGCTCAATCTTGAATGAAACAATCAAGCGAGTAGAAACTTAGTGGTTTTCAGACACCATATTCACAGTATATTTTGGAATTTCCACTACAAGATCTTCATCTTGAATAATAGCTTGGCAGCTTAGACGTGAATCAGGCTCTAATCCCCAGGCTTTGTCTAACATATCTTCTTCTAATTCATCGCCTTCTGGCAAAGAGTCAAAGCCTTCACGCACTATTACATGGCAAGTGGTGCAAGCACAGACCTTTTCGCAAGCATGCTCTATGCCTATGCCATTTTTAAGGGCTAAATTTAACACTGAGGTGCCTTTTTCACCCTCTAATACGGCTCCGTCTGGACAGAGTTCTTCGTGAGGCAAAAAGATAACTTGTGGCATAGTGGGTTTCCTAATATTCGGTGATTAATAGTGTCTAAATTTGGTCGACGGATTGGCCAGAAAAAGCGCTGCGGATCGATTGATCCATACGTCTTTGGGCAAAAGCTTCACTTAGCTTGTCAACTTGTTCGATGCCTGCTTTGATGGCGTCTTTATCTGAGCCTTTAGCTAATTGCTCTAAACTCTCTAACGCAGCTTCTAGGGCTTCACGCTCTTCAGCGCTTAACAAGGCCTCGCCATCAGCTTGAATGGCCGCATGCAAATTTTCATGCACTCGCGCCGCTTCTACTTGCTGTTCTTTTAACATTCTGGCCTGCATATCGGCTTGCGCATGCTCCATAGAGGCTTTTAACATTTCTGTAATTTCGGTGTCTTCTAGGCCATAAGAAGGTTTAACTTGAATTTCAGCTTGAACACCTGTGGATTTTTCCATAGCGCTCACATTAAGCAAACCATCAGCATCTACTTGAAAGGTCACCCTAATATGCGCCGCACCTGCAGCCATAGGCGGAATGCCTTGTAAGGTGAACTTGGCCAAAGAACGACAGTCTTGAACTAATTCACGCTCGCCTTGAACAACATGCACCATCATGGCGGTTTGGCCGTCTTTAAAGGTAGTGAATTCTTGAGCTTTTGCCACAGGTATAGTGGTATTACGCGCTATTACCTTTTCGGTCAATCCACCCATAGTTTCGATACCTAAGGACAAAGGCAATACATCTAGTAATAACATGTCGTTGTCGGGTTTATTACCGGCTAAGATATCGGCTTGAATGGCAGCCCCAATAGCGACTACTTTATCAGGGTCGATAGAAGTAAGAGGTGTACGTTGGAAAAAGTTACCCACCTGCTGGCAAACTAAAGGTACGCGGGTTGAGCCCCCTACCATGACCACTTCTAGCACCTGTTCTTTTTCTAACTCGGCGTCTTTTAACGCACGGCGGCAAGCTCTAAGGGTTTGTTTTACTAATGGCTCAATTAAGGCTTCAAACTTATCTATACTAATAGTGACTGAGTGTGTTTGGCCATTGTCGTCATTAAAACGCACAGTATGCGCCGATTCGTGGCTTAACATTTCTTTGGCTTCTTTAGCCAAATCTAACAAGGTGCGATGTAAAGTTTTAGATAATTGCCCGGTTAGCTCACAACGCTTGCGAATAAAATCCACTAAAATGGCATCAAAGTCGTCGCCGCCTAAAGCTGAGTCACCACCAGTAGATAAAACTTCAAACACCCCTTTGCTAAGGCGCAAAATTGAAATATCAAAGGTGCCTCCACCTAAATCATAGACAGCAATCACACCTTCTTGGCCTGAATCTAAACCATAAGCAATAGCAGCAGCGGTGGGCTCGTTTAATAAGCGTAAAATATTTAACCCGGCTAAAGTTGCGGCATCTTTAGTGCCTTGACGCTGAGCATCATCAAAATAGGCCGGAACAGTGACAACTGCGCCTTGCAGTTCATCACCTAGGGTTTGTTCAGCACGCTTGCGTAGTGTTTTTAAAATTTCAGCCGACACTTGTACAGGGTTAACTTTACCTGTAGCAACTTGCATAACAGGTGAACTGCTATCAGTAAATTCATAAGGTAAATTTGGATAAGCGGCTTGAATATCGACAACAGAGCGACCTAAAAAGCGTTTTACCGACACTATAGTATTAGTCGGATCGGTACTTGCCAGTTGTTTAGCTTTGGCCCCAACTTCTATTCCTGCTTCTGAGTATTTCACTACAGAAGGCAATAAATGTTCGCCATGCTCGTCAGCTAAGGTTTGAGCTTCGCCACTTCGAACCGAGGCAACCAAAGAATTTGTTGTGCCTAAGTCTATGCCAACAGCCAATTTACGTTGGTGAGGAGCGGCGCTTTGTCCGGGTTCTGATATTTGCAATAGTGCCATGATTGAATTCGTTTCTTATTTGTCGTTAGTGAATTTATACATCGGTTAATGCGTCTATTTTTAATTCGATTTCAGCTAACATTTTATATAAAAATTTTAGCTTGCGAATAATGTCTGCGGCCTGCTTGTCGGCTTCGCTTTGTGCTTGATCGAGTAAGGCTTTTAACTGGCTCAATTCAGATTTTAGACTTTGTTCGATAATCTCGGCCAGGTCGTCTAATGCACTTAATGGATCGGTTTGCTCATCAACTTCTGCTAATTGTTCTCGCCATTCCATTTGTTGCATTAAAAATGCGTTGTCACTGATAGTTTGCTGTTCGTGCTGCAACTCAATTCCACGCAAGCTTAATAAGTATTCGGCTCTAGAAATAGGCGACTTAAGCACAGAGTAGGCATCATTCACTTGTGAGTTTTTTTGCAATGCCAGCATTTTATTTTGGGCACTGTCGTTGGCAAATTTATCAGGATGGGTTAAACGTTGCAGCTTTTGATAAGTGTTAGCTAAAGTAGAAAGATCCACATCAAAGGTGGCAGGCAGATTAAACAATTCAAAATAATTCATAACACGTTTCTTGTTGGCTCAGCTAACAGCGCAGATTAACAGAGATAAATGTTAAACATTAAAGCTTTCACCACAACCACATTCGCCATTGGCGTTAGGGTTAGTAAACTGAAATCCTTCGTTTAAGCCTTCTTTAGTAAAGTCTAAATGGGTTCCATCTAAATACACTAAGCTTTTACCATCGACTATGATTTTTACCCCATTGTCTTCAAACAATTGGTCGTCGTCGTTGAGATCATCAACAAATTCCAACACATAGGCTAAGCCAGAACAACCAGTGGTTTTGACCCCAAGACGTAAACCTAAACCTTTTCCTCTGTTTTCCAGAAAGGTTTTTGCTCTTTGTGCCGCGGTGTCAGATACAGTTATAGCCACTGGTTACTCCTATTCTATTGGGTTTACTTTTGACGACTTTTATAATCTTCTACTGCGGCTTTAATGGCGTCTTCGGCCAAAATAGAGCAGTGAATTTTAACTGGTGGTAACGCAAGCTCTTGCGCGATATCGGTGTTTTTAATACTTACCGCTTCGTCGATTGACTTGCCTTTAACCCATTCAGTTACTAATGAGCTAGATGCGATAGCCGAACCACAACCGTAAGTTTTAAACTTAGCGTCTTCGATTATGCCTTTGTCATCAATTTTTAGTTGTAGTTTCATTACGTCGCCACATGCAGGTGCACCTACCATACCTGTTGCAACACTCGGGTCGTTTTTATCAAACCCACCTACGTTACGAGGATTTTCGTAATGGTCGATTACTTTTTCGCTATAAGCCATGATCTTTCACCTTGTTGTGAGTAGCTTTGTTTCGCTACTCATAAATAATTATTAAACCTTTAGTTTTGACACTCACTGATGGCACTTAGTGCCCTAAAATTAATGGTGAGCCCACTCTACTGTGCTTAAATCTATGCCTTCTTTGTACATATCCCAAAGCGGTGACATTTCACGCAATTTGTCTATGGCACTGCGGATCACGCTTATCACATAATCAATTTCGGCTTCGGTAGTGAAACGCCCCATAGTGAAACGAATTGAACTATGTGCCAACTCATCGTTTAAGCCCAAAGCACGTAACACATAAGACGGCTCTAAACTGGCAGAAGTACAAGCTGAGCCTGAAGACACAGCCATATCTTTTAATGCCATGATTAAAGACTCGCCCTCAACATAAGCAAAACTTACGTTTAGGTTGCCAGCAATACGGTTTTCTAGGTCGCCGTTTAAATACACAGCTTCCATATCTTTAATGCCATCCCACAACTTGTTGCGTAACATTAATAAACGTTCGTTTTCTGCAGCCATTTCTTCTTTGGCAATACGGAATGCTTCACCCATACCCACAATTTGGTGGGTCGCCATAGTACCAGAACGCATACCACGCTCGTGTCCACCGCCATGCATTTGAGCTTCTAAACGAATACGGGGCTTACGACGAACATACAAGGCGCCTATCCCTTTAGGTCCGTAGGTTTTGTGTGCCGAAAACGACATCAAATCTACCTTTAGGCTTTGTAAATCAATAGGTACCTTGCCGGTACTTTGTGCTGCATCAACATGGAACAGCACTTTACGTTCGCGACAGATTTCTCCAATCGAAGCAATATCTTGGATAACACCTATTTCGTTATTAACGTGCATGACGCTGACTAAAATCGTATCAGGACGGATAGCAGCAACTAACTTGTCTAAATCTAATAAACCATTTGATTCAGGATCTAAATAGGTCACTTCAAAGCCTTCGCGCTCTAATTGACGCATGGTATCTAACACGGCTTTGTGCTCAGTTTTAACTGTGATTAAGTGCTTACCTTTTTTGCCATAAAAATTAGCCGCACCTTTAATGGCTAAGTTGTCTGACTCGGTTGCACCTGATGTAAACACAATTTCTCTTGGGTCAGCGTTGATCAAATCGGCAATTTGATTTCGGGCAATATCTACGGCTTCTTCTGCAACCCAACCAAATTTGTGCGAACGCGAAGCAGGATTACCAAACACACCCTCGGTGGTTAAACAGTCAGCCATTTTAGCTGCAACACGAGGATCAACAGGTGTTGTAGAAGAATAATCTAAGTAGATTGGAAGCTTTAACTCGCTCATTTTGTACTCCGCTTAAAGCTGCAAACTAATGGAAATGTCGTTTGACGCTATTTGATTTAAGTGTTTGTTTTTGTCTTGTCTTTCAGCTACTTGCTTGACATCTTTTTGTTGCATTAACTCGCCAAGGGTAATGCCATCAAGAAATACGCTAATTCTGTCGCTTAAGCCTTCCCATAAATTATGAGTTAAGCATCGCTCGCCACCTTGGCAACCACCCTGACCTTGACACTTAGTGGCATCAACAGATTCGTTCACCGCTCGGATCACTTCACCTATCGAAATATCTGCGGCATCGCGCCCCAACTTATATCCACCGCCAGGCCCGCGTACGCTGTCAACTAACTTTTCTTTACGTAAACGTGAAAAAAGCTGCTCTAAATAAGAAAGTGATATTTCTTGGCGTTCAGATATATCAGCTAAAGAGACAGGTCCTCGCAACGAGTGCAAAGATACGTCTAACATAGCAGTCACTGCGTAACGCCCTTTAGAAGTCAATTTCATAGCATTTAATTCAAGACTAATAGTGGGCAGGATCCTGCCATACCCGACTAATTTAGTCAAGTATTTACCCAAGTGTTTTAGTCAAGTATTAGCTGTTCTTTTGTTGGCTTTTAATAACAGAAATTGTAGTTAGACGAATGCCCAAATAATTAGATTTGGGGATCAAAAGACTCACAGGCTTTTTTGATATCTTGTGCCATGTCACAATCGGTAAAGTCTTCTAAATCTAGGGTTGGCAACGACTTACCACAGACTTCGCCCCCCATGTCATTAATGGCGCGGCACATTTCTTCTACTTTGGTATCAATTAAATGTACGTGATCCACCATTACTCCTATCGCTTGGGCAATAGGATCAGGGTTATCTGTGGCTACTGCGTAGGCATCAAAGCCATACTTTTTAGCAATTTTTTCTCGTTCACCATTACTCGGGGCTGTGGTTTTTGTTTGTGCCATAACCACTCGGCCCGGAATACCTATAACAGTGGCGCCTTCTGGTACATCTCGTACTACCACAGAATTAGAGCCTATTTTAGCGCCTTTGTGCATAGTGATTGGACCTAGTACTTTGGCCCCTGCCCCAACTACCACGTTATCCTCTAAGGTGGGATGGCGTTTACCTGAACTCCAACTTGTACCACCCAAAGTCACTCCATGGTATAGGGTGACATCGTCACCTATTTGTGCGGTTTCACCAATCACCACCCCCATTCCGTGGTCAATAAAAAAGCGACGGCCTAAAGTGGCGCCTGGATGAATTTCGACTCCAGTTAACCAGCGTGAAAAAGTAGAGATGGTGCGCGCCAACCATTTCCAATTGGCTTTCCACAATTTGTGGCTCAATCTATGGATCCAAATTGCATGCAATCCAGGATAGTTAGTCAGCACTTCAAAGGTATTTCGCGCAGCAGGATCGCGGCGAAACACACTTTTGATATCTTCTTTCATTCGGCTAAACATAAGATTGTTCTATTTATCTCGGTGTTGAATTGTCTTTTCGATAGAGGCCAAAATACCGCGTAAAATATTGAGCTCTTGAGACTCTGGACGCGCGCGATTAAATAACCTACGTAATTTAGTCATCACCATACCTGGGTGTTTAGCAATGATGAAATTCGTTTTAATTAGGGTTTGTTCCAAATGACTATAAAAACCCTCTAAATCTTGCGACAAGGGGTATTCAAAGTCTTCAGGCTGGCTCTCGGGAAACTGTCCGCGAGTTACATTTAAATAGGCCATACGAACTTCGTAACACAAGGTCTGCACTGCCGCAGCTAAGTTAAGTGAACTGTAGTCTGGATTAGCAGGAATACACACATGAAAATGACACTGCTGTAATTCTTCGTTGGTTAAGCCGTTATTTTCTCGACCAAAAACCAGTGCCACGGGAAAGTTAGGCACTTCACTTATGAGCTTTTCACCACATTCTCTAGGTTCAAGCATTGGCCACGAAAGTGTTCGAGAACGAGCGCTTGTTCCTATCACTAAGCCACAATCGGCTACAGCTTCGGCTAAATTACTCACAGTTTTAGCATTGGCTAACACATCCCCTGCCCCAGCTGCCAAGGCACTGGATTTGCCATCTGGTGCAGACACAGGATCAACTAAAACCAATTGACTTAAACCCATAGTTTTCATTGCTCGGGCAGCTGAGCCAATATTGCCTGTATGCGAAGTGTTAACTAGTACTACACGGATATTTTCTAACATATTAAATCGTTTCTTTTCACCCAGTCAATTTTAAGGCGCGGATAATAGCATAGCCAATACTAGGCTCAAAGTAGGCTTTTGCTGTCTAATTCTCTCAAAACAAGGCCTAAACTCAGAATCTGATTGCTTATTTGATAGGCTTTGGTACACTGCGCGGCGATTTTTTGTTCAGCAAGTTTTAATTAGGCTTTGCTGGGCTATATTTAATGTTCTTTTAAAATTGGTGGTTAACTATGCATCCTATGCTGAATATAGCGATCCGTGCTGCGCGGACTGCAGGCAACATTATTGCTAAAGGGTTTGAAAATCAAACCGACTTGCTTACAGAAGCGAAAGGCGACAACGATTACGTAACACGTATCGATAAAGAAGCTGAGCAAGCAATTATTCACAAAATTAAACAGTCTTATCCAGACCATAGTTTTGTTGGAGAAGAAGGCGGCATAGTTGCGGGCGATGACGATTTTAAATGGATCATTGACCCTTTAGATGGCACCACTAATTTTATTAAAGGCATTCCGCATTTTGCCGTATCTATTGCGCTTATGCACAAAGGACGAATCGATCAAGGGGTGGTTTTTGATCCTTTACGTGGTGAGTTATTTACTGCTAGCCGTGGTGTAGGTGCTCAACTTAACGGTTTTAGAATTCGTGCGAGTAAAGCTAAAGAATTAAGCCAAACCATATTAGCTACAGCATTTCCGTTTAAAGACAAGTCTTCATTACCTAGCTATCAAGAAAGCTTTAGCAAAATATTCATGCAAGCAGGCGACATACGTAGAAGTGGCTCTGCCGCTTTAGACCTAGCCTATGTAGCAGCTGGTCGATATGACGGTTACTGGGAGCGTGGCATTAAGCCTTGGGATATTGCTGCAGGCGAATTATTAGTCCGTGAATCTGGTGGCTTAGTCACAGATTTTTCTGGAGGTAATGATCCTATGCATAAAGGTGAAATTGTTGCCGGTAGTGCAAAAGTGGTACAAATTTTAGTGAAAAACTTAAAATAACCTAAGTTGAAATACTGAATCAAAAGGCGAACATGAGTTCGCCTTTTTTGTATTAGTGCCCATTGATAGTATTTTTGGGATAATCAGGATTAATTAAGCTAACCGTTCTTAAATTGTCCCATTTAGACAAAGGCAACACAGCTTGAATAAAATCGGCTTGCTCAAATAACCTTTGTAACTCACCATTTTGCGAAATAATACTTAACCCCGACTCTAAACGTTTTGCTAATTCAGTATTGCTTTTACTCACAAAAAAATAGACGGGAGCATGATATTTTAATAGTAAACCTTTATATATCATTAGGTTAGGATGTTCATCTATTTTTCGTTTGTATTCAGAAAAAACTTCGTGGATCCCTCGTGGGAAATAATCACAACGAGATTTCGACACCATCTGAAACATAGACTCAAAGATTAAGACTCTAGATACCTTAAAACCATTAAATTCTAAAATATCTGAATCTGGCCAGTCGCGCCCTTGGCAGGCTAATTTTTGTTTAATTTGTTGAATGCTAGCTTGGTCAAACTCTTGTTTTCTGTGCTGATTGATTAGCGCTAACCGCATCCCCATTAAACCATTTAATAATGGATACTTAATTGCTATAAAATCTTGCTCTCGAGCTAAACTACTGACGCTGTGCAACACATCTAAAATTTGCCCTTGGTCCAGTAACTTCAACGCCCGCTCTTGACTGTGACTAATTTGTACATGTTCAATTTTATAAGGCCCAAATTCTGGCTCAGAGGCCAATAACGCAGCATTTAATACTTGGCTAAAGTAACTAATACTGTCTTGTTGCACTTCAGTAACTTCCAAGGTTTTTACAAGTTGTACTGAAGATGCCTGTGTACTTGTAAGCATAAAAAACACTAACAAAGCACAATAAGCTATTGAGTTTAAGCTTAGCTGAATAGAGCGAACGCTTTGGTTGAGAAGGCGTTTTTGAATCATCTAGATAAAGTCCATCACTGGGGTAATTTTAATTACAAGTTACTGCCAATATAGCCAAAATAATTACGCATTATTAATTAAAAAGATCAGCTTTATAAGCTAATAATTTCAAAACTTAAAAAAAATTGTTACTACTTGTGAATCTAGTAAATCAACAATCCATACAGTAGAGTAAACAAAACGGTAAACAAGGATTAACCTATGTTGGCAAGATTTAAATCGACACTAGTGAAAAGTTTTATCGCGGTGTTAAGCTTACTGCTATTTGTTGCACTAAGTATTTATTTGGTTTTGTTGCTGAGTTTACCTCAGCTCGAAGGCACTAAACCCATAGTGGGCTTGAAAGAAAAGGTTAGCGTAACTAGAGATGCCCAAGGAATGGCCACCTTAAGTGCCAATAATCGCTTAGATTTAGCTTATGCATTGGGAGTAGTGCATGCCCAAGAACGTTTTTTTCAAATGGACTTGTTACGCCGTCATGCGGCTGGTGAGCTTTCTGAACTCTTTGGCGAGCTGGCTTTAAAAACCGATAAAAACATGCGCATGCATAGATTTAGCACTAGAGCCAAAGCCCATTTAGATGCAGTAGAACCTCAACAGCTTGCCCTATTAAAAGCCTATGCCAAAGGGGTGAACCAAGGCATAGATTCACTCACCACTAAACCTTTTGAATATTATTTATTAAACACTTCAATCAAACCTTGGAGTTATGTTGATTCTGGCTTAGTGATGTATGCCATGTATCAAGACTTACAGGGCCGTGATGCGCAAAGAGAAATAAATCTGAGTTTAATGCACAACACTCTGGCCCCTGATCTCTTCGCCTTTTTAACCCCTAAAGGCTCGCGCTGGGATGCCGCTATTGATGGCAGCCAATATTCGCCTAATCCCATTCCTACTAGCCCTTGGCCAACGGCACCAGAACAAAGCGCTTATCAGTGGAATATGACTTCGGCAGACCAAATCAATGGTTCAAATAACTGGGCGGTAGCAGGACAGTTAACGGCTGACGGTCGGGCTATAGTCGCTAACGACATGCATTTAGGCATAGGGGTGCCCAATATTTGGTATAGAGCCACACTTGAATGGCAAGAAAACAACCAAGCCAAATTTGTTTCAGGGGTTACCTTGCCCGGAACGCCTGCTGTAGTAGTTGGTAGCAATGGTAAAGTTGCCTGGGGTTTTACTAACAGCCAAGGAGATTGGACAGACATTATTACCCTTGCCATTTCTGACGATGCTAAATATTACCAAACGGCCAAGGGCATGCTGCCTTTCCAAGAAATACAAGAAGTAATACGCGTAAAAGGCCAAGACAATCATGTCTTAACTGTGCAAGAAACCCAATGGGGGCCGGTTATTGCAACAGATGACCAAGGTAATCTGCTGGTACGTCGCTGGGTTGCACATGATAGGCAAGGGTTAAACTTAAACCTAATGAAAATGGAAAATGTCAGCACAGTTCAACAAGCCTTTGATGTGGCCAATACCTTCGGCCAACCCGCACAAAACTTAATGGTGGCAGACTATCAGGGCAATATAGGTTGGACCATAGCCGGCCCTATTCCTAAACGAGCTACAGCCAAACAGGATCTTGCCGATTATTGGCACTCACCTGAAGCGCCTTGGCAAGGGTACTTACCACCAGAAGACTACCCTAGAGTATATAATCATCCAAGCCATAGACTGTGGACAGCCAATGCCCGAGTAGTGGGCAACCAAATGCTAGAAAAAATTGGCACAGGTGGTTATGCCCTAGGCGCAAGGCAACAACAAATTCGCGATGGCCTAATGGCCATGCCAAGCGCCAACGAGCAAAGCTTATTCCAATTGCAACTTGATGATAAAGCGGTATTTTTACAGCGCTGGCGCGAACTACTCTTAGCTCAAGTATTGGATCCAAAGCAAGACTCTGATGCCCATTTTGCAGTTAAAAACTGGTCAGGTCACGCCTCTGTTGACGATAAAGGCTATTTATTAGTACATAGATTTAGAATAACCCTGCGTGAGTTAGTATTTGAGCAACTGGCTAATTATTTAATAGCACAAAACCCCGACTTTAAGTTGCACACAGTTTGGCGCCCATTTGAATCGCCCCTTTGGCAGTTAGTCAATCAACAGCCAGCTCACCTTTTACCTGAAGGATATAACAGCTGGAATGAGTTAATGGCAAAAGCTTGGCAGAAAACCAAACAAGATCTAACCAAAGACCATAGCTTTTCTGAGTTAACTTGGGGTGACTACAATGGGACTGACATTCGGCATCCACTGAGTAGTAGCGTACCTTTTTTAGCTTACTTAACAGACATGCCCAAAGCCCCACAGGCTGGAGACAGCTATATGCCTCGCGTAGCCTCGCCTAAACATGGCGCGTCGCAACGTATGGTTGTAGCACCAGGTTTTGAAGAGCAAGGCATTATGCAAATGCCCGCTAGTCAAACTGGGCATCCATTGAGCCCGTATTATGGTAAAGGGCATGACGATTGGTTGTTAGGTAAACCCAGTGCATTTTTAGCCGGTGAAGCTAAATATACTCTTGAGCTTTATCCCGCGCGATAAGCCATGAACCATGTTAAAAGGTTGAGGGTTTAATTCGTCCATTATATTGACCTAGGCTTTTAGGGTTTACTTAGTTGATGAAATTGGCCTAGGGTTTTGATCTCTTTTGCTCCAGCAGGTTGGGCAAAGTTTTGGTGTTGAAATTGGCTGCCTCGTAACTGCAGCATAATTCGGGGCATGTGCTGGCCTGACAGTAGCTTTTTATATAGGGCAACAACGTCCTTTAAGTTGGTTTTTTCTAACGCTTGCAGCAAGTTTTTTCGGCTATCAAATTGAGTGTTATGGGCCAACCAATCGGCATAGTATTGATTCATTTCTTCAGTTAAGTTTTTGGCTGGTTGCGACAAAGTTGTGATCAGACCCGCTTTAGTTTCAATAAACTGTTGGGCACTGAACTGACTAAGTTGTGTGCTAAAGCCTTGGCTAAATTGCTCAATGCGTTGCTGTAATTTTTCTAACCCTATTACAGGTGACTGAATATAAAACCCGATTAAAAAGGAATGGGGTAACTCTTTCCCGTCAAAGCTTAAATCGTAAGCTAATTGTTCCTGCGTTCTAATTTGTTGAACAAAAGCCGAGTGAATAAACCTATCCAGCACTCTGGCCGCCGCCAAGTCTTGAGGGGTTTTAGGTAACAAATACACATCTATCAGGGCGACATCGGCCAATTGAGAATTTTGCTTCCAGCTATAGGTGCCTCCAGCAGACAAATTGACTATGGGACTTTGATAATAAGGCTGTGAGTCAGGCTTGGCTGGCACAGATAATGGCAGCCGAGTTAAGGTTATTTTTGCCATTTCTTGCACGTTTTGCTCAGCATAGTTACCAAAAGCCAACAACCTTAATTTTGCCTCTGAAATCAGCTGCTGCTTTAACAAATTGACATCTTGGCTGCTAATTGAGTCTAACTCGGCCAGCCATTGTGTCTTATCTGCCGATTTAAGATGTAACAGCTGATCTAGTTTTTGTCTGGCTTGTTGTAATAAGTTTTGCTGGTCTAAACTGGCCAGTTCACCTTTAAGCTTGGCTTTTAGGTTGGTTAATTGGCTTTGACTCATAGAAAAGTTTTGTAGCTGGGTAAGGGCTTGGTCTAATAAGTTTATTTGTTTATCGGTAAAGCCAGATAGGGTGAATGATAAACCATTGGCTACCCCAAAATGCAATCCCATACCTGCTGCCTGAGCTTCAGCCGATAACTGGGTTAACTGCTGATTAAGTCCATGCTCAAGTAAATAACTTAATACCTGATTTTTAATACTTGCCTGGTGAATGCCAGTATTTAGCTCAAATACAGTGATGCCCTTAGGCTGTTGAAATAAAGCCGAATGCCCTAAAAATGCCGAATAAGCTGCAGAAGTTTTTAACTGCATAGGATGATTTGTATAACGCGCCTTAACTAAATCAAATCGCTCTGGCAATAAGGTATTTGGCCTAGGTAAAGAGAGATCTATACTACTGCCCATATCTTGCCATTTGGCTTGCATCTCGGGGGTTATACTCTGCACTTTATACTGACCTAAAAAATGAGGCATAGTGGTGTCTGTAGCTTGGTTCTTATCTATATAAAATACCCGAGCTTGCGCTAAAGTTAGCTGTTTTAGTAAAGCATCAATGGCCTTAGGCTTAAATGCAGTTAAGCTGTATTCACTGCTTAGTACATAGTTGGCCGGCACATCATGTAAGGCCGAGGCAATGTGGGTAGCATAATTATAATCGTTGATCTTCTCTTTAAATCTAAAAGCATTGCTTAACGACTGTTGAATTTCTTTAAAATACCTTTTGTTCACTCCGTCTGTTTGTAGCTTAGTCAAATATTTGAGTGTGGCCGCCATAACATAATCGCGATTTTGCACACCAGTTCGAGTTAAATCTATGTACAACGAAAAACTGCCGGCATTGTTGTAATAATGTTGGTCGTATGTGACATACAGCGCTTCGCTCAGCCCTTGTTCGCGTAAATGTGACGCCAAGCTGCCTGGCATTTCGTTGGTGAGTAAATATTGCACGTACGCATAAGGATTATACTTTTGCTGCTTGGGTTGAGTGTTCAGCACAAATTCTATGCGTAGTTGTTGCATATCCGATTGCGGTAGGTAGCGTACAAGCTTATTAAAATGCTCTGCTGTGGCAACAGGCATCTCAAGCTGGGGTTTAGGCCTACGTTTATTAGCAATGTTAGAAAAATGTTTAGTGGCCAATTGGGTCATTTGTTTAATTGGCAGAGGGCTAATTAAGGTAGCTTTCATTAAGTTGGCAGAATAATACTGCTGATACATTTGTTGTACCGCCTGCAGCAAACTTTGCTGTTGATTATCTTGCAGGCTAGCAAGATTCCCCCAGCTAAACTGAGAAATAGGATGCGCTGGATTTAGGGTATAACCATTTAATTGCTCTAACTTTACCCAATCGTTGGGTTGGCGCATTTTCCATTCTGCATGCACAGCTTGGCGCTCTTTTTCTACTGTACTTGGGTCAAATTTAGCTTGATAAAAAAACCGGCTAAATCGCGCTAGCGCCTGATCATAGGCAGAGTTGTCTACCGCCATCATAAAATTGGTTTTATTTAACTGGGTTTCGGCATTATGGGTACCACCATGTTGATTAATAAACTCAGAAAAACTGCCAACCTTAGGATAATCTTCGGTACTTAATAACAGCATGTGCTCAAGAAAATGAGCCAATCCTTGAAAAGCTTTGGGATCTTGCAAAGAGCCCACCGCAACACTTAAAGCAGCCGCTGATTTTTCAATATTAGGATCAGAAACCAACACCACTTCTAACTGGTTATCAAGCACTACCACCGCATATTCTCGGTTGTCATTTGGGCTTTTGACAATAGCTGATTGCTGGCTTTTATTCGCAAAAGATTTAGTAACCTTAGCAGGCCCATGCTGAGCTTGATTTGTTGGGCTCTGCACACAGGCATTTAAGGTTAAGCAACTCAATATTAGTAATATTAACCCTACTTTATACTGTGTTAATGCTGTCATTATTATTCCCAATTAGTTAAAAATGCTGGTGCCCTAAACTTGGCCTAACTTACCTTTTTTAAGGTTTAAATACGAGTCAATTCAGCTAGTTTCAAGCACAAGAAAACCAGCCTAAGTGGCTGGTTTTTAACATATTAAGCTAACTTAATTACATAAGTGCGTCTTGATCGGCGCCTTCTTTTTCTATTTCTGTTGGCATCAAGTCTTCGCGACTTATGCCTAAAGTTAAGGCCACTAAACTGGCAACATAAATAGACGAATAAGTACCTATCACCACACCAAATAATAAAGCTGTAGCAAAACCATGAATAGTAGCACCGCCTAAGAAGAACAAGGCCAACAACACTAAAATGGTAGTCATGGAGGTCACTATGGTTCGATTTAAGGTTTGAGTCAGTGAAATATTAATGATTTCTTCTGCCTCACCCTTGCGAACTTTACGGAAGTTCTCTCGAATACGGTCACATACTACTATGGTATCGTTCAGTGAATAACCAATGACGGCTAACACAGCGGCCAATACAGTTAGGTCAAATTCCAGTTGTAATACTGAAAATAAACCTAAAGTAATGATGACATCGTGCGCAAGGGCGGCTACCGAACCTAGTGCAAAGCGCCATTCAAAACGCAGGGCAACATAGATAAGGATACAAATAAGTGCCACTAACATGGCCAAGCCACCTTGCTCTGTTAGTTCTTCACCTACGCTTGAGCTAACATAAGAACTGCCACGCATTTCAGCCGTACTATCGGCTTCTTTTAAGATTTTAAGAGCAGCATCACCTAACTCAGAAGGTTTTACTCCTTCACGCGAGGCCAAGCGGATCAGTACATCTTGGCTACTACCAAAGTTTTGCACTACTGCATCTTTAAAATCAGAGGCTTCTAAGACCTTACGAATTTTTTCTAAATCTGCGGCTTGTTCATAGCCCACTTCAATTTGAGTACCGCCAGTAAAGTCTAGCCCCCAATTGAGTTGGTTTACCGCTAAAGAAGTTAATGAACCAATGATCAATAAAATCGACAAAATGGCTGCGGGTTTTCTCAGTGCCATAAAGGCGACAGTGTCTTTCATGTTTAATATTTGCATGCTGGTGCTCCTATATCGACAATTTGGTCAGACGTTTTCCGCCCCACCATGCATTAACTATGGCGCGCGTCACTATAATTGCAGTAAACATAGAAGTCGCGATACCTATCATTAAGGTAATTGAAAAGCCTTTAATCGGGCCAGTACCTACGGCAAATAGAATTAACCCTGCAATAAAGGTAGTGATATTGGCATCTAGAATAGTAGAAAAGGCGCTGTCGTAACCATGATGAATAGCTTGTTGTGGACTACGTCCATCTTTAATCTCTTCACGAATACGCTCAAAAATTAGTACATTGGCATCCACCGCCATACCAACAGTTAAAACAATACCGGCCATGCCAGGTAAAGTTAAAGTCGCACCTGGGATCATCGACATAATGCCTACTATCATGACCAAGTTTAGCGTTAGGGCTACGTTTGCCACTAGCCCAAATTTTTTGTAATAAACCAGCATAAAGGCCAACACGGCCACAAAGCCCCAAATAATGGCCTGCATACCTAAATCAATGTTTTCTTGTCCTAGGCTTGGACCAACAGTACGCTCTTCAATAATTTGAATAGGAGCAATCAAAGCACCAGCACGCAATAATAGGGCTAAGTTATAGGCTTCTTGTGGTGAATCTAACCCAGTGGTTTGAAACTGATTACCAAATACTCCATTAACTGTTGCCACACTAATAATACGTCTGTGCTCTTCAAATATAAGCTTGCCTTCTTTATCACGCTCATCTGTGGCTTTATATTCGATAAATACCACAGCCATAGGTTTGCCCACCGCACGTTTAGTGAAGTTAAGCATTTTGGCGCCACCTTTTGAGTCTAAAGAAATAGACACTTGAGGCATGCCGTACTGATCTACTCCACTGTTAGCATCAATAATTGAGCTACCCGACACTATGACTTTTTTCTTTAATAATTGCGGGCCGCCTTTATCGTATGGCAATAACTCTGAGCCTGCTGGCACTCGACCATTAATTGCATCACGAACATCGTGCTCTAGGTCTACTTCGCGGTATTCTAGGGTAGCAGTGGCGTTCAAAATTTCTTTAGCCTTAGCGGTATCTTGAATACCAGGCAATTGCACTACTATTCTATCTGGCCCTTGCTTTTGCACTGTAGGCTCGGCAACACCCAGTTGATTCACACGATTTCGAATAATAGTAATATTTTGTTTAACTGCGTAATCGCGAGTTTCAGCTAATTTTTGCTCAGACATGCTAGCAAAAATCACTAAACTATCACGCTCAACAAAAACCAAATCACGATTACGGTTTTTTAAGAAAAACTCTGCTTTGTCTAAGGTTTCTTGATCTCTAAAATGAATTTCAACGCCATCGTCTAGCTGCTTAACTGTTCTATAACGAATGCCTTCTTCACGCAGTGCGGTACGAAAATCTCCTACCATGTCTTCCATTGATTTAGACAAAGCAGATTTCATATCCACTTCCATCAAAAAGTGCACACCGCCACGTAAATCTAAGCCCAATTTCATGGGGGTACCGCCGAGGGATTCTAACCACTCTGGGGTATCAGGGGCTAAGTTCATAGCCACAAAATAGTCATCGCCTAAGGCCTTTTCTATGGCTTCACGCGCGATTAACTGAGTATCTGAATCATTTAAACGCACCAAAATTTGATCGTTTTCTAGTTCAATGCTTTTGCTGGTAATATTTTTTGCAGCTAATTCTGCCTTAACTGTGTTAATGGTATTTTCATCAACCACAGCATTTTTACTGGCAGAAATTTGTACAGCATGATCTTCACCATACAAATTGGGTGAAGCATATAAAGCACAGATGCCGACCACAAAGATCACCAAAATGTACTTCCATAGCGGAGTTTGGTTTAACACAAGACTTTCCTTCCGTTTTACAATTAAAAAGGGGCGCTAGCGCCCCTATTTGCCTTCTTGATTAGATGGCTTTCATTGTGCCTTTTGGTAACACAGCTGATACCGAAGATTTTTGAATAACAATATTGGTGCTGTCATTTAAAGCAATTTCAATAAAGTCTTTTTCTTCTGAAACCTTAGAGATTTTACCTACCATGCCGCCTTGCGTTAACACTTCGTCACCTTTGCTCAAAGATGAGACTAAGTTTTTATGCTCTTTTACACGCTTTGCTTGCGGACGATAAAGCATGAAATAAAAAATCAAACCAAATACACCTAGCATGATTAACATTTCAAACCCACCACCGGCTGCGCCACCTGGAGCACCTTGTGCATAGGCATTAGATATAAATAAGCTCATAATTTCCCCTAATATTTTTTAATGTTTCTATTGTATTAACCAGTTAATCTTTTAATTCAGGCACTGGCATATTTTTTTGTGAATAAAATTCGCTGACAAAGGCATCGAGTTGATTTTCGGCTATCGCATCTCTTAGCCCTTGCATAATGCGCTGATAATAACGCAAGTTATGAATGGTATTTAAGCGCGAACCTAGTATCTCATTACACTTATCTAAGTGATGGAGATATGACCGAGAATAATTTTTACAAGTGTAACAATCACATTTTTCGTCAAGTGGGCCGGTGTCGGTTTTATGCACCGCATTACGGATTTTTACTACCCCTTCGGTAACAAACAAGTGACCATTACGAGCATTACGGGTAGGCATGACACAATCAAACATGTCTATACCTCGGCGCACCGCTTCAACTATGTCTTCTGGTTTACCCACCCCCATTAAATAACGCGGTTTGTCTGCTGGAATTTGCCCTGTGGTGTGATCTAATACTTTGATCATTTCTTCTTTAGGCTCACCAACAGATAAACCACCAATGGCATACCCATCAAAGCCTATTTCTTCTAAACCTTTAAGTGACACATCACGCAAGCCTTCGTACATACCACCTTGAATAATGCCGAATAACGCAGCAGGGCTATCGCCATGTTCTTTTTTGCTGCGCTTAGCCCAACGTAAAGACATTTCCATCGACACTCTGGCTTCACTTTCAGTAGCAGGATAAGGCGTACATTCGTCAAAAATCATCACTATGTCTGAGCCCAAGTCACGTTGAACCTGCATTGACTTTTCTGGAGTCAGTAAGATTTTTTCACCGTTAATAGGTGAGCGGAAGGTTACGCCTTCTTCAGTGATTTTACGCAAATCACCTAGGCTAAACACTTGGAAACCACCCGAGTCAGTTAAAATGGGCTTATCCCAATGCATAAAGTCGTGTAAGTCACCGTGTTGTTTGATGATCTCAGTGCCAGGTCTAAGCATGAGATGAAAGGTATTGCCCAAACAAATGTGCGCTCCGGTTTCTTCTAGCTCTTCTGGCGTCATGCCTTTTACCGTACCGTAAGTACCTACAGGCATAAAAGCGGGGGTTTCTACTGTGCCACGCTCAAAAATCAATCGGCCTCTACGTGCTTTGCCGTCTGTATTGTCTAATTCAAATTTCATTCATCTATTTCTCTGCTGAGCACTTTGTTACAGCGTTACTGGTTTTAGTGAGAAGGCCTAACCGAATAGCAACCCAAGCAAAGGACCACATTTTCTGCACTTTCTTACACTACCCATGTCAAAAACGATGCGAGATTATATACGAATCAGCGCGAGGTTTGAAAATTTATCCTGCTTAATTTGTAATTTCTGCTGTCAATTATTTCTATGCTATTTAAAAGTGCTGATTAAAAACAAAAGTAAGCTTTGTAGATTAGTGATTTAGTGTGTAAATGGTATAGATTGAACCTTAAGGGATTTATCCCAAAACAGTCTAAGTTGGCTGAATATATTTTGTTTTTAAATTAACTATTATTTGTTTTTTTTGCTAAACCTTAATTGCAAGGTCAATATCCTAACCTAGCTAAAATCAACAAAGATTGAGGTGAACATTAAACAAAATCCAGAGTTAATTAATAACCATGCAACAGCAGCATTGGTAAAATATAGTCGCTTACCTTTTCACCCCATTCGAATGCTAATTAATGGCGGACATGCACGCCACTTAGTCATAATGTGGTTGATGATCTGCGCTATCACTATACCTTTATCTATTCTTACTCGCACTATGGAATGGACAGGCATTCCTTTGGATGTAGCTGGCATAACAGTGCACCTTTCCATCTATTTACCACTAATTGTTTGCATACCTCTAGTGATGTATATGGGGTTTTTGTGGGGTGCGATCCCTGCTTACTTTTCGACTTTTGTCGTGGCTTTATACGGTGAACTGCCTCTGCAATGGATTGTTGTTTTTTCTTTCGCTAACCCATTAGGGTTAGCCATGTATAGTTTGTTTTATCGAGTTACCTCTTTATCTATTGTTATCAAAGATTTATCTTCAATATTAGGCTTTGTATTGGTTTCCCTTTTGTCAGCTTTTACTGGCAGTGTGGGGTCTTTTGTATGGGCTCATACCTATAATCAAGGCATTTCAGATACTTACCCTGTTTGGCAAGGGTGGTGGTTAGGAGGATGGTTGCAAGCTTCTTTAATTGTTGGCCCACTGTTATTTTTATTTGGCGAACGTATTCTAAAATTTATTGATGCGCCCCAATCCAAAAAGGTGCCATTAGAAGTCTGGCGCAAAAAATTCTTTTTAGCCTTGATTTTAGGTTTAATGGTATTAATTGGCTATGTTGCAGTAGCACGTTTTTTTGGCATTACCGAAGCCAATTTGGTTATACAAGAAATACACAATGAAGACCTTAAACGCGCCTTATTAAATGCCATAGATAGCCTAACTTACCCAATGTTTGTGTTGTTAGGCGCAGTCATTGTGTGTTGTTATTTTGTCTATAGAGCCATACAGTTTTGGACCACAGAACTCATTAAAGCCAATCATCACCTTGCCGCTAGCAATGAACAATTAGAGAAACTCGCCTTAACTGATACCTTAACCAATATTGCTAATAGACGCAGCATAATGGCAACCTTAGAAAACGTTTTTATGCGAAGTCTAAGAGAGAAATCACCTTTATGTATTATTATGGTAGATGCCGATAATTTTAAGTTGGTTAATGATAGATACGGCCATCTGGCCGGTGATTTAGTCTTGCAACAACTTGTACTTAGAATGCAAAAACAGCTCAGAAAGTACGAACACATTGGTCGGTTTGGCGGAGAGGAATTTATTATAGTGCTACCAAACTCAGACCTAAATGAATCCTTGAATATTGCCGAGCGCACCAGGCGGTCAATTGAGGCTTCACCTATTGAAACCCCATATGGACCAATAAAGGTGACTATTAGTTTGGGTTTAGCCCAATTGTCTGAGTTGGATAATACTCATACTGTATTTATTAATCGCGCCGACAAAGCCTTAATAGAATCCAAACAACAAGGTCGTAATCGCATCACAGTGGCCAAAGCCTAAGGTGGGTAACCTAAGGCTTAACCTTGAGTTTGTAGATTAAGCATTGTCAGCTTTTTCTAAAAACATCGCATCGCCATAACTAAAAAATCGATATTCTTGTTCTATGGCTTGTTGATAGGCTTTATCAATATTTTGTTTGCCACAAAATGCACTCACCAACATCAATAAAGTCGACTCAGACAAATGAAAATTGGTTAACATGGCATCTACCACTTTAAACTCGTAACCAGGGTAGATAAAGATATCGGTATCAGAGAAAAACGGTGCCAACTCTGTATTGGCTTGTACCGCTGCTTGGGCGGCTGATTCAATCGAACGCACAGAAGTTGTCCCTACTGCAATCACCCTTTTGCCTGCTGCTTTGGTGGCTAAAATAGCTTCAACCACTTGTTGTGGCACTTCTGCATATTCCGAATGCATTTGATGCTCTAAAATATTATCCACTCTAACGGGTTGAAAAGTCCCTGCCCCTACATGCAAGGTAACAAACTCACGTTTTACCCCTTTTTCATCCAACTGTTGCAAAATTTGCTCATCAAAATGTAGACCCGCAGTAGGTGCCGCAACCGCACCAGGCACTTGGTTGTAAACAGTTTGATAGCGCTCTTTATCAGATTCTTCATCGGGTCGATCTATATAAGGAGGTAGAGGCATATGGCCAAATTCTTCTAACAAGGCCAATACTGGCTTTGCATCTAAAAACTTTAACTCAAACAAAGCGTCGTGACGCTTGAGCATTTCTACTTGAATTCTGCCCTCTAATATCAATTTACTACCAACTTTAGGCGCTTTGCTAGCACGAACATGGGCTAAGACTCTGTGTTCGTCTAATAATCTTTCAACCAAAACCTCAACTTTACCACCAGATTCTTTTTGCCCCAGTAGTCTTGCTGGTATCACTCGGGTATTATTAAAAATAAGTAAGTCACCCGTATCCACCAGCGAAACAATATCGCTAAATTGTTTGTGAGCCACCTGCCCAGTGTTGCCCACCAAATGCATCAATCGGCTGGCAGTGCGGTCTTTTGTGGGGTAACGAGCAATTAAGTGCTCGGGTAAATCGAAATGAAAATCCGATAACTTCATATTGGGTTGGCGCCTTAACAAAAATTTTTGCTTATTTTACGTATATTTTTTAATACCTGCAATCCAGTTCGCATACCCTTATTCGGTTGCAGATAAATCTAGCTGAATTATGCTTGTTCCACAGTTAGATTATTGACGTTTTCTCCCAAACTGTTCTTCGCCCAGCCCATTGAAATACAATGCAGCTGGGTTTTTTTTGCCTTAAATTTACCCCTTTGGTTAGAAATGACATTTTGTTAACTATTAGTAGTGTTGATTGAGGTGTCTGGATTACTGAGAAAGCAGACTTTTGATTGTTTGAATAAGCATGCGCTTTCGCTTAACGACTTCCGTGTCGGTTTTTCACACAGAATCCCTTCTGTGCGACTTACTTTTTGTCTACAGCCACAAAAACTAAGGAAAAAAGGCCGCTCGACGCAATGCTCTTCATCCACTTATTTACTGCTTTTTGCAGGTCGTAATAAATCGCTCCAGGCGAACTATTACTCAATCGCCCATCCCGGCGATTGCCCTACAAAAAGCAGTAAATAAGTGGCGAGCCTAGAGTCGAAGGTAAATCAAAAGATAAAAGCAAAGTCGCTCTGCGACATTTGCTTTAAAGCTTTGGTGGCGAAGCCATAGACTTTCCGCCTTTAAAGTTTCAGCAAAAAATGGCTTATTTTAGGGGCAAATGGCATGGACGCCATTTGAGTGAAATCCGAAGGGAGCGATATTTCACGACCTTAAAATAAGCCATTTTTTGCGGTTAAGAACTTTAAGCGACGGCGGCATTAATAAGATGGTCCGCCTCACCCTTTATCAGCTAGATTTAAGGCAGGCAAACACTAGAGGCGAATCATCATGGAACCCATTAAAATATTTGGTATTGATTTAGGCAAATCTTCTTTTCACGTCATTGGTAGAGATAAGCACGATGTCCCTATTTTTAGGAAGAAATTCAGTCGTGTTCAACTCTTAGAGTTTTTATCAAATACTCCTGCTTGTATTGTGGCTTTTGAAGCCTGTGGCGGGGCTCACTGGCTTGGGCGGAAATGCCAAGCTTTAGGTCATACAGTTAAACTCATTCCTCCACAATATGTGAAACCGTTTGTTAAAAGTAACAAGAACGACTTTGTTGATGCTGAGGCAATATCTGAAGCCGCCACAAGGCCTAATATGCGTTTTGTTTCGGTTAAAAATGAAGACGCACAGGTTATTTCATCTATTCATCGCATCCGACAAGGTTATGTTAAGGAGCGAACTGCTTGCATGAATCGTATTAGTTCTTTGTTACTTGAATTTGGGCTCAGCTTGCCTAAAGGTCATGGAAAAATGCGAGGACTATTTAGTTGGCTTGCGATGCAAAAAGGCTCACTTCCTTCTATGTTAATGCGAGAGATTGTTGGTCAGCATGAATATTACTTATACCTAAATGCTCAAATTAAAGAGCAAGAAAAAAAGCTCATTCAGCTAGTTGAGCAACACCCATTAGGTACTTTACTTAAGTCCATACCCGGTATCGGTGACATGACAGCAAGTATGTGTATCGCCAATATCAGTAGCGCTTCAGACTTTAAAAATGGGCGCAACATGGCTGCGTGGTTAGGCTTAGTCCCCAGACAATACTCAACAGGAGGAAAACCAACCTTATTGGGTATCAGTAAACGGGGAAATAAAGCACTAAGGACATTGTTCGTACATGGCGCAAGAGCCGTCATGTCTAAACCAGAAAATGTAGGCAAAATATACGGTGACTGGCTCATAAAACTGAGGCAAACAAAACCCTATAACGTCGCCACAATAGCTCTAGCAAACAAATTGGTGCGTATTGCTTGGGCAGTTATGACAACTAAACAGCCGTTTAACCAGAACAACTTATATCCGAATTTGCAATGATAATGTTGATGACAAAAACGGTAGAACCACTGGATTAAAAACCTGTACCAGAAAGCAGTCTTCAAGACTGTGGCCTTTTTGAGGATAATCCAGCGCGGATCTCATCGTGGAGCGGGATGCGGGAGCACCTAATTAAGACTCCGAATACATTAGCGCAAACCAATTCCGTTATCTAAATATTAGACTTGCAATAACGAGGCGGACCATACATTTTTGGTTACTTTTTTCTTTGCTGTTGAAGAAAAAGTAACTGGCTCGAAGGGATTCGAGACAAAACTGGCAGGACGCCAGTGAGCGTAAGCGAATGCTTTTAGAACAAAAGCCCAATGACCGCTATCTGCTACAAAAACTCAATCAAAAAATCACTCTAACGGGCTACCCAGATCAGCAAAAATATCAATAATTTCTTCACGATCAATTTTACGCATATTCAACACGTACATGATTTGTAACAACAAATCTGCTCCCATTATGCCTTTATTGACTTTATTTCTGAGGTTGTCTGCGCTTTGATGTATCCCTATATTAGCTAATCTATCACTTAGATCTTGATATTTAGTGCCACGTTTAGACATTTCGGCCTTTAATAAACGTTGCACTAGCTGACGCCAATCAGCGGCAAGAGATGCTATGGTAGTGTGAGTTGTTTCATCGGTCATTTTAGACATAATCTTAAGCTTTTAGAATTAACCAAACGTGAATTATAATTTACATTTAAAACATATAAACATCAAACGTTAATAAAAAATGTTTGACACATTAACTTTTTACTGACTAAACTGTGACACGTAATATCACTGATAGCCACTATCTTTGATTTACCTATTAGTCATTAGCCTAACAGGAGAGTAGCCATGACTTGGGATCTTAACCAACTTGAGACCCTTTTAAACAACAACCAAGATTTGGTTGTGACCAGAGAAGAAAACTGTTTATTGATCGCCAATAGTGATGGTTTAGATGCATGGTTAGCCATAAGCGGCGAACAAATTTTAATTGAATCATTATTATTTGCTAAATCTGAAGTGAAAGATAGCGCGGCCCTAAACGATGAAATTTTAAAAACACATATGCTCTTCCCACTCACCACTGTAGGCATTTCGCAAGTCGCGGGTGAAGAGTATTACACAGCATTTGGTTCGTTAAGCTCACAATCAAAAGCCGAAAGTATAGAAATTGAATTAACTACCCTATTTCAAAATGTCGAAGCATTCTTAGATGCATATCAAGATCATTTGAAGTAATTGAGGAGAAAGAATATGTCAGTTTGGAGAAAGTTAGTTACAGCCGTTAAAGGCGGCGCCACTGAAGCGGCACAATCAGTAGTGGATAGTCAGGCCATTCGTATTCTTGAACAAGAAATTCGTGAAGCCAAAGACGAATTACGAAAGTCAGACCACGCTCGCACGCAAATATTAGCCAAGTGCAAACTTGCGCAACAAAAAGTAGATAGCTTGCAAAGTTCAATTGAACAATACGAAGCCCACGCGCGTAAAGCGGTAGAGTCTGATCGTCAGCTGGCACTAGATTGTGCACAGAAAGTTAGTGACCTACGTGCAGAGCAAGACGCTGAGCAATCTTATTTAGACCAATTTAAGCAGTCAGAAAAACAACTTGCCGCAAATATCAACCAAGCCAAAGCCAATTTAAAGCGCTTAGAGCAGCAGGTAGATATGGTAAAGGCCACTGAGTCGGTTCAAAAAGCCCAAGTTGCGGTGTCGTCGCGCCATCTAGGTGCCAACAGTAAAATGAAAACCGCCACTGAGTCGCTTTCGCGAATTCAAGAAAAACAAAACTTACGCAATGCTGAGTTACAAGCAGCCGAAGAATTGGCCAGCGAAGAGTCTAGCGACGACCTAAGTAAGCGTTTGGCAGAAGCCGGTATTGCCGGGGGTAAAAGTTCAGCAGACGACGAACTTAGCCGCATATTAGGCAAATAAAGGCTTTATTTGAGTTAAGTTAAACAAGGCAAAGAATGTTTCCAAAATTACGTAAAATGTTGGTGAGAGTATTTGCCGAGATGCGCTGGTACAGTATTGTACTGGCGCTTCTTTTTTATGCTTCTACCAGCTGGTTGTTATTAATTTGGGCAGGTGAAGAAACCCTCACCCAATCTACAGATTTTATTTATTGGTTAGTTGTCACAGGCTCTACAGTTGGATACGGTGATTTATCACCCACTACTAGTGCCGGCAAATATTTAGTCTCGTTTTATGTGATCCCCTTGGGTTTAAGTATTTTTGCTTTAGTTTTAGGGCGAATTGCAAGTTGGGTGTCTAACCAATGGCAAAAAGGAGCAAGAGGTTTGAAAAGTTTAGATGTGGCAGGTCACATTTTGGTGTTAGGTTGGAATGGTCAACGCACTATTAGGTTATTAGAATTATTGCTGCGCGAGCGAGCATCTAGTGAAGATAAGCCAACTATAGTGTTATGTGTGAGAGCTGATATCACTAACCCCTTACCTAACGAAATTGAATTTGTAAAAGTCGCCTCTTTTAATCAAGACGAAGAAATGGACCGAGCCTGCATTGATAGTGCAGCTGTAGTGTTAATGGATAACCCAGAAGACGACTTAACCATGACCACGGCCTTATATTGCAGCCAACGCAATCCAAGTGCTCAAATGGTGGCTTATTTTAACGACGAAAGCCTAGTGGGTTTATTGCAAAAACATTGTCCAAATGTTGAATGTACCCCAAGCGTGGCAGTAGAAATGTTAGCTAAGTCGGCTTTTGACCCGGGTTCGAGTTTATTGCATCACGACTTGCTCGATGTTAACCAGGGTCCTGCACAGTATTCGGTTAAAGTGCCGGCAAACACACCCGCCATAACAGTAGCCACATTATTTAATACCCTTAAAACTGATTATCGTGCCACTTTAATTGGGGTTAGCCAATCGAGCGACAAACTTAATATTCAGGTGAATCCAGATCTAGAGATGACGGTAAACCCTGGTGATAAAGTGTTTTACATTGCCGACCAACGCATTAGAAACCTGCAATGGCAAAAGTTTATCGAGGCCTAAGTTATGTTTAGTAAATTTTTTGGCAAAAAAGACCAAGCACCGCAAGTTAAAGCGCCTGAAATTATGGGCTTGTATTTAGGTGGTTCGTTTGAACTTGATCCGCTAAAACTGCGCTTAATTGAGCCTCAGTTAATGATAGAGAAAGCAGCTAGCCAACATATTATTCAAGCCGTAGGTGAAGTGCATTTAGACACAGGTGGAAAAATATTAAGGTTTTACACCGATGACGATGCATTTTTACAAGTGGTGCTAGATGGTGGAGACACCGAGAATCACATTACCGACGTAAAACTCTGGTATTTTTACCAAACTAAAACCATTGGTTCAGAAACTCAGTGGAAAGACACCATTGCCCAGCAGGTGTCTAAACCTAGCTATCAACTCGAAGAGCACCAATATCAAAGAGTATGGGATGCGGTGGGCGATGAGTCTCCGCCTGTGGCTATGACCGAACAAACTTATGAAGAAGACGGTGATATTAGCGAAACCGATCAATTTGTGATGTTATATGAGCGTCAACTGGCTGATGATTTAAATGAAACCTTGTTAGTCAGCGCAGAAGAAAAGTTAATCAACAATAATTTTGATCGATGTTTAGTTATCAGTACCGGCTTTGATATCGCCCAAGCCGATATACGTATTAACGGATAATATTATTCACTTTCACCTTAAAAATACTTAACTAAAAAGGATAAAAAATGGACGCAGTATTAAATTCAATCTCGGGCTTAGGCAACTTTGCGTTGTATTTTGCCGTTTCCATCTTGTTATTATTTGTATTTAAAATTGTTTACGCCTTTGTCACCCCGCATAACGAATGGGAATTAGTGAAAGTGCATAAAAATCAAGCTGCCGCTGTGGGATTTGGCGGGGCTATGGTTGGCTTTAGTATTGCCTTAGCTGGGGCAGCCTCTAATTCTGAATTTCTTATCGATTTTGTGATCTGGGGGCTAGTAGCCATCATTGCTCAGTCTTTAGCTTTTGCGCTTTTACGTTTTACTTTTATGCCTAAAATTGCCGAAAGAATCGACAAAAATGAATTGTCGGCTGGCACCATTTTAGCTGCCTTATCGATTTCTGTTGGGCTGCTAAATGCCGCTTGTATGAGTTACTAGGAGTGCCCATGCAACCTAATAAAATCAAACGTAGTCAAACAATTAACCTAAGCACTATGCGCAAGTGCTTTAGTGTAAAACCTTTAGCCTTAGGTGTAGCGGCCATTTGTTTATCTGCCTGTGGTAATAAACAAGAAGCCACGGTTTACACTAGTGTAGAAGATTGCACTGATGCCAATCCAGAATTTGCTCAGCAGTGTCAAACTGCCTATCAAGATGCTTTAGTAGAAGCAGAGCGCACCGGTCCTAAGTACAATTCAAAAAACGACTGTGAAGCAGAGTTTGGCAATAACCAATGCCATGTAGTACAAAATAGCAGTGGTAGCGGTTCGTTTTTTATGCCCTTTATGGCTGGTTACATGTTGAGTAACTTAATGTCTCCAAGGGGTTATTATTCTCAACCCATGTTTACCTCTTATTCACCCTACTCGCATTATCGACACAGATGGATAGGTGCAGATGGCTATGATTTTGGTGATTACCGTCGTCGCAATATGCGGGTAAGCGAAAAAGCCCTAAAACCTAAACCCACAGTGACTAAAACTATGAGTCGTGGAGGCTTTGGAAGCAGCGTGAGAGCCAAGTCGAGTTGGGGCAGCAGTAGCAAAAAAGGCGGCTGGGGTGGTTAGTAACCCATACTCCTTAATTGTGTCTTACCTTTATGTTTAGAGTTGAAATTAGCGAGCGCGCTAACTGGAAACGTAAAGCTAATGAATTTGGCTTTAAGTTTCATACTATGCATGGCCAAGCCTATTGGGATGAATCTGCCTACTATCAATTTTCGTTAGAACAGATAGAGCGCGATTTAGAAGCCCCAAGTGAAGATATACATCAAATGTGTTTAGCTGTGGTAGAGAAAGTGGTTAATAGTGAAGAGCTGTTAGCCAAATTTCAAATTCCACCGGCCTTTTGGCAACCTATTTATCAATCATGGCAACAACAAGATCCAAGTTTATATTCACGCTTAGATTTTGCTTATCATGGCAAAGGCCCTGCCAAACTCTATGAAAACAATGCCGACACCCCTACCTCATTATATGAATCGGGATTTTGGCAATGGTTGTGGTTAGAAGAACAAGTTAATGCTGGCAAAATCGCCAAGCAGGCCGACCAATTTAATTCATTACAAGAAAAACTCATTCAGCGTTTTGGCTACATTGCTCAGCACTATCAAATTGAGCAAATGCACTTTGCTTGCTGCCAAGATACAGACGAAGACAGAGGCACAGTTCAATACCTTCAAGATTGCGCAAAAGAAGCCGGGCTCAGCACTGACTTTGTGTTTATTGAAGATATTGGTTTAGCCGAGTATGGCAGCTTTAGCGACTTACAAAATCATAAAATTCAAAGCTTATTTAAACTTTATCCGTGGGAGTTTATGCAACGCGAAGAATTCTCCCAAGCTATAGTGCCAGCACAAGTCAATTGGATAGAACCACTATGGAAATCAATTTTATCCAATAAAGCCTTGATGCCCATGTTGTGGAAAATGTTCCCCCATCACCCTAATTTGCTGCCGGCTTATTTTGAAGATGAACTAGCCTTAGCCACAGAGCAAAAACTCGTTAAAAAACCCATTTTCTCTCGAGAAGGAGCCAATGTTAGCGTATTAGAAAACGGTAAAACCACGCTGTCTGCTGATGGACCCTATGGTGACGAAGGCTTTATCTATCAAGCTTATTATGCACTACCAAAATTTGCTAAAAACCACACGCTCATAGGCTCGTGGCTAGTGAATGATAAAGCAGCCGGCATTTCGGTTAGAGAAGATCTTTCGCCTATTACCCAAGATATGTCACGTTATTTACCGCATATTATTTTGTGACATTTTGACATGCCTATTCATCATATTTTCAGCCACACTTATTGCACTCTTTTATCATTCAGCACAAATTATCAATGACATCAAAGCACCCGGCTTTTGCCACTAAACAACAAGTTCAGTTAGTACTAAGTATTTTTTTGTTGCTAAGTATTATTGAAATATTAAATTTGCTGACTGGGCGCATGTTAAATCAATTTGGCCTGATCCCACGCTATGTGCCCGGTTTAAAGGGCATTATCTTTGGGCCTTTGTTGCATGGTAGTTTGCAACATTATTTTTCGAACATCATTCCACTGGCTATTTTTAGCTATTTATTACTGCAGTACGGTTTAAAACGTTTTGTGCTTGTTAGCCTATGGATAGTGATATTTACTGGGGTATTGGTTTGGTTATTTGCCAGGCCCGCTACCCACTTAGGTGCCAGTGGAGTAATTTATGGTTATTTTGGGTATTTGTTATTAGCAGGTTTGTTAAGCAAAAAATTTAAACTAATTTTAATCTCACTACTAGTGGCTTTTTTTTATGGGGGATTAATTTGGGGAATTTTACCAGCCACCCCTTTTGTTTCCTGGGAGTCTCATTTATTTGGATTTATTGTTGGGTTATTAGCCGCCAAATTGTGGGCAAAGTCATCGCCCTCTGTATAGAAAACGCATATAATATGACCCAAATAGCTTTGTCAGCACAGGTAAAAAATGTCAGAAAATAAACCACAAAAACAATCAGGATTATTGGGCAATTTAGCCTTTAATATTGTTATTCCTGTATTGATTTTAACTAACCTTAGTAGCGAAGAATATTTAGGCCCTGCTTGGAGCATAGTGGCCGCATTAATATTTCCTATAGGTTACGGCCTTTGGGATCTCAAACAAACAGCCAAAGTGAATCCATTTTCAATACTGGGTATTGTGAGTGTATTTTTAACCGGTGGCATAAGTTTGTTGGAATTACCCGCTGAATACATTGCAATTAAAGAAGCCAGCATTCCCGCCATAATTGGCTTAGCAGTATTATTTACCCAAAGAACCAGCAAACCTTTGTTAAAGGTTTTTGTGCTTAACGAACAAATTGTTAACTGGCAAAACCTAAGCCAGTCACTAGAAAACAAAGGTACAACAGCCCTATTCGAAAAAAAGTTAGCCATTAGCTCTTATATAGTAGCGGGCTCCTTCTTTTTATCGGCTGCACTTAATTATATTTTGGCCAAAGTTATTTTAGTTAGCCCACCAGGCACCACAGCTTACACCGAGGAATTAGGCAGAATGACGGCATTGAGCTACCCAGTGATAGTGATCCCGAGTATGCTGATGTTAATTGCCGCCCTTTGGTATATTTTTTCTCAAATTAAAAAACTCACAGGTCAAGACTTAGAGCACTTTTTGGCCGACGTTTAATCTCAAAATTTGGTTAAAAAAAAGGATAGCAAGTAAAACTAGCTATCCTTTTTTTGTATCTGCTTGAGCTGAATCATTCCAGCTTATCGTTAATCTAAAAGCGCAATAACCTTTTTAGCAATGTCCGTATTGTCTAAGTGCCCACTAAACTGCTCACTAGCTGGTCCTTTAGCAAAGATTTGCACATCTACCCCAGTATGCCCTGTGGTTGTCCAACCCGTTTTAGTGCGGTTATCTAAAATTTTATAAATGGCCTTCACATAAGGTCTGGCGTTTTCGGTTTCTAATTCCTCTAAACTCGCCACTTCTTCTTTACTTAACTCAAAGCCTAATAAGTCACTGGCTACTTGCCCTTTATTTTTTGCTTTGAGTAATTCGTTAGCTATAGCATAAGGTGAAGCTTTAACTTGTTTTAGCCATTCAGGATGCCAGCTGTATACTCCGTTTGCGCCTATGCTTAGCCCACCTGTACTATGGTCGGCAGTGGCAACCAGCAGGGTGTCAGGATTTTTTACAAGGTACTGTTCAAGCCATTCTAGGGTTAAGGCTAAGTCATGCATCTCTGCCATGGCCGAAGCGATATCGTTACCATGCCCCGCCCAATCTATTTGACTGGCTTCAACAATTAATAGGTAACCTTTGTCATTTTCTAACTGACGAATAGCAGCTTGAGTTAATAAAGGCAGTCTTTGTTGGTTTTCACTGTCTAGCGCCAAAGGCATACCAGTGTCAGCAAACAAGCCCAAAAGTGGGCCATTAGGCTCAACATCTTTTAGTTTATTTAGCCTGTCTACGTATTGATATCCCGCCGCTTTAAATTGCTCAACTAAATTGCGGTCTTCACGAATAAAATACTTCCATCCACCGCCTAACATTACATCTAAAGTAAACTGCCCATTTACTTTTAGATCATAATAGCTATCAGCAATTTCATTGTAGTTGTGCCGACTCTCGTTATGCGTACTAAAACTTGCTGGCGTAGCATGATTAATTTGTGATGTTACAGCCACACCGGTTTTATAACCTTTTAATTTGGCTAACTCTAAAACGGTTTCAACCGCCGCCTTATTTACATCAACCCCTATGGCGCCATTATAACTTTTAACGCCAGTTGACAGGGCTGTTGCACTGGCTGCTGAGTCTGTGACATACCCGGTGCCTATATCTGGATGGGTACTAGCCATACCAACTAGCAGTCGATCAAACACGGTTTTTTCAACTTCTGCTGTGGCAGGATCATCAGCGTACATTCTATAAGCTGTGGTATAGGCCGGTCCCATACCGTCTCCAACTAACACAATAATATTTTTGGGTGTGGGTTTGGCAAAAACAAAGGTCACCATACAACTACATAAAAAACAAAAAACGTACTTCATCTGCTCTCCATTGATGAAAGAGTATTATCAAAAACTTGCGCCTATTATACGCAGGAAAAGGGCGTGGTGTTTAGCCTTGATTAAACAATTCACTCGGCTGCGGGTTAATTAGTGGTATGACCTAAGATTTCGCGCATGCGGTCTTGTACAACTTCAACCAAAAGATCAGGCTGGAATTTAGAAATAAACCGATCGCAGCCAACTTTTTCAACCATAGCCTGGTTGAAGCTGCCACTTAAAGAGGTATTTAGCACAATAAACAATGAACTCATACGAGGATCTTTGCGAATTTCTGAAGTTAATCTATAGCCATCCATTTCGGGCATTTCCGCATCAGTAAACATCATAATAATTTCATCTGTTATATCTTTACCTTCAGCAGCCCACTTTTTTAGTAGGTTTAATGCAATTAGCCCATCTTGTACCTCAATGATCTCAACCCCCAATTGCCCCAAAGTCGCCTTTATTTGCCACCTTGCCGTTGCAGAGTCGTCTACCACTAAAACCTTTTTACCCTTAAGTTGGCCAGATACCTCTAAATCTAATACCTGCTCAGAAATACTAGTATCGTATTCAATAATTTCAGCTAAAACCTTTTCAACATCTATGATTTCAACCAAGGCTGGTACCCCATCCACTGTTTGCTGCGAAATAGCGGTAAGGTAATGATTTTGGCCGGCAAATTGTGGAGGGGGCTGAATATCGCTCCAAGAAGTATTGATAATTCGTAAAACTTGACCAATCAAAAAGCCCTGCACACTTCTATTATATTCAGTAATAATGACATTTTCAGGAGTAAAGTCTTGCCCCTTTTTGCGCATTTTTATGGCATAGCCTAAGTCAATCACCGGAATAGTTGCCCCACGATAATGAATAACCCCAGCTAGATTTTCGTGGGAGCCTGGCAGCTTTTGCATACTTGGCACTGTCATAACTTCTTTAATTTTAAACACATTTAAGGCAAAGGTATGGCGGGTACCTAGTTTAAATAACAATAACTCAAGTCGATTTTCGCCTACCAATTGTGTGCGTTGATCTATAGAAGTCATTAGGTCAGACATACGCTCTCCCAATGCAAAGTTAACAAATACACAAAATCTTAGAATTGATCATGGGCTAAGGGTAGTCCTAGGCCAACACAATATCTAATTTTAAATACAGTCAGGCCATTCAACATTCACAAAATTTATGTCGAAAATGATTCTTATAGATTATTAATATGAAAAAAAAGCTTATAGGATGATTATCAGCAGCAACCTAGTATCCAACAATCGGTTGTATTGGACCTTAGTAAACATTTATAGGACAACTCATATGTCACAGTATCTACAAGATATCCAACAAGTTTCATCATTAAAGGCGACAAAAGCAGGGACATGGAATGCCATAGATCCAGACTATGCAGCCAGAATGAAAGCGCAAAATCGGTTTAAAACCGGCTTAGACATAGCTAAATATACCGCTGCTATCTTGCGCAAAGATATGCAAGAGTACGATGCTGACTCTAGTCAATATACACAATCGCTAGGTTGCTGGCATGGATTTATTGGTCAGCAAAAAATGTTGGCAGTCAAAAAACATCAAGGCACCACTAATAAAAGCTATTTGTATTTGTCAGGCTGGATGGTAGCAGCTATGCGCTCTGAATTTGGCCCCTTGCCAGACCAATCTATGCATGAAAAGACCTCTGTACCTGCACTTATTGAAGAGCTTTACACATTCTTACGTCAAGCCGATGCAAGAGAGCTAGGCGATTTATTTAACGAACTAGACAAAGCCAAAGAACAAGGTGCAGATACTAGCGAAATTCAAAATAAAATAGACAACTTTGAAACCCATGTGGTGCCTATTATTGCCGACATAGATGCGGGTTTTGGTAATGAAGAAGCCACCTACTTGCTAGCTAAAAAAATGATTGAGGCCGGTGCTTGCTGCATTCAAATAGAAAACCAAGTATCAGATGCCAAACAATGTGGCCACCAAGACGGCAAAGTTACCGTACCTCACGAAGACTTTTTAGCCAAAATTAATGCGGTACGTTACGCATTTTTAGAGCTAGGGGTAGATGATGGAGTAATAGTAGCGCGAACAGACTCTTTAGGTGCAGGCTTAACCCAAAAGCTGCCAGTGTCACAAAAGCCTGGAGACTTAGCTGCTCAGTACAATGCCTTTTTAGAAACCACAGAAGTTAACGATATCAACGACTTAGCTGAAGGTGATTCGGTTCTAAAACAAAACGGCAAACTGGTTAAACCGGTACGTTTACCTAACGGCCTGTATAAGTTTAAAGACAATACCGGTTTTGACCGTGTGGTACTTGATTGCATTACATCATTACAAAATGGTGCCGACCTACTTTGGATAGAAACCGAAAAACCGCATGTGGGCCAAATAGGTGCCATGGTTAGTGCCATACGCAAGACAGTGCCAAATGCTAAGTTAGTTTACAATAATTCACCTTCATTTAATTGGACCCTAAACTTCCGTCAGCAAGTATTTGATGCATGGCAAGAGCAAGGCAAAGATGTATCAGATTACAGCAGAGCTGAGTTGATGGCTGCCAAATACGATGAGTCTGAATTGGCCGCAGAAGCCGATCAGAAAATAAAAACCTTCCAGGCCGATGCGGCTAGTGAAGCAGGCATTTTCCATCACCTGATTACATTGCCGACCTATCATACTGCCGCCTTGTCTACAGATAACTTAGCCAAAGGATATTTTGGTGAGCAAGGCATGTTGGCTTATGTACAAGGTGTGCAACGCCAAGAAATTCGTCAAGGTTTAGCCTGTGTTAAACACCAAGCTATGGCGGGCTCAAACTTAGGCGATGATCACAAAGAGTACTTCTCTGGCGAGCAAGCGTTAAAAGCCTCGGGTGAAGACAACACTATGAATCAATTTGATCTTAGTGCTTAAAACACCTAAAAGCAGCAAGGCTAACTCGTCTTGCTGCTTTTATTTAGTAAATCAATCTAATATGCAGCAAGTTTTAACTTATTAAATTTGTTCATTAACCCACCAAATCACTAAGCTTTTGTTTTTATTAATTAATTTTAATTCTGGTTTTAAGCTTTTTTGCTGATAACATTCATCATCAGGATATAAAGAAATAAAGAGATAGCGACAATGAATATTGCTAAAGTAGACTTAAACTTGTTGGTTTACTTAGATGTACTGCTTAGAGAAGGCAGCGTCACTAAAGCAGCCAATCAACTTAGCATCACTCAACCCGCTATGAGCAATGGGCTGAAACGCTTGCGCGATCTGTTTAACGATCCGTTATTAGTACGAACCAGTGAAGGCATGACCCCCACCAAGCGTGCCATTGAATTGCAACCCATTGTTCGCGATGTGTTATCTAAACTCGAAACCACCATTCAACCGGCCACCGAATTTAATCCACTAGAAAGTGAGCGTACCTTTAGGATTATGGCCAGTGATTATGCTGAATCGACCCTATTGATGGAAGTCATAAGACGTATCAACAAACTCGCGCCTAATATTACCCTAGATTTAATAACCCCTAGCGATGTGACCTTTCATGATGTAGAGCAAGGCCGTGTTGATATGGCTATCAACAGGTTTGATGAGCTGCCTCTGTCATTTCATCAAAAGGTAATTTGGTACGACACCTTTTCTTGCATGGTCAATAGCCACAACCCTATTGTAGAAAACTTCGACCTCGACAAATACTTGTTAGCCAAACACATTTGGGTGAGTAAAACCGGCTTTGGGGTGGGCGTAGGAATTGATCCTAACGAAGTGCAAAAATTGGGCTGGGTAGATGCCGAGCTAACCAAAATAGGCAAAAAAAGAGATATCCGAGTTTTTACTCGTCATTACCATGTGGCGTTGCAATTAGCCAAAGCACAAAACCTAGTCGCCACTTTACCGAGTCGAGCGGCCAACCTATATAAAAACGATCCTGAAGTACAAATATTAGAGCCACCTTTTGATATCCCCCCTATTGCCCTTAAAATGGCATGGAGCGCACTACTTCAACACGATGTTGGCCATATATGGCTAAGACGATTAATTACCGAAGTAGGGGTAGACTTAAATTCGGCTTAACCCATTTTTCATATGAATATAGAAAATAAATTTCATAAACTAATATTAATAAACTAATACACCTAAACTGACCCTCTATTGCAAGATTTAAGGCAAAAAAATGCGAACTGACTACACCACTATTGGGCGACTCAAGATTGCCAATCAACTCAACCAATTTATTCAGCAACAGGTATTACCTGGCTTACAGATATCCCCAGATGAATTATGGAAAAAATTTGAGCAATGCTTACCCGAGCTGCTTAAACAAAATAACGCCTTATTGCTCAAACGCAGTAAATTACAACAACAAATAGACCAATATTGCCAAACTCAGCAAAACCTTGAGTTAAATGACTACACAGACTTTTTACAGCAGATAGGTTATTTGCAACCTGTTCCAGCAGAAGTACAAATAGACACCCAAAATGTGGATCCCGAAATAGCCCAGATGGCTGGCCCGCAATTAGTGGTACCTATCAATAATGCTAGATTTGCCCTAAACGCAGCAAACGCCAGATGGGGCAGTTTATACGATGCCTTGTATGGCTCTGATGTGATTGCGCAGGAACAAACTGCCACTAAAGGATACAACCCTAAACGCGGCCAACAGGTAATAGATTATTCTCGCAAGTGGTTAGACACCATAGCGCCCTTAACAAAGGGTAGCCATAGTCAAAGTAAAAAGTATGACATTAACAGCGGCCAACTAAAGGTGACCTTAGCCGATGATTCTGTAGTGGAATTACAAGATCCAAAACAATTTGTGGGTTATCAAGGTAATAAAAACCAAGCCGCTAGCATTTTACTTAAGCATCATAATATTCATGCCGAAATTCAATTTGATGCACAACATCAAATTGGTCAACAAGATACCGCAGGCATTAAAGACATTCTTTTAGAGTCGGCACTGACTACCATAATGGATTGTGAAGATTCAGTGGCAGCAGTAGACGCTGAAGATAAAACCTTAGTTTATAAAAATTGGCTCGGACTAATAAAAGGTGACTTAACCGCCACCATTGGCAGTGGTGACAATCAAAAAGTGCGCCGCTTAAACCCAGACAGAGAATACTTATCTCCTACCGATCAGCCATTTAGTTTAGCTGGTAGAAGTTTAATGTTTGTGCGTAATGTAGGTCACTTAATGCAAACCGATGCCATTTTGTTTGACGACCAGCCTATTTACGAAGGCATTATGGATGGCTTAGTAACCAGCTTAATCGCAAAACACGATTTACTTGGCAATACTAAATTTAAAAACAGTCAAGCTGGCAGTGTATATATAGTTAAACCTAAAATGCACGGCCCAGAAGAAGTCGCCTTTGCCGACTTACTGTTTAGCAAAATTGAGTCTGTTGTGGATATTCCTTGCCACACATTAAAAATGGGCTTAATGGACGAAGAAAGACGCACCAGTCTTAATTTAAAAGCCTGTATTCAAGCAGCCAAAAATCGCGTGGTATTTATTAACACAGGATTTTTAGACCGCACGGGTGACGAAATCCATACCTCAATGCACCTAGGTGCATTTGCTAGCAAGGCCAGCATTAAAACCCGCCCTTGGTTAAACGCCTACGAACAATCAAATGTAATAACCGGTATTCAATCTGGTCTATCAGGCAAAGCACAAATTGGCAAAGGCATGTGGCCAACACCAGATAACATGGCCGATATGATGCAAGCCAAACTTGCCCATGTTCGTTCGGGAGCCAATACAGCTTGGGTACCCTCGCCTACTGCCGCCACGCTGCACGCCCTGCATTATCATCAAGAAAATGTGTTTGATATTCGACAATCTATAACCGGACAACCCGAACAATTGTTAAAACAAATGTTAGATATCCCGCTGTTAAAAGACGAAGTGCTAACAGCAGAACAAATACAAAGAGAGTTAGATAATAATGTGCAAGGCATACTAGGTTATGTAGTACGTTGGGTGAATCAAGGCATTGGCTGCTCTAAAGTGCCAGATATCAACAATGTCGGGCTGATGGAAGACCGCGCAACTTTACGTATTTCGAGTCAGCACATTGCAAACTGGTTGATGCACAAAGTGATAAGCAAAGAGCAAATCGACGCATCTATGCAAACTATGGCCAAGCTAGTAGACCAACAAAATGCCAACGACCCAGACTACACAGCCATGACTCCAAACACAGCAGATTCCATTGCCTTTAAAACCGCGCAAGAACTGATATTTAAAGGCCACGAACAACCAAATGGCTATACAGAGCCGTTATTGCATGAGAAAAGAAGGGAATTAAAGCAAAAGCTTACTGGTTAGTCTTTATCTAAAAAGTGTTTGCCAAAAATAAACTCTACAATGCCAAAGTAAGACTTTATTGCTAAATGCTTTATTAGTATGTGCAATGGCATTTTTAGCCAGTGTCCTTTCAAGAATATGAGGGCTCTGGCTGATTTGATATAAAAATTATCCAGTAAGCTATGCTTGGGGGTAATCGCATTATATAAAATATGCTCAATAAAAAATCGACTCCTTGGATTTTCAAACTTAGCTACTAATAATGCATAAATTGAGGGTGGCGCAATAACATAAACTTTAATTAATAATGCCAGACAATAGTACAACTCTTTTTCAAACTTGGTTTCTTGAGCCAGTGAATGCAACTGTTGCCAAAAACTATTATTGCCATATTCTTCAATTAACCAATAAAGATCGAATAGGTCTCTAAAAGCATTGGTAAAATCTTCATTTAAAAACAAATGAATAATACTGTGCAATACAGTTTCAGCAGGTCCTAAAACAGTACTACCATTTTTGCATACCACATTATTTGTTAAAAAAAGTGCGACATTTGGCGAACGACCACTTATAGGTAAATAAAGGTTATGGTGAACGTCTAATACTGTACTTCTAAGTACATGATATAAAGGTGGGATTTCATGTGCCCATTTTCTATAGTATTTTTCATCATAATCTGAGATTTTATCAGATTTCCACAGCATGGATTTTAACTTAGCTTCAACTATGTCCAGCTCGTCTTTATTAACTAAAATATCTATATCAGATACCATTCGGCCAAAGCTATTTCTACTTTCCCTCAGAATATAGTTAGCCCCCTTTAAATATATGGGTTGTACATTAATAGAAGTTAATAACTCGTTTAAATTTTCACTTTCAAAATGAACTTGTGAGTTTTGTCTTTTAGCATGAATTGAAGCGGACAAAAGGTGTTTTTGTGCATATTGAGGATAGTGTTCAAAACAACCATAATTTAACGAACTGTGATATAAAGATGCTAATAATTTACTTTCTCTTAAGATTAAAATTAATTTAGCCCACTCATCTAAAGACAAACTTTGCGCTTCTTTAGGTTGCACTAAGAACTTTGCAAGCTGTTGGTTGTTAAATAAACTCATGAAATAATTTCATCTTCTAAAAAGGCTTTTACTTCAGATAAGTCGCTATATTCAATTTCAAATAAAGCCGTATTTTTAATGATTTTATCAATGCAGTTAAACCCTAAATTTGCCAACACGCCACAATTAAATGAGTGCTCACTTAGGCCTTCAAATGCTTGTAATTGATTTATTGAATAGATCTTAAGCTGAGTATCTTTCTGGAACTTAGGGAACACTACAGCTGCTATATCAACCGCAGAATAGTTAACAAAATCATTCCAAGTAGTGCCTTTTAAATGGGCGACATCGCCTTTTTGTGTGTCTCTACAGGTTTCGGTAAAAATACTTTTAGGAAACCATTTTTTAACTAAACCTATAGAGTCATTTTTTAAACATACTGGTCTAAATAAAGGAGCAACCGTTCCATTGTCTAAATCAATTACAGCCATTTCATCTGAATATAAAGACCAACCTGATAATGCCATAAATGCCGATAACGTACTTTTACCAGAGCCTGGCGAAGCAGGAAAAATAATGGCTTGATTATCTTTGACTATAACCGCAGCATGGATCAATAGCCTAGTGTGATCATGGGTAGCAATACACCAATTCATGCCCCACTCAAGCAGAGCAAAAGCTTGTGACGCGGGTAACGGTTTAAAAGGAGTATGTTGGTCGCAATAAAAGGAAACTTGGGGTCTTACATAGCGCCGTAATAACGAAGGAGCATGTAATCTTACTTCAAAATCAACAGGGGCATCAGGAACTTTTGCATCACCATAAATGGCATTTATTGAAGGTATTATGGGCTGGTCAGTATTAATATTGACTATATATAGCCCTAAGTTAAGCAGCAAAGGGAGTCCTTAAAGTGAGCACTTAATAAGAAATTTGTTCTCAATTAGCCAAAGTATCAGCTTTTTTGCTTGAGCTTCTTGAAGATTTAATAAGCTAACTAAATATTGTTCAGAAAACACTTCGGATAAAGTATTAGTAGAAACACCGTTAACAATTTTACTATTTAGTGTTTTTAGAAAAGCCAAGCGGCCACTTAAGCCGCTATGCAACGCAATACCACTGCCATCCTCCATTACCGAAAAACTAATAGAAGGATGGAGTTGAAAGCTGTTTTTTTCCACCTATTTAAATTGGCTCAGGAGTTTCTGGTTCAAAGGGGTCGGAATGACAACTAGTAACTTGATAAGATGTAGTACCCTCAACAAAGTTAAAAAAGGCATTACCCTCTGCATTAACAGGATTACCACTTCTTTCTTGCATTATAATATACGCAATAAGGTCGCTCACTACTTTGTTTGCACTAGCAACACCAGGTGTAAACCCACCAAAACCAAAATAAGCATTTAACCAAACACCCGCCATATTATAATCAAGGTGACCTTCATCCATCAGGGAGTCATAAATATTTGTGATGAAATCAGGAGTTATAAACTCAGAAGGAATATCCATAGAATAAGTCTTTGCAACATTTGTTACTTCATTAACATAACATGCTTGAACAGACTGATTATAAGTGTTATTCGGTCCACCACTATTAGATACACTAGTAAATGCACCATGAACATTTTCTGAGGAAGTAATAAGGCCTTTCCAGTAACCAGGCGATCTTCCCTCCGGCAATTCAGGCTTTTCACAATCTTTATGGCGTCTTATTCCAGACAAGTTGCCCGACTGAGCACCAGACACACTACAAACCGCTCCCCAAACAGAATGAGCCGGTAACGAGGTTAAGACCGCCCCCGCAGTTGCACGCTTTAAAAACGTTCTACGTACTTTAGTCTGAGCAGAAACTGAAGGCTCTGATCCTTTTGGGTTGTCGATATTCATTGTGACTCCTTGATTTGCACACATTACCTTTTAAAATGCAAATAACATGCCTAAAATTAAGCTATTGAAAAACAACAATATTTTTTTATACTTAAAACGAAATTGTAAAAAAATCAGACGTTGCTGGTAAGGCTACTATTTTACCTCTATGCCATGAGCTAATGCAAGCTGCCTAAGGTATTTAACTGGTATGGCGTAGCTTATTCCAGAAGGCTTTTGCAACAGGGTTTCTTTAGACTCTTTTACAAAAACTTTATTTAAAATGCCTACTACTTGGCCCGTGTGAGCATCGTATAGTGGACTGCCACTATTACCTGGGTAAGCGGTCATATCTAACTGATAGATCATAAAGCTTTGATCTAACCGATTTAAATTACGCACAGTTAGTTGACTAGAATGCTGACTAGGAGTGGCATCTGGGGTTGTGGCTGCCACTATTCCCCTATGGGTAGCTGGATACAGCCCAAGTACCGCACCAATTGGAAAGCCAGTTAGCAGTACCGCGGTGGCGTCTTTTACATATTCGTCAAACGCTAAAGTGACTGGCTTTAGCTTACCCTCAATTTTAAGAATAGCTAGATCGTGCGATGGGTCGCTGGCCAAAATCTTGGCTCTAAAAATATTTGGTGTTCGCCCAATGCCAGCAAACACTATGTGATATTGCACTTTTTGCGGATCGAGACGTTGCGCAATGACATGATGATTAGTTGCTATTAAACTGCCATCACCAAACACAAAACCAGTTCCACGTAACTGGTGAGATTGTGCAGCTAAAGCATCGTATAGCCCTATTCCCACTACTGAGGGTTTTACTCGCGCAACCACATCTGTGACTGAGTGAGCAAAAACTGGCTGAGCTAAAGTGAGCAAGATGGCGCTGAATAGTGGCCTAAGGATATTTTTAGAGATAAACATAAAGTTTCAATACAATTACAAGTAAGTATCTGAGTATAATCACAATTATCACAAGTTTATGCCATGATTAATAAGTCATTGTGCGACAAAAATGGAAAGGCTGAAAGAATGAAGGTATTAGTAACAGGTGCTGCGGGCTTTATTGGGTTTCATGTTACCCAACAATTATTGGCCCGAGGCGACACTGTAATAGGCATAGACAATATCAATGATTATTACGACACTAAGTTAAAATATGGCCGCTTAAAAGAGCTTGAAAATCATGCACTGTCAGAAAATTTTACATTTATTAAAATGGACATTGCCGACAGGTCAAGCATGGAAACTTTGTTTCAATCCTCTGGCTTTGAAAAGGTTGTACATCTAGCGGCACAAGCTGGAGTACGTTATTCAATCGAAAACCCTCATGCCTATGTTGATAGTAACTTACAAGGCTTTATGAATGTTCTTGAAGGCTGCCGTCATCATTCTATACAGCACTTAGTTTATGCTTCATCAAGCTCGGTATATGGCTCAAATGAAAGCACACCTTTTGTCGAAACCGACAATGTCGACCACCCAGTCTCGCTTTATGCAGCCAGTAAAAAAGCCAATGAATTAATGGCCCACACCTATAGCCATTTGTACCAATTACCCACCACAGGCTTGCGCTTTTTTACTGTATATGGTCCTTGGGGCAGACCCGACATGGCCTTGTTTAAATTCACTCAAGCAATATTAACCGGGCAGTCAATCAAAGTATTTAATTTTGGTAATCACCATAGAGATTTTACTTATATTGACGATATAGTCAGTGGTGTATTGTTATCTTTAGACAAAAATGCTGAAGCTAATCCCAATTGGGATGGAAAGCAGCCAGATCCTAGTAGCAGCAAAGCGCCCTTTAAAATTTACAATATAGGGGCACACAATCCAGTGCATTTACTAACCTTTATTGAAACCTTAGAAAAAGCATTAGGTAAAAACGCCATAAAAGAAATGCTGCCTATGCAACCCGGTGATGTACCCGCTACCTATGCGGATGTAGCGTCGTTAGCAAAAGATACGGGCTATAGCCCTAAAACACAATTAACCCAAGGCGTTGAAAAATTTGTAGCCTGGTATAAAACGTTTTACCAAGAGTAAATTTAACACGCACAAACAAGACAAGGACATCAATTGACATTAGCCTCGATAGCGTCAACTTTTAGCTCTCCTTTGGTGCATTCTTTCACTCTCTTTGTGTTGTTTAAATTGCTTAGCCACCTCTACGCCAAAAATAAACTACTAAATGGCATAGCCTATTTGTGGTTAGTGTGGTTGTTACTTTGTTCTATGACTTATCCCAGTGTGCTGCTAATTAAACCACTTGAAGAACAATACCCAGTAGTACCTATTCAATCTCAACAATGGCGCAATTCCAACGCTATAGTGGTATTGGCCTGTAACCACTTTGAAGACAAAGGCCTACCTTTTGTGTCGCGCTGGCCAAACTGCTCAATGCAGAGAAACTTACAAGCGGCATTAATGTATCAAGCCCATCCGTTACCTATTTATTTGGCCGGCGATATTTTAGCGAAAACCGATGCATTGCCCCAAGCTGTGCATAATCGCGATTTTTTAATTTATATGGGTATTAAACCCGAACACATATTTATTAGCCCCAAAGGCGTGAATACCGAAACAGAAGTTAATGCCTTAGCAAGTTTGCTAAAAGGTAAACAGGTTGCATTAGTCAGCTCTGCTAGCCATTTACCCCGAGCAGTAAACTATTTTGCCGAACACAACGTATCTGTTTTACCTATACCTGTAGAACATTTTAGCCGAATTAACATCGAGCCAGTTGCTGGTTTGCCGAATGCTGCTAGTCTATACAGAAGCGAAAGAGCCATTCACGAATATTTAGGCTTAATTTATCAAAGATTTGTGCGATAACTTAACTAGGTGCTTGAAAACTAAGTTAAAGTGAATAACAGGCAATCTGGCTAATCCACAAATCTAAGGAGGATATTTAGTGCAAAAAATAGTTCCGATATTTTCTGGTGGTGGAACTAAATTGTCAGCTCACATTGGCATTTTAGATGCGATTAAAACACTAAAAATAGATTTCCAACACATAGTTGGGGTATCGGGTGGCTCTATTATTTCCTCTCTTTATTGTTCGGGCATGCCACTAGATGAAATTCGTAAATTGGCCATAGAAACCAACTTTAGGCAGTTTAGAGGATTTAGCTTGATGACCCTATTATTACAAGGCGGGTTAAGCTCTGGCGATGCTTTTGAAAACTGGATAGACGACAAACTAGAAGGCAAAACCTTTAAAGACCTGACCAAAGATCTGCATATTTTAGCCACTGACGTAAATGGCGGCGGGCCTATTATATTTAACAAAGAAAACAGCCCAGATTTAAAAATTTCAAAAGCCGTACGTTTTTCTATGTCTATTCCAATTTTTTTCAGCTTTAAATCTTATAAAGACCACGTATTGGTAGATGGTGCGATCCTCTCAGAAGATGCTATTTTTAAAGATTGGGAAGGCGATGGTACGCCATCAATTTGTTTTAGATTAAAAAGCGATCAGGTTACCGACAAGCCCTTTAAAAAAAGTTGGTTACCTATAGTGCAATATGTGATGATGTTGATTAGAACCTTTATGACGGCCATGTCTCGTGAGTATGTACAAGACCAATACTGGAAAAATACTATTATTGTAAACACTGGCAAACTCTCACCAGTCGACTTTAATATGTCGATTGAAGACAAAGAAAAGCTGTACCAAATTGGCTACCAAACGGCACTAGAGTTTATCCCTAAAAGGTTACAAAAAGGTGAAGAAGCGGCAATACAGGCCCAAATAAAAACCATGGATTTACCAAATTGAAAAAGCTAAGGAAATACGCCAACAAACCCATAATCGGGCCTTTGGTGAAAAAAGCTATGGACTACGCTGTAAATCGCGAAGTTAAATCTGTTGCGCGTCACTTTTCCACTTATCTGTCCCCTGTTATAGCCGATGACGAGCTCTCAACCGAGTCTTATCGCATTAGAAACGAAGTTTATTGCGAAGAATTAAACTTTTTAGATACTGGCAACAATGGCCTAGAAGTAGACGATTTTGATGCTTTTTCTACTCATTGTTTAATTAAACATATTCCAACTGGCCGTTTCTCAGGCACAGTAAGGGTAGTTAGACCGCAAAAACAGGGAGAGTCTATTCCCTTATTAAAATACTGCGCCAGCTCCATAGCCAAAGACAAAATTAATCCTGCAGACTTTGCACCTCACGAAATATGTGAAATTTCTAGACTAGCCGTTCCTAAAGAGTTTAGAAAAAGACAAACCGATAAATTTAAAGGCGCTGCTACTGGTGTAATTAACCAGCAAGTGTATTCAGAAAACGAATTACGCTGTTTTCCGTTTATCGCAGTTGGTTTATATCTATCAGCCGCTTCAATTGTGATCGAAAACGACATTAAACACACTTTTGTTATGATGGAGCCAAGATTGGCACGAAGCATGAGCTTTATAGGCATTCAATTTGAACAAATCGGCCCTGCCATTGAATACCATGGTAAGCGAGCCCCCTACTATATTAATCCCTCATTATTATTAAAAAACCTAACGCCTGGTTTTCAATTAATGTTAAAAGATATTAGAAAGTCATTAAATCACTCGGCCAAAAAATAACTGGCTCAAACTAGGTTTAATCTTGTTCGACTTATTTAAAGAGGATCATCTCAGTGTCAGACTTTAATTACGAAAGCGCATTTTCTCGCAATATTGGCTGGGTAACAGATTCAGAACAACAAACATTAAGGCATAAAAAAGTAGCCATTGCTGGTTGTGGCGGTGTGGGTGGTGTGCATTTATTAACCTTATCTAGATTAGGGATAAGTAATTTTAATATCTCTGATTTCGACGAATTCGAAGTTCATAACTTCAATCGCCAAGCGGGCGCCTTTATGTCTACCATAGGCCAAGAAAAATGCGCCGTAATGGAACGCATGGCCAAAGATATCAATCCAGAAAGCAATATCACTACTTTCCCAGAAGGCGTGTTCGAACACAATATAGACGCATTTTTAGATGGGGTTGATATTTACGTAGATAGCCTGGATTTTTTTGCCCTAGAAGCACGTAAAACGGTTTTATCTAAATGTAATGAAAAAGGCATTCCAGTAGTCATAGCTGCACCTTTAGGTATGGGAGTGGCCTTTGTATGCTTTCAGCCAGGTAAAATGAATTTCGAAGAATACTTTAGGTTTAACGATGCAAAAACCGAAGGCGAGCAATTTATTCAATTTTTAATTGGCTTGTCACCAAGCATGTTACAGCGCGATTATTTAGTTGATAAATCTAAGGCCGACTTTAAAGCCAGAAAAGGCCCCTCTACCCCTATGTCAGTAGATTTTTGTGCAGGCATGGCCGGCACTTATGTATTAAAAATCCTTCTAAACCGAGGCGAAGTAGTAGCAGCACCTTATGGCCTACATTTTGATGCCTATAAAAATAAACTTATCAAAACCTGGTGTCCCTTTGGTAACAGAGGCTGGATCCAAAAATTAAAATTTAATCTGGCCAAAAAAATAGTACTAAGTGATGACTAAACCCATGATGGATAAAGAGCTAGCAAAAAGAGTGATATACACCGCCCGTTTTTATATGAGCGGTGATAACTGCCAGCCCTTTAGATTCAGATTTAACTCAACCAACCAGTGCTTTTATATTGATTATCTAGCCGAAGAAGCAAAGCATACTTTTGTCTATGATGATTACACTATAATACTCACCCTTGGCAGCCTGTTAGAGTACTTAGATCAGTCATTACTAAATATTGGCTACACTCACCAGTTAGAATTTGATTTTGCAGGCTTCTCGCCTTATCAAAATCAACAAGCAATCTGTACACTTAAGGTTAGCGAGTCTACTTCATCTAATGACACAAGCTTGTTTTCACAGTTAACTACACGCTTTACCGATAGGCGCCCTTATCTTGGCCCAGAATCAATCAACTTATCGATAGATGAGTTTGTACAAGATTTAACGCATTGTGGCTGCCAGCTTCATGTCGATGCCGCTGCAAGCACTCTATCGTTTTTTGCCAGTTGCGACAGCGCCATTTGGTATTCCAAATCATTAGGCACAGACATAATGGATGCGGTAGCCTTTGATACCCAGAGTCCTAAGGGGTTACCTTGGAAAAATTTAGGTGTAAAAAAAGCTGACGCTTGGTTAATTAGAGGCATTCAGCGTTATCACTGGCTGTTTGATCTATTAAAATACTGCGGCGCTCGTTTCATGATGCAACACACGCAAAAAAAGTTATGGTTTTCTAGCAAAAGTTTTTTAATTTTTACTTATCCCTCTGGTTCGTCTCAAGCCGATAAAGTTTTAGCCTCTAAACAGCTAATGCATGTTTTGTTGCGTTTATCAGAGCAAGGCTATGTATTTCAACCATCTACAATGAGCGCCGAGATCTTAAACCAATCTCTAAAGCCGCTGAATATAGTTAATGCCGCTAAAATGCAGCCATCTAAACTCGAGCAAGAAGCGCAACAGCAACGACAAGCTCTAGGCTTAGGAAACCAAGAAGTTCAATGGATATTAAGAGTAGGCAAAGTAGCTAGCTCCTTGCCTAAAGATGCCTTAACCAATAGGCATAGCACTGAAAATCTGCTTAGTTTCGAATAACTTAAACATTTAAATCAGGGTAAACTGTTAAGCAACCAATTATTTATTTCACCCACAAAAAAGCCCGCTACATGAAGTGACCCCGTAAAGTTGGACTCATTTCTAAGCGGCTACCAAGGCCTGATTTCGATATGCTATCGGACTCAGGCCTTTTAGTTTCAGCTTAATTCGTTTGTGATTGTAATATTTTAT
>NZ_JBRKBA010000012.1:0-89460 GCF_052983255.1 Paraglaciecola aestuariivivens | reverse complement strand
CTGGCGACAATAGCGATGTGGTACCACCTGATCCCATTCCGAACTCAGAAGTGAAACACATTAGCGGCGATGGTAGTTTGGGGTTTCCCCATGCGAGAGTAGCACATTGCCAGACTCCCATTCTAAGAAAGGGCTAACCGAATGGTTGGCCCTTTTTTTATGTCTAAAATTTTGGGAGTGCGGGTTTTTAATTTACTTTAGGGCATAAAAAAGGCGTTCTATTGAACGCCTTAGGTTTTGTTTATATTAATTAATGGGAATGACCACAGCCACCTTCGGTATGCGGGTGACCATGGGCGATTTCTTCTTCTGTGGCGTTTCTAACTTCTAAAATTTCAACGTCGAAGTTAAGTGTTAACCCAGAAAGAGGATGATTACCATCAACAATTACGTCTTGATCACTGACTTCTAAAATCATCACAGATTGCTCGCCATCATCTGTAGTGGCTCTGAATGTCATACCAGGGTTAACATCCATTCCTTCAAACATAGACTTATCAACTGCTTGCACTAATTCTTCGTGGCGTTCGCCATATGCTAAATTAGGTGGTATATCCACAACAAACTTGTCTCCAGCTTGCTTTCCTTCTAATTCGTCTTCTAAGCCCTGGATCAAGAAGTGGCTGCCTTGTAAGTACACCATAGGCTCACCATTTCTTGATGAGTCAATTTGAGTCCCGTCTGCTGAACACACAGTAAAGTTAATGGTTGCGACGGTATTGTTAGCTATAATCATGGGGATCCTGTAAATGTTCGAGTAATGTTAACTCATGTTATTGTAATTCGTATGGCAAAGATTGTGTAACCAAAATAGTATCTGGCGTTGATTTAACCCTTAATTTTTCACCGCTTGCCAGGTCATTTGGTAATACTGCAAATGCCCAAGTGGCTTTGCCATCTGTTGCGCTATTTAGCACTTTACCGCCAGGGCGCCAATTCTCGCCAACCTGATATTCTAGTTGCTCGCCAGCTAAATTTTGATGAGAGCCCTCAGTCTTAAGAATAAAACCTGCTCTTTTGTTACGACCTAAATATTTGGTTCTAGCCACCACTTCTTGACCCATATAGCAGCCTTTTTCAAAGTCTATGGCGCCTAAAGCTTGTAAATTTAGCATTTGCGGAATGTATTCATTGCTGCTAGTGGACTCAATTTGGCCGTAACCTGATTTTATTTGGTCAAGCTCCCATAAATTCCCGCTTTGGTTGTTAGTTGTTTTTAGTAGCTTATTGGACTGCGCCGGCTGCAATACTAAATATCGCGGCTCGGGTTGAGTGAAACTTATGACTAGACCTTGGTCACTAGAAACACATTCAAGGTTGTTTGTGGGTATCTGGGTAAATATTTCAGTTAGTTGGCTAACAAATGCTTGCCCTTTACCAGCAGACAAAATCCATTGATCACTTACCTCTTGTATCTCTACTTTGGCGAACACACCATATTTTTTAAGTTCAGCTAAAGATCGTTCAATGACCGATTTGTGGGTAATTAACAAAATCGAGTCTTGCCAGCTTACAACCTTTAAGGTGCTCCACATTTTTCCTTTAAAGTCGCAATGGCAAGCCAATTGCGCTTTATTTGGACTCAATTGGTTTATATCTGCTGTGACTTGACCTTGCAGATATTTAACCCGTTCTTCACCAGATAATTGAATAACGCCTAAATGTGTTAATTCGGCAGCATACTCTAGAGTTTGGTTATTATTTGGTTGTGTGTCTGACATTAAGTGTTCCTTAACCCTTTTGATTCTGCTGTTAAATATGGGGCATGAGATTGATTTAACAAGCAAAGAGCTCAAAACTATTTCATATTACTGGTATTATCTATGCTTATTTAGTTTGCCGTACAGTTTGGCGGTAACAACAAGGTTTAATTAGAGGCTGTGAATGTTTAATAAACAAAGGTTTGGGCGTTTAAAGTGGGCGTGTAGAAGGGGTATGTTAGAACTCGATGTGCTTTTTATGCCTTTTGTAGAAACAGGTTTTGCCGAGTTATCTGAACAGCAAAAGTTAGTTTTTGAACGCTTGCTGACTTTTGATGATCCAGACCTGTACGCTTGGTTTATGGGACATCAGCCATGTCAGGATGCTGAAATCAAGGCCATGATTGAGCATATTCTTAATCGTGTCAAAGTATAGAGTTGATCTACAACCGTCACGGTTATTAATTGTCTTTCAAAGTATTTTTTACCTTATTTTGCTGTTGTCGATTTTTAGTTGGCATAAACAAGCAATCCCTGGGCAATTTCTTCTGCAACTGGTTTTAGTGCTAATAATTAGTTTTTTTCTACTTAAGAAGTTCTATCTAGAGTATAAGCAGGGCTCAAAATCTATCGTTTTTTCGCAACAAGGTGATTGGTTAGAGTCCTCAGAAGGTCAACAAATCAGTTATTGGATAACCTCTAAATCTAGAGTAACCAGTCTAGTGTTGTTTGTTCATGTAGAATCGGCCTTAGACAAAAAGCTTAATAAATGGCTGTTGGTGTTTAGAGACCAATTACCAGAGCGAGACTTTAGACGAATGTGTCGAGCGATTTTTTATCAACAGCAATTAAGCCATAGCGCATGAATACTGATTTTGAGCAGAGCTTAAACTCACTACCTTCAATTAGTTTACTGTTAGCTAAATCTTTGTTTAAAATTAGTAAAATACCCAAAGATGGCACACAGCCGTGTCTACCTAGTACTCAATTCACATTATCAGAGGTTCAGCTAGATCGGGCTTTAGTGGCTAACTGTCACAGAGTTATGCAATGGCCCAAGAACGCTAACTTTGTTCACCCTTGTGTGTTACATGTATTGGCATTTCCTCTGCATTTAAAATTGTTGAATCTAGCAGATTGCCCATTTCCATTGCTAGGTTTAGTGCATGTTGAAAATAGCGTTACTTTATTAAAACCTATGAAAATAGGCCAAAAACTGCGTTTGCAAAGCTGTTTTTCAAGCTTGCAGGCGCATGCCAAAGGTTGGACCCTTGTTATTAGTGTAAAGGTTTTTAATCGTCGCTCATTGGTTTACAGCAGTGAAAGTACTTACTTGTACCGCGATCACATTCTAGCCTCTAATAAATCGTTGCACTCTAGTCAGAAACCAAAAATTTTGCCCTTTGAGTTACTTAAAAGTTGGCCGTTAAAAGCCAATTTAGGTCGAGAGTATGCCAAGGTTTCAAAAGACTTTAATCCCATTCATTTGTATGGATTTTCAGCGAGGTTATTAGGCTTTAAACAGTCCATTGCGCATGGTATGTGGTTAAAAGCTTTTGTGCTGTCATCATTATTTGAACAGCAAAAACTTGATCTTTACGAGGGGTTTAAAGCTCAGGTTAAATTTAAACAGCCGGTTTATTTACCCAATGAAATTAACCTGAGCACTCAAACACCCCTTAAAACTAGTGCAGATTTAGCTTTTCAGCTGACCACCCAATTGCCTGACAAGCCTCATTTAGTGGGTAACATCATAGCTATAAGCTAGTGTTGGTTAAGATAGTAGGCTTAGGGTTGTCGAGTCTTTCGGGGTAGTCTAAATTAAAATGTAAACCGCGACTTTCTTTGCGATCTTGCGCACATTGCACAATTAATTCGGCCACTGTAAGTAAGTTGCGTAATTCGAGTAGGTTATTACTCACTTTAAAATGTGAGTAGTAGTCGTTAACCTCTTGCTTTAATAGTTCTATTCTGTGCCGCGCTCGTTCTAATCTTTTATTAGTGCGAACAATACCTACGTAATCCCACATAAATAACCTAAGTTCGTGCCAATTATGTTGAATAATAACCTCTTCGTCAGAGTTACTCACCTGGCTTTCATCCCACGCTTTAATAGACTCAGACGAGTTAGCTTGGTTTAACCTTGAACAAATATGCTCTGCACTAGAATGAGCATAAACAATACATTCTAATAATGAATTGCTAGCCATACGATTAGCGCCATGAAGTCCGGTGTAGGCTACTTCGCCAATGGCATATAAGTTGTCTAAATCAGTCTGGGCGTGATGATCTGTCATAACCCCGCCACAGCTATAATGAGCAGCTGGAACCACAGGTATGGGTTGTTGAGTTATATCTATTCCTAATGAACGACATTTTCGGTAAATATTTGGAAAATGTTTGACAATAAAATCACTAGATTTATGGCTGATATCTAAATACATACAATCTGCACCTAGACGTTTCATTTCATAATCTATGGCTCTGGCTACAATGTCTCTTGGGGCTAAATCACCACGCGTATCAAATTTATGCATAAAGGCGGTGCCGTCAGGGTGACATAACTTGGCCCCTTCGCCTCTTAATGCCTCGGTGATTAAAAAGTTTCTCGCTTCAGGGTGATATAAACAGGTTGGGTGGAATTGATTAAACTCCATATTGGCCACTCTACATCCAGCTCGCCAAGCCATAGCTATGCCATCACCACTGGAAACATCTGGATTGGAGGTATATTGATAAACTTTACTGGCACCGCCTGTGGCTAAAGAAATAAACTTGCTACGTATAACCTCTACTCTTTCGCGTTTTCTGTTCCAAACATAGGCCCCTAACAAGGATTTTTTATTAGTTTGGCTTTTTATTAAATCAATGGCGTTATAACGTTGAAATAAGTGAATGTTGGGATGCTGTTGCACGGCTTCAATGAGGGTAAGCTGTACTGCTTTTCCAGTGGCATCAGCAGCATGTAAAATTCGTCTATGACTATGCCCACCTTCGCGGGTTAAATGAAATCTTGTTTCTCCTTCTTTCGAAGGCTCTTGATCGAAAGGCATGCCAAAATCTATTAACCACTGCATACATTTTTTGGCTTGCGAGGCGGTATATAACACTGCATCAGGATCACATAAGCCGTCTCCGGCCAATAGTGTATCTTCTACATGTGAGGCAACTGAGTCATTTTCATCAAAGACTGCAGCTATACCACCTTGGGCGTATTTAGTTGAGCCTTCTGAAATATCACTTTTGCTTAATACTATAACTTGGCAATGATCGGCTAATTTTAACGCATGACTTAGACCAGCAGCACCGCTGCCAATAATAAGTACATCACATTGATGTTCAAGAGTAGGTTGCATAGGGTAAACTAAAGCTATGTATTAAATTTGGTTGGCAATACTAGTTTACAGGTAATAAATTACAATGCTTTTTGTAGACTAAAAGTTGCAAATTTCCACTAAGCTAGGTTAATAAATTATACATTCTTGATTTTTTTGAAAAAAAACGTGTTATTGGCGAACTTTTTGAAAAGGCTAGAGTCAATATAGGTGCTTGCATGAGCCGTAGTATTTTTTTGCACAGGAGTAGGGGCTCGAATGAGCGAGCAAATAGTAGATCAACAAATAGTTGAAAGAGTGCAGAAGGGAGACAAAAACGCATACGGGCTTTTGGTCACTAAGTACCAACATAAAGTGTCGTATTTGGTTTCCAGGTATGTAAAAAACTCAGGGGATGTGGCTGATGTCACCCAAGAGGCTTTTATTAAAGCATACAGAGCTCTGCCTAATTTTAGAGGCGATAGCGCGTTTTACACTTGGTTGTACCGCATAGCGGTGAACAGTGCGAAAAATTATTTAGTGTCGCAAGGAAGAAAGCCGCCCGCTAACGATGTGGATGCAGAGGAAGCGGATTATTACGACGGAAGCGATGCGTTAAAAGAAAATAACTCTCCTGAAAAGAGTTTGATGTCAGAGCAAATGGAAAAGCTATTGTTTGACACTATGGAGAAACTACCAGAAGATTTACGTATGGCGATAAGTTTGCGTGAATTAGACGGCTTAAGCTACGAAGATATTGCTAATGTTATGGATTGCCCTGTTGGTACCGTAAGATCTAGAATATTTAGAGCCAGAGAAGCATTAGATAAAGTTATTCAGCCTTTAATGATGAATGATTAATGTTTAGCAAAACCTATTTAAATTAGCGGGAACCTTATTGTATGTCGCAAGAAATTGAAAATTTGTCAGCGTTAGTCGATGGTGAAGAGTTATCTTTTAATACAAAGTCGACGAATGCCATAGACTCGCTTAAAGGTGATGCTAATCTGCAGCAAAAGTGGCAGCGTTATCATTTAATTCGAGATACTTTACGTCAAGAGCTACCCAAAGAATTAAACTTCGATATATCCGCTAAGGTCGCCCAAGCCATTGAGAATGAACCGGCCATACTTGCCCCCAACAAAAAATCATGGCGTGATTTGCCTTTAGTTGCCAATGTTATCCCTTTTGCTAAACAAGGTGGGCAAATGGCAATTGCTGCATCTGTTGCTGTTGCTATGATTATTGGTGTGCAGCAAGTCAATCAATCTAATACTGTGCAGCCGTTTAATTCAGCGGCCCCAATTATGAGTGTTCAAGGTGGATTGTCTCCTGTGAGTTTTGATCAAACACGGGCTATTCCTAACTCAGATGGACTTGAGCAAAAGCGCCGTATTAATGCTTTTATGGCAGATCACAAACAACAATTACGTTTTAAAACAGTTCACATGCCGCAAACTAAACCAGCATTGAACTTAGATCCTACTACTCAAGAGGCGCAGTCAGACGTTGTTGAAAATACTCCTCAATAAAAACTTAAACAGAGCCTATTGGGCTCTGTTTTTATGTAGTTTTTTTTCTATTCAGGCCTTAAGTCAAGAAACACCACAAGACGACCCAGTAAGCAGCAATTATCCAAGCAATACTGCCCAAGCATGGTTAAGCAAAATGGCCAGTGCCGTACAATCTTTAAATTACACTATTACCTTTGTGTTATTAAAACCTGGGGTTGATGCTGAACCTTATGTTTGGCGCCATGCTGTAAATGAAGATGGCTTGCAAATGGAACAATTAAACTTGTTAAATGGTCCAGGTAGAGAAGTGGTGAGAATTGGCAATAAGGTCAGCTATTTTGAACCAAACTTTCCACCTTATAGCTTACAATCTGACCGAATAAACGGCCCATTTTCAAACGATTTATTTCAACAACCTACTAATTTAGATCAGGGCTATGATTTTGTAATGGTTGGAAGAAGCCGTATTTCTGGTCGGGCGGCGCAGCAAATTAGAATTATCAGTAAAGACAAAAGTCGCTTTGGTTTAAATGTTTGGCTAGATCAAGAAACCGGTTTGTTGTTAAAAATGAATATGTTTAATAACAAAGCTCAATTGCTTGAACAAATTCAAGTCACGGGTTTACAAGTAACTAAAATGCCTGATCCATTTTTTGCTAAAATCGAACCTGATATGTTGCCAGACATAGTCAGTTTTAATTCTAGTGCGCAAAAAAACTTTCGATGGGACATTAGCTATTTACCCATAGGTATGAAAGTGATCAAACGCGATATTCGTCGCTTACCTGACTCAAACGAAAATATTGAATACTTTATGTTAAGCGACGGCTTAGTGGATGTATCTGTGTATTTGCAAGAACATCAAAATGCCTCTGCCTTGAGTAATTTAGTCGGGACTATGCAATCGGATACATTGTTAACCATTCAAAATGGCGACATTAATGTCACTGTAATCGGAAAATTACCCGCCAATACCGCCAATGCTATTGCTAAGTCAGTGCAAAGGGTGCAGTAGGTGATTAAAGAAGTTGGGAAAATTTGTGCCATTGAACAAGCTCAATCTGGGCAGGTTATTTGGGTTGAAACACAAATAAAAACCACTTGTGGCAGTTGCCAAGCTCAAAATAATTGTGGAACTGGCGCCATTGCTAAAGTTTTAGGTAACAAAACCCAACGACTCAAGTTTAACTATGATAAAGCGGTCAAAATTGGCCAACAAGTGAGCTTAGGTGTGACTGAAGAAAGCTTGTTAAAAGCCTCTATGCTGATGTACTTATTGCCTATGTTTGTTCTGCTGTGTTCAGCTTTAGCGGGCACATTAGTTTTACCCACAATGGGGTTAACCTCAGAATTATGGATAATTGGCTTAGCAGGAGTAACCACTTATCTGGCCATGCGTGTGGTTAAATATAAATTAAACCGCACTAGCAATACCCAATATTCGCCACAAATATTGCAAGTTTTGCCAGATAAAGACCCAAAAATAGTGTGCAAACAGCTATAGCCATCAATAAGCTATATAAAAAACTGCAAACAATATGCGTGTTATGTCGCAAAGTGACTGATAAAACTGTAAAATTCCCGCCTATTTAATTTTTTGTCCCAAACTAGCAACAACTCCTTGGTTTATCTAGTTGTGTGGAATCAATCATACTTGGTAACTTTGTTAATTTTATGCAACATAAGCACATACGAAATTTTTCTATCATCGCCCATATAGATCACGGTAAGTCGACCCTATCTGATCGTCTTATTCAACACTGTGGTGGCTTAACGAGTCGCGAAATGTCTGAGCAAGTTCTTGATTCAATGGATATTGAAAAAGAGCGTGGCATTACGATTAAAGCACAAAGTGTCACACTAAATTACACCGCCAAAGATGGGGAAACCTATCAACTAAACTTTATCGACACCCCAGGGCACGTTGATTTTAGTTACGAAGTTTCGCGCTCATTAGCGGCCTGTGAAGGGGCGTTGTTGGTGGTAGATGCAGGTCAGGGCGTAGAAGCTCAAACCTTGGCCAACTGTTATACCGCCATTGATTTAGATATGGAAGTCGTGCCAATTCTAAATAAAATTGACTTACCCCAAGCTGAGCCTGAACGTGTTGCTGAAGAAATAGAAGACATAGTAGGTATTGATGCGATAGATGCTGTGCGTTGCTCGGCAAAAACCGGTATTGGCATTGAAGACGTATTAGAAGTGATAGTGCGTCAAGTTCCGCCACCTCAGGGGGAAATAGATGTTCCCTTGAAAGCGCTGATAGTTGATTCATGGTTTGATAATTATCAAGGTGTTGTATCTTTGGTGCGTATCATGGAAGGTCAGTTGCATAAAAATGACAAAATTAAAATTATGTCTACTGGTGGTGTACACCAAGCAGACAAAGTAGGAATTTTTACCCCTAAAATGAAAGATACAGGGGTGTTAAAAGCCGGCGAAGTAGGTTTTATTATTGCGGGTATTAAAGAAATTCATGGGGCACCAGTAGGCGATACTATTACCCTAGCTAAACAACCCGCCGCTCAAGCTTTACCAGGCTTTAAAAAAGTTAAGCCGCAAGTTTATGCGGGATTATTTCCAATCAGCTCTGATGATTATGAAGACTTTCGAGACGCCTTAGCTAAGTTAAGTCTTAACGATGCCTCTTTGTTCTTCGAGCCAGAAAGCTCCTCGGCACTTGGTTTTGGTTTCAGAATTGGTTTCCTAGGCATGTTGCACATGGAAATCATTCAAGAAAGATTAGAGCGAGAGTACGATCTTGATCTAATCACAACCGCTCCTACAGTGGTTTACGAAGTTATCGCCAAAGGTGACGAAACCGTTTATGTAGATAATCCGTCTAAATTGCCACCAGTTAACGATATAATTGAAATTCGAGAGCCAATAGTTGAAGCCCACATCTTAGTACCTCAACAGTATCTTGGCAGTGTAATTACCTTATGTGTTGAAAAACGCGGTATGCAAACCAGCATGACCTACCATGGTAAACAAGTAGCTGTGACTTATGATTTACCCATGGCAGAAGTTGTGATGGACTTTTTTGACCGATTAAAATCTACCAGTCGTGGGTTTGCCTCGTTAGATTATAATTTTAAACGTTTCCAAGCCGCTGAAATGTCACGACTAGACATTCTTATTAATGGCGAGCGTGTAGATGCCTTAGCCATGATCACGCACAAAGATAATGCAGTGACCCGTGGACGTGAGTTGGTTGAAAAATTACGTGAATTAATTCCTCGTCAAATGTTTGATATTGCTATTCAAGCTGCAATTGGCAATCAAATTATTGCGCGAAGTACCATTAAACAATTACGTAAAAACGTTATTGCTAAGTGTTATGGCGGAGACGTAAGCCGTAAGAAAAAGCTACTACAAAAGCAAAAAGAAGGTAAAAAGCGTATGAAGTCAGTCGGTAATGTGGAATTACCCCAAGAAGCCTTTTTAGCATTATTGAAGGTTGGAAAATAAATGGCTAATTACTTTTCAATTTTTTTAGTGGTGCTAACGGTTGCGTCTGGTCTTATCTGGCTAATAGATAGTTTAATGTTTGCTCCTAAGCGTCGTGAAAGATTAGAAACTGCAAATGGGCCTGGAAATCTCCCAGCCAATTTAAGCCAAGACAAATCCTTGCCTTGGTTAGTGGACACCGCCCAACAAATTTTTCCGGTAATAGCTTTTGTTATGGTGTTGCGTTCATTTTTATATGAGCCCTTTCAAATTCCATCTGGCTCTATGATGCCTACCTTATTGGTAGGGGATTTTATTTTGGTCGAAAAATTCACTTATGGCTTAAAAGATCCGGTAATGCGCAAAAAGTTTGTGGACATTGGCCAGCCGGAGCGGGGTGACGTAGTGGTGTTTAAGTTTCCACCTCAGCCTAACCTAGATTACATTAAACGAGTGGTTGGCTTGCCTGGCGACACTGTGATTTACCGCGATAAACAATTGCAAATCAAACCTGCTTGCCATGATTCTGCAAATTGTTTGCCCATGAAAAAAGTCGAGCTAAACTTTGAAAGTCGAGGCGAGGCCTATCAGCAGTTTGCACCCTTAGAAAAATATACTGAGCAATTAGGTGAAGTGTCACATCAAATTTACCGTACTCAAGGGCGCGCACCTACCCACAGATACTATTCACAACCTGGCACCCAAGTTGATGAATGGATAGTGCCAGAAGGGCATTATTTTGTGTTAGGTGATAATAGAGATAACAGTGAAGATGGACGTTTTTGGGGCTTTGTTCCAGACGAAAATTTAGTGGGTAAAGCCGTGGCTATTTGGATAAGTTTTGAATTTGACCGCGCGCCCAGCAGCTGGATACCAAGTTGGATCCCATCAGGTGTACGTTTTGAACGTGTAGGTGGCATTCAATAAATGCCCATAGTAAATCCTTATTTACCTTTGTATAAACGCATTGGTTATACCTTTGCTGATGCGGCCAATTTAACCGCCGCTTTAACACACAGAAGTGCGAGTAAAAAACACAACGAACGCTTAGAGTTTTTAGGTGACGCCATTTTGGGTATGGTGATTGCTAAAGCCCTGTATCAGCGTTTTCCAAAACAGCCAGAAGGCAAACTTACACGCATGCGCTCAAGTTTAGTTAAAGGCGACACCTTAGCCGAAGTAGCCAGAGAATTTGAACTTGGTGATTTGTTATTGTTAGGGCCTGGTGAATTAAAAAGCGGTGGATTTAGACGTGATTCTATTTTAGCCGATGCTGTTGAAGCCATAATAGGTGCCATATATTTAGAAGCAGGAATGGAAACCTGTGAATCTTTAGTTTTGGCATGGTTCGATCAAAGAATTCAAGCTTTAGATCCAGAAGCGGTATCCAAAGATCATAAAACTCGCCTACAAGAATATTTACAAGGGAAAAAACTACCTCTACCTCTGTATGAAGTCACCGAAATAAAAGGTAAGTCACATGACCAAACCTTTTACGTGGCTTGTACAGTAGAAGGCATAAAAGCACCTATAATGGGTAGAGGAAATAGCCGCCGCAAAGCAGAACAACGCGCCGCCAAACAAGCATTTGAGATACTAACTAATGACAAATAATACGCCCAATTTTGAGGCCGAGCACCCTACCTATTGCGGCATGATTGCCATAGTGGGGCGCCCTAATGTGGGTAAGTCTACCTTATTAAATAAACTGCTTGGGCAAAAGGTCAGTATTACCTCGCGTAAGCCACAAACTACTCGTCACCGTATTATGGGGATAGATAGCGAAGAAAACCGCCAAGCTATTTATGTCGATACGCCTGGTTTACATATTGAAGAAAAGCGCGCGATAAATCGTTTTATGAACCGGGCAGCCTCAAGTTCTATTGGTGATGTGGGTTTAGTTTTGTTTTTAGTAGAAGGCACCAAATGGACAGATGATGATCAAATGGTTCTGACTAAAATTCAACAATCTGGCGCCCCTTGTTGGTTGATAGTGAATAAATCAGACAACGTAAAAGACAAAGAAACCATGCTGCCCCATTTAAAATGGTTGGGTGAGCAACATAGCTTTCAACAAATTATGCCTATTTCTGCTAAAACCGGTAAAAATGTCGAGCAACTGCGCGGGTTAATATTTGAAACCTTGCCAGAAAGTGAATTCTATTTCCCAGAAGATTATATTACCGACCGTTCTAGTCGCTTTATGGCAGCCGAAATTATTCGCGAAAAATTAATGCGTTTTACCGGCGATGAATTACCTTATTCCATCACAGTAGAGATTGAACAATTTTTATTGGCTGAAAATGGTGTGTATCGTATCAATGGGTTAATTTTAGTTGAGCGCGACACGCAAAAAAGTATGGTGATAGGTAAAGGTGGTCAGCGCCTAAAAACCATTGGCGCTGAATCTCGCAAAGATCTAGAAGTGTTATTTGATGCCAAAGTTTATTTAGAGCTGTGGGTGAAAGTGAAGTCGGGGTGGGCCGACGACGAACGTGCACTTAGAAGCTTAGGGTACGGATTAGATAGCTAAAAAAGTTTAGATTAAGGACATAAAATGAAGTCTATTAGTGATATGCGCCGCGAATATACTCAAGCTGGTTTAGACGAACACGATCTCACCGCTAGTCCTTTTACTTTATTCGAGCTTTGGTTACAAAATGCTGTGGACGCCAATTTAGCCGATCCAACAGCCATGACAGTGGCCAGTGTTGATAGCACTGGCCAACCGTCACAACGTATTGTTTTATTAAAAGACCTAACCGAAAAAGGGTTTGTGTTTTACACCAATACCCAAAGTAGAAAAGCCATTGAATTACAACACAACCCCAAGATTTCTCTGCACTTTCCTTGGCACACACTAGACAGACAAGTCAAAGTTTGTGGTATAGCCAAACCCCTAACTAAAACTCAAGTGGCTAAGTATTTTATGTCTCGCCCTAAGCCTAGCCAAATTGCTGCTTGGGCTTCAGCTCAAAGTCGGCCAATTAGTAGTAAAGCGTTATTAATGGCTAAATTTTCAGAAGCTAAAGAGAAGTTTGCTAAAGGTGAAGTGCCTTTGCCCAGTTTTTGGGGAGGCTATTGTGTAGAGCCGCACGAAATTGAGTTTTGGCAAGGTGGAGAACATAGACTTCATGACCGCTTTGTTTACACTAAAGCGGCTGATGGCAGTTGGCAAACTAAACGTTTAATGCCTTAAAATATGTCAAAATCTGTCAAAGTTGATTTGATTGATAGCCATTGTCATTTAGATTTTTCTTGCTTTGATCAAGACAGAGCAGACATTTTACGAAGCTGCCAACAGGCTAATATTTCAACTATTGTGCTGCCAGGCACTCAGGCCAGTGGTTGGGCCGGGCAAATCGCTTTGGCTAGCCAGTATGCACAAATTAAGTTCGCACTTGGGCTGCATCCTTATTTTTTAGCACAATATTCAGCCGAACATTTAACTTTACTGGCCGCTTTGCTTGATGACTATAAATCGCAGGTAGTGGCATTAGGTGAAATAGGCTTAGATGGCGCAATAGATGTCAATTGGCAGCTACAAGAAGACGTTTTTATTAAGCAATTAAATTTAGCCCAAGACTTAGCCTTGCCCGTGATATTGCATCACAGACGTTCTCATAATCAGTTGCTACGCCTGATTAAACAACAAAAATTTAGCCAAGGAGGAATAGTGCATGCCTTTTCTGGCAGTAAAGAACAAGCAATGTCATATCTTGAATTAGGCTTTAAAATAGGGGTAGGTGGCGGTATAACTTATCCACGCGCAAATAAAACTCGCACAACAGTGGCAAACTTACCTTTATCTAGTTTAGTGTTAGAAACCGACGCACCAGATATGCCGCTCTATGGCAAACAAGGTCAGCGTAATAGTCCAGAAAATCTCCCCATAATATTGGCAGCCTTATGTGAACTGCGGGCTGAGCCAAAAGCACAAATACAGACGGCTTTATTAAAAAATGTGCAAGGTTGTTTAAAGAATATATAAGCGTAACTAAGTGTTTAGACTTTATCTTTGTTACCTTTACGATACTTAAATTTATAAAAGGCGCGAGTCGCAATTAATCCAGCAATGGCGGCTAACAACATTAACATTTGTAATTGTTGATAAAACTGTTGCTGATATTCAGCGTGATGAGCCATGACTGCTTGTTTATTTAAAATTACACTTAGATAACCAATCACTTGTTGTTCATGAATTAGGCTGCGCACAAAGACTAAGGGCGTTTCTTGGCTGAGTTTAAATTCCGCTACTACTGAAACAAATTGCTGATTATTGGCCAGTACCGAACCTTTTTCGTCAAATAAGGTGGCCGACTTAACATGACGATCAGCGGTCAAATGTTTCAATTGAGCGGTTAATTGAGTTGAATTATCGGCCAACAACGAATCTGTCATAATGCGGGCAGCTAAACTGGTTAAACTGTCGCCAAGTTGGTTTAGCTGTTTGTTATGCCAATTAGCTGAATGTTGTGAGCCAATTAACCATAGATTAATACATAAAATTAGCACTATGACGGCAATAATTAAGTTCGCTATTCGTTTAAAGATCGAATAACGACTGGGAAGCATGATAGGTGACGATAAAAATGGGCTATTAATTTGCTGCATAATAAGGACAATAGAATAAATCCTTTTCTATGCCAAGCTAATTGATTCAACACTAGGCATTTTGCTTAGCCAAAGTCTTGACCTGATTTGACTCGCACAACTTTAGTAAAGAGTCACCTTAGCCTTGGTGTACTAAATATTTAAACGAAGAAAAAGTCAGCATTTTTTTTATAAACAGGGAATAGATATATTGAAATTAGTTAGGCTATCACTATATCTATTGCGCATTCGATTTTGGTCATTACAGGATTATTATGATCTCAGTAAAAAATTTATCTAAATCTTTTAATGGTTTTAAGGCAGTAGATGATCTGTCTTTTGATATCCAGCCCGGCGATGTGGTTGGATTTTTGGGACCGAATGGAGCCGGAAAGTCCACAACAATGAAAATGTTAACGGGTTTTCTTCAGCCTACCAGTGGCAAAATTGAGGTCGCAGATTTATCTTTAGAATCCTCTGCTTTGGCCATCAAAAAACGCATAGGTTATTTGCCCGAAGGGGCGCCCGCTTATGCTGATATGACGCCCTGGCAATTTTTAAACTTTATTGCCAAAGTGAGGGGCTTTAAGGGCGCTGATAAAAAGGCGAGGTTGCAACAAGTCATACAGCAAGTCGAATTACAAGACGTTTTAGATAAGCCCATAGAAAACCTTTCTAAAGGTTTTAAACGCCGTGTTGGACTTGCTCAAGCCATACTACATGATCCCGAAATTTTAATTTTAGATGAGCCTACAGACGGGTTAGATCCTAACCAAAAACATCAAGTTCGCGAATTAATTAAAAATTTAGCCAAAGACAAAATTGTGATTATTTCCACTCATATCCTCGAAGAAGTAACCGCAGTTTGTAACAGAGTCATGATTATCGCAAAAGGTAAGTTATTGTTTGATGATAGCCCAGAGGCACTAAACCGCTTATCCAAATATTACGGAGCCGTGACCTTGTATTTTAGCTATCGCGCAGATGCTTCAGAACTAGCTGAGTTAGAGGGCGTAGCCGAAATGGAAGAAGATTTAAGCAGCGGCCGTGTGACCTTATTTCCCAAACCTGGCGCACAAATTCTACATTTAGTGACTGCCCATGCCCAAAGGTGCAAGTTACCAGTAGATAGCTTGTTTGTAGAGCAAGGTAGGTTAGACGAAGTATTTAGACAAATAACTCAAGGAGTGACCAGTAAAAGCGAGTCACAAAGCGTAGAAGAGGTAAGTCATTCATGAGCAAGGTTAGCATTTTATTTAAACGTGAGTTTGCTAGTTTTTTTGCCACCCCAGTCGCCTATGTATTTATAGGTATTTTTTTGGTGTTATCTGGGGTCTTTAGCTTTTTTGTAGGCGGACTGTATGAACGTGGTCAAGCCGATCTACTTCCATTTTTTAACTTCCATCCTTGGTTATATTTATTTTTAGTACCAGCTATAGCTATGCGCAGTTGGTCTGAAGAACGCAAAAGCGGCAGTATAGAGCTGCTAATGACCCTACCTATATCCACTTGGCAGGCTATGCTAGCTAAACATTTAGCCGCCTGGGCGGTGTTAGGCTTATCTTTGTTGTTAACTTTTCCGTTATGGTTGACGGTTAATTATTTGGGCGCGCCAGACAACGGTATCATTATCGCCGCCTACTTAGGTAGCTGGTTAATGGCTGGGGCCTTTTTGGCTATAGGCATGTGTATGTCGGCACTTACTAAAAACCAAGTCATCGCTTTTATTTTAGCTGTAGTGGTGTGTTTTTTGTTTGTGGTAAGTGGCACTAATATCGTGTTAGATGCCTTTAAAAGTTGGGCGCCATCCATAGTGATAGATACTGTTGCTTCATTTAGCTTTTTAACCCATTTTGAGGCTATGGCCAAAGGCGTCATTGCCTTAAATGATTTGGGGTACTTTTTACTGGTCACCTTATTTTGGTTAGGTATTGGTTTAGTCGTTATTGAACAAAAGAAGGCAGATTAATAATGGGTCAAAAATTCACTTCTTCAGTCAGTCTGGTTTTATTGATTTTACTCTTTGGTGCATTGGTATTTATCAATAACCACATGTTCTCTTCGGTTCGTTTAGATTTAACCGAAAATCAGGTTTATTCGCTTTCCGATGGCAGTAAAAAAGTGCTAGATAGCATTGATGAGCCCATCAATCTTTATTTTTTCTTCTCAGACAAAGCCAGCAAAAATATGACAAGTTTACGTAATTATGCTGGCCGCGTAGAAAGCTTGTTGCAAGAGTACGCAACTTACGCACAGGGTAAGTTACGTGTGCAAATTTTGGACCCACAACCTTTTTCTGAGCAAGAAGATAGAGCCGACCAATTTGGTTTAACCGCAGCTAATATAGGCGCGGCAGGCGAAGCCATATATTTAGGCTTAGCCGCAACTAATGCCCTAGACCAACATCAAACTATTGCCTTTTTCGACCCACAAAAAGAGCGCTTTTTAGAGTATGAAATTAGTAAGTTAATTTATCAATTAAGCAATCCCGAGCCAATTAAACTGACCTTGCTTAGCGATCTTAATATTGGCGGTGGGCAAAACCCTATGACAGGGCAATTTGATCCACCTTGGACTTTTTACACCCAATTGCAACAGTTATACGATGTTGAGCAGTTAGGTAGTGATGCTCAAACTTTGCCATCAGATACTGATGTGTTAATGATCATACACCCGCAGGACTATTCTGAGGCGTTACGTTTTGCCATAGATCAATTTGCCTTACAGGGAGGTAAAATCATTGCCTTTTTAGATCCGCACAATGAATCGGATCCTATGGCCATGATGCGTGGGCCTATGCAAGGGGCAAACGCCTCGAATCTAGCAGATTTATTAAAAGCATGGGGCGTGAACTTTGATAGCGAGCAGGTATTACTAGACGCTTTGGCTGGTTTAGATATTCGCACTCAAGCTGGTGGGGTAGCACGCCACTTTGGTTTTGTAGGCTTAGATAACACTTTGTTAGATCAGCAGGATGTTCTGACGTCCCAATTAGATATTGTAAATGGTGCGTCTTTTGGCGTGCTGAATAAAATAGAAAACAGCCAAACGCAATTTTCGGCATTATTTTCATCTAGTGAAAATAGTGACTTAATGGCCTCATCTATTTATGCCAGCACCCAAAATCCCGATGAATTAGCCAAAAATTATCAGAGTCAGCAACAACAGTATGTTGTTGCGGCAAGGTTATCTGGCTCTGCTAAATCGGCTTTTGATAGTGTGCCAGAAGGAGTAGAGTCAGACTCTTTAGTTAGTAGTACAGACAATCTCAATGTTATTTTAGTTGCAGATACCGATTTATTAGCTGACCGTTTTTGGGTACAGCAATCGAATTTCTTTGGTCAAGTCATAGTGACGCCTTTTGCCAATAATGGTGACTTTGTGGCTAACGCGGTTGAAAACTTTGCGGGTAGTGATGCATTAATTAGCATTCGAAGTCGCGGCACTTTTGCCCGCCCTTTTGCCAAGGTTGACCAACTAACCTTAGTTGCTGAGCAAAAATTTAGAGAGCAAGAACAGATTTTGCAACAACAATTAGCAGAAACTGAGCAGCAATTATTGCAATTACAAAATCAACAAGGTGAGGGCAGCGCTTTAGTTATTTCTGCTGAGCAACAAAAAGCCATAGATGACTTTATGCAGAAAAAAATCAGCATTCGTAAATCTTTGCGCGAAGTCCGCCATCAACTAGACAAAGACATTGAAAGTTTGGGCAATTGGATAAAGTTAATCAATATTGGCGTTGCTCCGTTATTGTTAATTTTGATATTAATTGGCCTAAGAGCAATGTTTAGAGCTAAGCCATCTTCTGATTTGTTAATGGTAAAGGAATGAATCCATGAATCGCATTTATCCACTACTTATTTTAGTGATCTTAGCTTTAGCTGGTGGCGTTTGGATCCAGCAGCAAAGCCAATCTGTGTCATCTCATGCAGTTAAGTTATTTGAAGATTTGCATGACTCGTCAAATCAAATAGAAAGTATCTTAATTGAAAATGCCCAAGGTGTGATTTTGCATGCTGAAAAAGAGCAGGGTAGATGGTATGCCATGCTTGAGTCTGTGCAAGACAAGTACCCTGTTGCTAAAGAAAAGTTAGCAGAATTAATTTTAAGCTTAGCTCAGACCCAATTAATCGAAGCTAAAACCAGTAAACAAGAAAACTACTTCCATTTAGGTTTACAGGACATTAAACAGGCCGACAGTTTAGCTAATTTAGTTACCATTAAAACTGCTAATCAAGTTTGGACAGTGTTGGTTGGAAACACTGTTAGCTTTACTCAAGGGAATTATGTTCGTAAACCGACAAGTAAACAGGCATGGCGAACAGATAAAACCATTGGTCTGCCACTAGATGAGACGGCTTGGTTAAAACAGCCAATTTTGCCTTTTAGTTCACAAGATATTGTTTCCTTACAACGTGTTGATGGGCAAAACTGGCAGATCCAAAGAGCCGAAGATGGACAACTGCAACTAAACTCTATGCCAGAAGGCAGCGAGCTTGAATACGACAGTATTTTACAAGCTATGTTAGACAGCGTGACAGCTTTACATTTTGAAGAACTGTTACCCGAGCAAGCGCTTGTGCAAAGTGAGTTGAGTCTGGTAACTGAATTAAAGTTACAAACCCAAGACGCTGAAAGCATAAGCATTCGCTTATATAAACAAGATGAGCAACATTACGTAAAATTTGAACATGCTGATAAGGTGCCTTATTGGCATGGTTGGTATTACAGTGTGTCTAGCTTTAGTGCTCAACAATTAATTAAAAGCAATCAAGACTTTTTGTTGGATACTGAAGAACAAGCTAGCCAAGAAAATAAGACTGTGATTGAAGAAGGTGAAGCACCTAAGTAACTAATTGATTAGGCTCTTTAAATAGTCAGAGCCTAAGGCTCTGGCTTTTTGAATGTTGTTTTCAGGAATACTCTGGGGATCTGGATAACGAGATAATACCTTGTCCAAACTCGCTTCTCGTAAAATATGCAATATTGGAAAAGGAGAACGATTGGTATAATTGGCCGGGTCCTCGGCTTCTGCATCAGCAAAAACATAATCTGGATGAAAACTAGCAAGTTGATAAATGCCTGCATAGCCGCCTTGATTGAGCAAAGCTTCGGCTTGAGCCAGCAAATCTAAATATTGCTCAAAATGACTAAATCCATGTGAAAATATCACTAAGGTTGTTTCAATCTCTGCTTGCTTATCTAGCAGACTTAATTCATTGAGCAATAGATCTAGTGCGGCGCTTTCTTGGCACTCTTCGACTACCTTATAACGCACGGTTTGTCGTTCAATCTCTTTTTTTGCAAAGGGACAGAAGTTAAGTCCAATAATGACTTGTTTTATCCACTTTTGTACCTGAGCTTCAACTTGTTCAGGTACAAGCTCTGAATTAGTTAACTTCACCACTATGAATGATACTTAACATAGGCTTCTAAGGTGTTTTCTATTAGGCTGGCAACTGTCATTGGGCCCACACCACCTGGTACTGGGGTGATCCAGCCGGCACGCTCCTTAGCACTTTGGTATTCTACATCACCAGTTAAACTACTATCTTGATTGCGGTTAATACCAACATCAATGACAATTGCACCAGGCTTGATCCACGCACCTGGAATAAAATCAGTTTTCCCCACTGCCACCACTAACAGATCGGCGCGCTGCACATGAGCTTGCAGGTCACGAGTGAACTTATGGCAACTCGTAACGGTACAACCGGCTAATAACAGCTCCATAAACATAGGCCGCCCAACTATATTAGACGCCCCAACTATCACCGCATCTAAGCCTTTAATAGGGCGTTTGGTCGACTCAATTAAACTCATGATACCTTTGGGGGTACAGGGACGTAATGCCGGGATACGTTGAGCTAATCGTCCAATATTGTATGGATGAAATCCATCAACGTCTTTTTTAGGGTCAATGCGTTCTAATATTTGTTCTTTATCTAAGCCTGCGGGTAAAGGTAATTGCACTAAAATGCCATCTATTTCGTTATCGGCATTTAATGAATCAATTATCTCCAATAATTCCTTTTGGGTAGTTGAGTTGGGCAGGTCATAAGATTTTTCTACAAAGCCCACTTCTGCACAGGCTTTACGTTTATTATTTACATAAACGTGCGAAGCTGCATCACTACCTACAAGTACAACGGCAAGACCAGGGGCTCTTCGCCCAGATGAAACTATGGCTTCTACTTGAGCCGCCACATGTTGTCTAATATGTTTAGCGATTAACGCACCATCAATTTTTTGCGCTGGCATTGGGATCCCAAAGTGGTTTATTTTCGATGCTGCATTGTCACATATCCTTGTTGTTGCTCGCAATTACTTGCAGAGCAAAATGCTTAAATTACTCATAATTGTTCCCTTGATTACATGGCTTAATGGCATAAGCAAGCCTATTCATAGCAAGAAGCTTGTAGACAAGCAGGGTCTTAGCCAGATAACCTGCATGTTGTGCTTAGATAAAACCAATATAGGGAACTAGCCATACATGAAAAAGCTTGCCAACGAATCACAGTTATTAAAAAAAGCGCTAGTAGTAGGAGAGGCATACGCAAAAAATCGTGGGTTTAAAACCTTTTCACCTACAGATTCAGCCAAACAAAAAGTTGAATGTATCTACCGATTACTGGTTAACGATAAACTGATTACCGCTTTACCTGCCGATAGTGAAGATTTATTAAGTATGAAACATAAATTAGCAGTGTGGCTTAAAAATAAATTGCCTAAAGATCACCCTTTATTAAAATAAAACAAAAACACCGAACAATTTTTCAGCAAATTAAATGAAAAGTGTTCATCTTGAGTTAAAAATAAGCAAACAAAAAAAATCCTTAAAAAAGTGTTTGACGAGCATATATCAACTCGGTAATATGCGCCTCCCTTAGCCGAGGTCAACAACGCTTAGGGAATGTCGGTGAGTAGCGCAGCTTGGTAGCGCACTTGGTTTGGGTCCAAGGGGTCGCAGGTTCGAATCCTGTCTCACCGACCACTTTTTACATGTTTCACTCGGTTCGTCGAGCGCCCGTAGCTCAGCTGGATAGAGCAACGGCCTTCTAAGCCGTGGGTCACAGGTTCGAATCCTGTCGGGCGCGCCATGCGAGCGAGAGGACTAGGATAATGTTTAAAGTAAAAAAGATAGCTGCAGTTTAATGTGGTGAGCGTAGCTCAGTTGGTAGAGCCCCGGATTGTGATTCCGGTTGTCGCGGGTTCGAGCCCCGTCGCCCACCCCACTCGCGGGAGTGGTGGAATTGGTAGACACGCTGGATTTAGGTTCCAGTGCTTCACAGCGTGAGAGTTCGAGTCTCTCCTTCCGCACCATTTTCGTTTTCAAGTCAATTTTGATTTATCCAAATAAACTCAAACAAGCCTAAACTACACTTTGTTTGTGTCTGGCATTTAGCTTTTTTTCTAGTCGATTTTAAATTTTCGTAGCATACCCTTGCAACATTAGGCAGAAAGCCAATAATTAGTTATTTTTACCCTCGACTTGCGTTAGTGCTATCGCTATACTACTGCGTCTTTTTTATCAGGCTGTCTTAGCCAAATAAGGGAAACCTTAGGCGTTAAGATTATCGGAGCGCAATACGTGTATCCGTCAGAATAAATATTTTGCGCCGATAAAAGCCTATTAGTAACCATTTATAAGCGTGTAAATTCACGCACAATTGAGGTATCAGAATGCAAGTTTCCGTTGAGGCGACCAAAGGTTTAGAACGCCGTCTTACTATTACTGTTCCTGCTGAGTCAATCGACACTGCGGTAAAATCTCGCTTACAGCAGCTGGCTAAAACCCAAAGAATCAATGGTTTTCGCCCTGGAAAAGTACCTGTCAATGTAATTAAAAAGCGTTACGGTCAGGCAGTTCGCCAAGAAATTGCTGGCGAAGTTATGCAGCGCAATTTTTACCAAGCCATCACTCAAGAAAAAATTACCCCAGCTGGTATGCCGTCTTTTGAAATTAAAACTGACGAAGATGGTAAAGATTTAGAGTACGTAGCAGCGTTTGAAGTGTATCCAGAAGTTGAAGTAAAAGACGTAGCAAAAATTAAAGTTGAAAAGCCTGTTGTTGAAATTAGCGACAAAGATTTAAACAACATGATCGACACTTTACGTAAGCAACACGCTTCTTACAAAGAAGTAAAACGTAAAGCTAAGAAAGACGATAAAGTCACAATCGATTTTGTTGGTACAATTGATGGCGAAGAGTTTGACGGTGGCAAGGCCGAAGACTTTGCTTTAGAAATGGGTAAAGATCGCATGATCCCTGGTTTTGAAAAGCCAATTGTTGGTCACAAAACTGGTGAAGAAGTGATTGCTGATGTAACTTTCCCAGAAGATTACCATGCTGAAAAGCTAAAGGGCAAAGCGGCGCAATTTGTGATTCAAATTAAGAAAGTTGAAGCCCTTGACCTACCAAAAGTAGACGAAGAGTTTGCTAAATTATTTGGTATCGAAGATGGCAACATCGACAGCTTGCACGCTGAAGTACGCAAAAACATGCAGCGTGAATTAGAGCAAACTTTAAAAGCTTCAGTAAAAGAGCAAGTAATTGCGGGTTTACTTGAAAAAAATCAAATTGATTTGCCACAAGCCTTAGTTGATCAAGAAATTAATGCGCTACGCGAACAAGCTAAGCAACGCTTTAGCCAACAGCAAGGTGGTAATGTTGAAAACATGCCTGAGCTTCCAGCTGACTTGTTTGAAGAAAACGCGCGTAAACGCGTTAGCATTGGTTTGTTGCTAGGTGAAGTGATCAAAACCAATGACTTAAAAGTTGATACAGCTAAAGTAGATGCACTGATTGAATCAGCCGCTTCTGCTTACGAAGATCCACAAGAAGTGATCGATTATTACAAAAATAACGAAGAACTTATGCAACAAATGAACAACGTTGCAATGGAAGAACAAGCTGTTGAATTGCTATTAGAGCAAGCCAAAGTTAAAGAAGTGAAGAAAACTTTTGATGAGATCATGAACAAACAGGCTTAATTTGCCTTTTGTTAATTGACTTATCTAGTCTGCAACTGCTTAAATGCTCGGTAACTACCGAGCATTTTTATTTGTGAAGAAATATAATTTATGATGAATACGCCTTTTGATCCAACAAACGCTTTAGTTCCTATGGTGGTTGAACAAACTGCTAAGGGTGAGCGCTCTTATGATATTTACTCTCGCTTACTAAAAGAAAACGTGATTTTTCTGGTTGGCCAAGTAGAAGACCACATGGCGAATCTAATTGTCGCGCAAATGTTATTTTTAGAAGCTGAAAACCCAGAAAAAGATATCTTTTTATATATCAATTCGCCAGGTGGTTCAGTGACCGCTGGTATGGCTATTTACGATACCATGAATTTCATTAAGCCAAATGTCAGTACAGTGTGTATTGGTCAAGCAGCTAGCATGGGCGCTTTTTTATTGTCAGCTGGTGAAAAGGGCAAGCGTTATTGTTTACCTAATTCACGAGTGATGATTCATCAACCACTAGGTGGTTTCCAAGGTCAAGCGTCTGATTTTGAAATACACGCCAAAGAAATACTGTCTATTAAAGAGAGAATGAATCGTTTGATGGCTGAGCATACTGGGCAAGCATACGAAAAAGTGGCTAAAGATACCGATCGCGATAACTTTTTGACCGCACAAGATGCATTAGAATATGGGTTAGTTGATCAAGTTTTATCTAACCGACCAGATACAAGTCAAGCTGACACTAAAGGCGACAAATGATAAAATGACTCGACCATATCTGCAGCCTAATAGATAAGTTTTAAACTATTGGCTATAAAGATAGAGTCAGCCTGAGAAAGGAAAATTGTAAAAATGAGTGATAAACCAAGCAGCGAAGGCGACAATAAACTTTTATATTGTTCGTTTTGTGGCAAAAGTCAGCATGAAGTTCGTAAACTTATTGCTGGACCTTCTGTTTTTATTTGTGATGAATGTGTTGATCTATGTAACGACATTATTCGTGAAGAAATAAAAGAAATTGCCCCTAAGAAAAAACAAGATGAGCTGCCAACCCCTAAAGAAATTCACGCTCACCTTGACGATTATGTCATTGGTCAAGAGCACGCCAAAAAAGTGTTGTCTGTGGCGGTATACAACCACTATAAACGTCTAAGAAATGGTGATGTGCATGAAGGTGTTGAATTAGGGAAAAGTAACATTCTGCTAATAGGCCCAACCGGTAGCGGTAAAACCTTACTGGCAGAAACCTTAGCTAGATTATTAGATGTGCCTTTCACTATGGCTGATGCCACCACCTTAACCGAAGCTGGTTACGTAGGGGAAGACGTTGAAAATATCATTCAAAAGTTACTACAAAAATGTGACTACGATGTTGAGAAAGCTCAACGTGGTATTGTTTACATTGATGAAATAGATAAGATTTCACGCAAGTCAGATAACCCTTCTATTACCCGTGATGTATCGGGTGAAGGGGTACAACAAGCCTTGTTAAAGCTAATTGAAGGGACTATTGCTTCGGTTCCACCTCAAGGTGGCAGAAAACACCCACAACAAGAGTTTTTGCAAGTCGACACCTCTAAAATCTTGTTTATTTGTGGCGGTGCATTTGCCGGTCTAGATAAGGTAATAGAGCAACGAGCGCATACAGGTACAGGCATTGGCTTTGGCTCTGAAATTAAAAACACCAGTCGCAAAGCCCTTGAAGGCGAACTATTTAAAAAGGTTGAGCCAGAAGACCTAGTAAAATACGGGCTTATTCCTGAGTTTATCGGGCGCTTACCTGTATTAACTAGCTTAGAAGAATTAAGCGAAGATGCATTAGTACAAATTTTACGTGAGCCTAAAAATGCTTTAACCAAACAGTATTCTGCATTGTTTGGCATGGAAAATACCGAGTTGGAATTCCGTGATGATGCCTTACAAGCCATAGCTAAAAAGGCCATGAGTCGAAAAACTGGGGCACGTGGGTTAAGGTCAATAGTAGAAGCCGTATTGCTAGATACTATGTACGACTTGCCTTCTATGTCTGATGTTAGCAAAGTAGTAATAGATGAAACCGTTATTCGTGGTGAGTCTAAGCCTATTTTGATTTACGACAGCAAAGTAGATAAAAAAGCTGCTTCTGAATAAAAATTAAAAGGCTCGCAAGAGCCTTTTTTTATGCCTTAATAAATAAAATTTAATTCAAAATGATGAAAAATGAATTTAATTGATCAATGGCATTTGAACTTTACTTGCCTAACCCCATATACATCCAATAGATTTTAATATTAGTAAAATAAATACGAGATCCAGTATGACTAAAGAGCGAACAACTCGCGTCGAAATGCCTGTGCTAGCGTTACGTGATGTAGTGGTATACCCACATATGGTAATCCCCCTGTTTGTGGGCAGAGAAAAGTCTATTCGCTGCTTAGAAGCAGCCATGGAAAAAGATAAACAAATATTTTTAGTGGCCCAAAAAGATGCAGGAGTAGATGAGCCCTCTGCTGACGATATTTTTACAGTGGGTACCATAGCCACTATTTTACAGTTATTAAAACTACCAGACGGTACAGTGAAAGTATTAGTAGAAGGTAATCAAAGGGGTAAAATTGATACTTTTACTAGCACAGAAGACTTTTTTGTTGGCCAAGTGCAAAGTAGCCCTGATGACGAAATTGATGATACTGAGCAAGAAGTGTTGGTCAGATCTGCCATTTCGCAGTTTGAGGGCTATGTCAAACTGAATAAAAAAATTCCACCAGAAGTACTTACCTCTTTAAGTGGCATAGAAGACGCGGCGCGACTAGCCGACACTATGGCAGCGCACATGCCATTAAAGCTTTCTGAAAAGCAGAAAGTTTTAGAGATGCTCAGTGTAACTGAGCGCTTAGAATATTTAATGGCACTAATGGAAAGTGAAATCGATCTATTGCAGGTTGAACGCAAAATTCGCACCCGTGTTAAAAAACAAATGGAAAAAAGTCAGCGCGAATACTATTTGAATGAACAAATGAAGGCCATTCAAAAGGAATTAGGCGAATTAGACGAAACGCCAGATGAATTTGAAGCTCTAAAGCAAAAAATTACTGATGCAAAAATGCCAGAAGAAGCCAAAAAGAAGGCAACGGCAGAATTAAGTAAGTTAAAAATGATGTCGCCTATGTCGGCAGAAGCCACAGTAGTTCGCAGCTACATTGATTGGTTAACTAATGTACCTTGGGTCAAGCGTAGTGTCGTTAAAAAAGATTTAGCGCTAGCAGATAAAGTTTTAAATGCTGATCATTATGGTCTAGATAAAGTAAAAGAACGTATTATCGAATACCTAGCAGTACAACAAAGAGTCAGAAAGCTTAAAGGGCCGATTTTGTGCTTAGTGGGGCCACCTGGAGTGGGGAAAACCTCTCTTGGGCAATCCATAGCTAAAGCAACAGGTAGAAAATATGTACGTATGGCATTAGGTGGCGTGCGAGACGAAGCTGAAATACGTGGGCATCGTCGTACTTACATTGGCTCAATGCCTGGTAAAATGATCCAAAAAATGGCTAAAGTTGGGGTGAAAAACCCACTATTTTTATTAGACGAAATTGACAAAATGTCGTCTGATATGCGCGGTGACCCTTCTTCTGCCTTGCTTGAGGTGCTAGATCCAGAGCAAAACAGTAGTTTTAGTGATCATTATTTAGAAGTAGATTATGACCTATCTGATGTCATGTTTGTTGCCACATCAAACAGTATGGATATTCCTGGGCCTTTGTTAGATAGAATGGAAGTCATTCGTCTATCTGGCTATACCGAAGATGAAAAACTCAATATTGCCTTGCAACATCTAATTGAAAAACAAATCTCAAGAAATGGCCTTAAAGAAGGCGAGTTAGTGATAGACGAAAGTGCAATTATTGGCATTATTCGTTATTACACCCGTGAAGCTGGCGTGCGTAGTTTAGAGCGTGAGATTTCAAAAATTTGCCGCAAAGCAGTTAAAAATATTCTATTAGATAAAAAGATTAAGCAGGTAGTGGTCACCCAAGATAACTTAAAAGACTACCTTGGTGTGCAACGATTTGATTATGGAAAAGCCGATAAGGCCAATCAAATAGGTCAAGTAACTGGCTTGGCTTGGACCCAAGTGGGCGGCGATCTGTTAACCATAGAAACCACCTCGGTAGTAGGTAAGGGCAAAACCACCTTTACTGGCTCCTTAGGTGATGTCATGCAAGAGTCGATTCAAACGGCCATGACAGTGGTGAGAAGTCGAGCTGAAGCCTTACGAATAAATGATGATTTTCATGAAAAACGTGACATTCATGTGCATGTTCCAGAAGGCGCAACGCCTAAAGATGGACCTAGTGCTGGTATTGCTATGTGTACAGCTCTTATTTCAACTTTAACAGGCAATCCTGTACGTTGTGATGTAGCCATGACAGGTGAAATTACTCTAAGAGGAGAAGTGTTAGCTATAGGTGGTTTGAAAGAAAAACTGTTAGCTGCACATAGAGGTGGAATTAAAACTGTCATCATTCCAAAAGACAACGAACGTGATTTAGTTGAGATCCCAGACAACGTAAAACAAGATTTAAGTATCCATCCGGTGCAATGGATTGAAGAGGTGTTAAAGTTGGCTTTAGCCGAGTCGCCAGATAAATTTACCGTTAAAAAGGCAAAGTAGCTCAAAAAATGAGCTGCTTTGCGGTTTTTTTTCAATTTTTTTCCATTTAAGGGCTTCACTAAGCAAAAAGTTATGGTAGCCTTTATTGCAGATTCGCTTAGCGCCTTGTCACAAAAGGGATTGAGACGATTCAATAAAAGTTAATAAATTGTAAATATATAGCTTGAAGTTAATTTTTAGGCTTGATATAAACGTTCGGCTCTGCATTGTGCAGGCCAAAAGTATAATAACAAATGAAGGGGTTCATATTGTGAATAAGTCAGAACTTATTGATAACATCGCTGCAAGCGCAGACATTTCTAAAGCAGCAGCTGGTCGTGCACTAGATGCATTGACAAGTGCTGTTACTACAGCTCTTAAAGACGGAGACCAAGTTGCATTAGTTGGTTTCGGAACTTTCTCTGTTCGTGAGCGTGCTGCTCGCAGTGGTCGTAATCCTCAAACTGGTGAGACTATTCAAATTTCAGCTGCTAAAGTACCTTCGTTCAAAGCAGGTAAAGCGCTTAAAGACGCTTGTAACTAATTTTTAGTTTAGTTGTTTTAAAAAGGCGATGATTTATCATCGCCTTTTGTTTATCTGGCGATATAGAACAAGCATTATCGACCTATTAAACACTCACCTGTTGTAAACCTGTGCAATTCGGCAAGATATTTTATTATTCAAAGCGAACAACCGTTAATTATTGCACCTAGTTGGTATATAATCCCGCGCGCTTACGGCTAAGACTATTTAATTAATTAAAAACTTGGCTGATCAATAACAGCTCAATTGGAGTTTGGACACTAGTATGTTGGAAAGAATTAGAGAAGGATCACAGGGCCCATGGGCAATGGGGATCTTAGCATTAGTCATTTTAAGTTTTGTTTTTGCAGGAGTAGGTAGTTATATCAACTCATCTGCTTCTGGTGCTGCTGCCACAGTCAACGGTGAAGAAATCGGACTTGATGAATTAGAACGTGCTTATCAAAACGAAAGAGCTCGTATGGAGCAGCAATTTGGTGAAGCTTTTGCAACTTTGGCTAGCGATGCCGCGTATTTACAAAACTTTCGTCAAGGAGTGTTAGATCGTCTAATTAGTGAAAAGTTATTAGATCAAGCTGCCAAAGAAATTGGATTACGTGTAAGCGATGAGCAAATTAAAAAAGCAGTCGTGCAAATGCAAGAATTTCAGGTCGACGGCAAGTTTAACAATGATCGTTATTTAGCTATTTTGCGCCAAGCGGGTTTTCAAACGAATAACTTTAGAGATTACATGCGAATCGATATGGTTCGTCGTCAATTGTCTCAGTCGCTACTAGGTTCAGAATTTACCCTAAATAGTGAAGCCAGTGCCGCGCATCTTATGCAGCAGCAAACTCGTGACTTACGTTATATCAGTGTTCCTTCAAGTAAGTTTGTAGAGCAAGTTGAAGTCACTGACGAACAGATTGATGCTTATTATCAAGCAAATATCACTCAGTTTGATACAGAGCAAAAAGTCAGCTTAGCCTATGTAGAATTGCAATTAGATGATTTATTGCCTGCTATCGAAGTAACAGAGCAAGAAATATCTGATTATTATCAAAACAACCTAAACGACTATCGCACAGAAGAAGAGCGTCAAGCGGCACATATATTATTTGAAAGTGCAGAAGAAAGTGAAGAAGTTGAAAAGCAAGCCTTAGAAGTATTAGCCAAGGTACAAGCGGGTGAAGACTTTGCAGAATTAGCCAAAACCTATTCAACTGATACTTTCAGTGCAGAAAACGGTGGTGATTTAGGCTGGTTCACTCAAGGGATAATGGATCCTGCTTTTGAAGACGCAGCTTTTGCTTTAGCCCAGGTTGGCGACGTCAGTAAAGTGGTGAAAAGTGAATTTGGTTACCACGTTATTAAACTCACTGATATTAAACCTGAACAAATCACACCTTTTGAAGAAGTGAAACAAGAGCTTGAGTTAAAGGTTAAAACGAATAAAGCTGAAGAAGAGTTTTATGCGATTAGCCAAAGAATGGCTGAGGTGGCCTTTGAAGTACCTGATGACTTAAACGAAGTTGCAGGTATAGCCGGCAAGCCTGTGCAAACTACGCCATTGTTTGCTCGATTTAATGCGCCACAAGCTGTGTCTGCACCGCAAGTTTTAGCCAGCGCATTTAGTCTAGAATTGATTGAAGACAGGGTAAACAGTGATGTGATCGAATTAGCCCAGAATCATATTATGGTTATTCGAGTCGCTGAGTATGAACCTGAGCGCACCCAAAGTTTAGATGAAGTGAAGACCGACATTCAACAAGTCTTGTCAGCGCAAGCCGCTCAACAAGCTGCAAGAGACTGGGCACAAGAAGTAAAACTGGCTCTAGATGAACAACAGCCTGTGGCTGAAACTTTAGCTAGCTTAGGTCTTGAATGGCAAGAACAACAAAATCTAACGCGTAATGATGCCAGCTTAGCTCAGTCATTAGTAGAAACGACTTTCACCTTAGCTGATAGTGAATCGGCAGTGGTTGACTTAGCAAATGGTGATGTAGGTTTAGTCCAGTTACTGGCAGTTAATTCTGCACCAGAGGCTACAGACCAACAATTGCAGGCGCTTAAAAATCGATTGGCTTCAAGTAAGTCACAGATTTTATACGGTGCGGTAATTGAGTCGTTAAAAGCTCAGGCCGATATCGAAATTTTCTAAATTGAGATTCGAATAACTAAAAAAGAGCGATATTCGCTCTTTTTTAGTTTTTGCCATTGCTAAAGGAGAAAGGAGTTACCGAGTTAACCAAAGTAAACTCAGATAAAAAGCGGCAATAACTGCAGATAACACAAAAATGTAAATGAAGCCTTGCTTACCATCGCCTAAGCTAAATCCTTTAGATTTTAGATATCCAACCCACAAAACACTCAGTAATAGTGGAATTAACACCAAAAATTTAATCAAGCGCACCTCTGTTATGCAATATTTTACCCTTGATTCTAAGGTCAATGGAATAATATGCAATCTATACTAGGTATTTGCTCGCTAATTGCATATAATCCGCGCGAAATTTTTATCTATCCCTAACAGGATTAATTGTCACTAATACTGGAGTAAAGAAAATGGCTTTAGAGCGCACTTTTTCTATTATCAAGCCTGATGCTGTTGCTAAAAACGTCATTGGCGCAATCTATAACCGTTTTGAGACTGCTGGTCTTAAAATTGTTGCATCTAAAATGTTGCACCTTAGCAAAGAGCAAGCTGAAGGATTTTATGCTGAGCACAGCGAACGTCCTTTCTTTGGCGCGTTAGTATCTTTCATGACATCTGGTCCTGTTATGGTTCAAGTTTTAGAAGGCGAAAATGCTGTTCTTAAAAATCGTGAAATCATGGGCGCAACTAACCCAGCTGAAGCTTTAGCCGGTACTCTACGTGCTGACTATGCTGAATCAATTGACGAAAATGCTTGTCACGGTTCAGATGCACCAGAATCTGCGGCACGTGAAATTGCTTATTTCTTTAGCGATGAAGAAATCTGCCCACGTACTCGCTAATATTTGCGTGTGATATAAAAAGGGAGCTTAGGCTCCCTTTTGTGTTACTGGTATAAAATTTAATACTGTAAAACCTAATTGTTAGGGTAAAATTAACTTAGTGTAACTGTGTGTAGAGGTGTAATGTGAGTGTTGAAATGGTGACAAACCAAGCTAAGAAAACCAATCTTCTGGATTTTAATCGAGCCGGTTTACGCGCCTTTTTTGATGCCATGGGAGAAAAACCTTTTCGCGCTGATCAAGTGATGAAGTGGATCTATCAGCAAGGCGTGTCTGACTTTGATCTAATGACCAACCTAAATAAAGGTTTACGTCAAAAATTACAGGCTCAATGCGAAGTTAAAGCTCCCGAAATTGCTTATCAACAAAATGCCTCAGACGGTACCATCAAATTTGCCCTTAAACTGGAAGGTGGACAAGAAGTAGAAACCGTCTGGATCCCAGATGGCGATCGCGCGACTTTGTGTGTTTCTTCGCAAGTGGGCTGTGCCCTAGAGTGCACATTTTGTTCTACAGCCCAGCAAGGTTTTAACCGAAATCTAAAAGTCTCAGAAATTATCGGCCAAGTGTGGCGCGTGGCTACAACTATTGGGCTAAATAATGATTCAGCTAAAAGGCCTATTACCAATGTCGTTATGATGGGCATGGGTGAACCGCTGCTTAATGTTAAAAATGTAGTGCCCGCAATGGAGCTGATGATGGATGATCTAGCCTTTGGCTTATCTAAACGTCGAGTGACTTTAAGTACCTCTGGGGTAGTGCCAGCCCTAGATATGTTAGGTGATCAAATAGACGTAGCTTTAGCCATTTCATTACATGCGCCAGACGATAAATTACGCGATGAAATTGTGCCAGTTAATAAAAAATACCCAATAGAGGTCTTTTTAGCTAGCGTTAGACGCTATTTGGCCAAATCTAATGCTAATCAAGGTAAAGTCACAGTAGAGTATGTGATGTTAAACGGCATTAACGACAGCACAGATCAGGCACATCAATTAGCCAAAGTACTAGCCAATACCCCATGCAAAATCAACCTTATTCCTTTTAATCCATATCCAGGCTCGCCTTACACTTGTTCAAGCAATTCTAGAATTGATCGTTTTGCTAAAGTATTAATGGAATACGGCATTATAGTAGTGGTTCGACGTACTCGTGGTGACGATATAGATGCCGCTTGTGGCCAGTTAGTTGGGGATGTAGTGGATAGAACAAAAAGAATGTTGAAAAAACAGCTGAAGGGCGAGAGTATTTCAGTCAAGATAGCAGAATAATAGTTAACACGCGTAATAACCAATAGGCCTGAATGAAGCTCATGATAAAACTAAGTTGTAGTATTTTAGTGTTGCTACTTGTTATAAGTGGCTGTACTAGTAACACCAACCAAAGTATTGACCAATTAAAGGCATCTAAAAATCGCGTTGACTTAGGTTTAACCTATCTTAAAAATGGCAATTTTAGCCAAGCTAAATTTAACTTAGACAAAGCGTTAGAATTTGCCCCTAGATCAGCCGATGCGAATTCAGCTATGGCTTATTATTACCAAACAGTAGGTGAATTAGAACAAGCTGAAAAAGCTTACCAATATGCCATGGACTTAGCGCCAAATAACGCCGTTATTGCCAATAGCTATGGGGCATTTTTATGTCTTAACGGAAACTACAACAAAGCCAAAGAGTACTTTCTTAAAGCGGTGAATACCCGCAGTTATACTAATACCGCTGAAACCTATGAAAGACTAGCTATGTGCAGTCATAGCCAAGGATTAATCTCAGAAACCGAGCAATATTTGCGCAGTGCGGTTAATCACCAGCCCGGCCGAGCCAGTAGTTTGTTTTTACTTGCTGAAATTTTAGTTGAATCTCAGCAATATGAAGCAGCCCAAGGCATATTAAGACGTTATGAAAGAGTTGCACAAATTAGCCCGCAAAGCTTAATTTTGTCGATTGAGATCGCCAAAGGATTAGGTGATAACATGACGGCCAAAGGTTATAGAGACATGTTGATTAGCGTTTTCCCAAACGCGACTCAGACTCAAGCCTTGTTAGCAGAAGAACAAAAAGTCTTGGCTAATATTGGTCAAACTAACTCCGCACCCACTAAAGTGGCAAAACCTGTTATTGAACCAATAAGCTCAACCCAAGCTCAAACAGAAAACCTAGATAAAGAAATAGAGACAAAGAGCTCACAGTCAGAGCAAACCCCAGCTCGATTCCATGTCGTGCAAAAAGGTGATAATTTGTATCGAATTTCACTGCAATACAATATAAAAATGCAACGCCTTATAGAATGGAATGCACTTAAAAGTGCATCAGCAATTTATCAAGGCATGAAATTATCTTTAGTACCCCCTAAAGCGGTAGAGTAATAGAACTATATGTACGAAGAAGACGAACAACAACAAGAATTACTGCCAGGACCGGGGCAGATCCTTAGGCGTGCCAGAGAAAAAGCAAACCTTAGCAGCCAAGATATCGCAGACAAAATTAAACTTAAAAAGTCATTAATTGAAGATCTAGAAATAGACAATTACGACATTAATATTTCGTTAACTTTTATTAAGGGCTATATCAAGCTTTACGCTAAATATGTTGATGTGCCTGAATCTGAGGTAATGGTAGCCTTTGATAATTTAAATACTCAGAAAAAAGAGCCGGCCAAGTTACAAAGCTTTTCACGGCGTATAGCCAATCAGGCTAACGACGATAAATTAATGTTAGTTACTTACCTAATTATCGCCGTGGTTATTGCCTTAGTAGTAATCTGGTGGTGGCAGCAAAGTGATGTTGATGACACTAGCAGTGCAGAGAGTAAGCAGTATCAACCTGAAACAGAACTAGTAGTTGAACAAACGCCAGTTGTGGTTGAGGCGCCGGCAGAACTAGCAATTGAAGAGCTATCTGAAGATTCAACAGAGTTACCCAAGTTTAATCAACAGGATCAGCAAGCTAATCCACAGCAAGATGTTGACGAGCTACCAACACCTAGCTCAGAACAAGCTGTACCGGAAGTCAATACTCAGGCAGGCGCGAATGTTGATACAAACATGCCTCCGGCTAATAGCTTGAGCGAATTGGCTGAGCCTATTGAGTTGGTGTTTGAATTTTCCGATGATTGCTGGATGAGTCTTACTGATGCAACAGGCGAAGATATTGCCTATGGAGTTAAAAAGAAAGGGCGAGTCATGTCTGTGACTGGAATTCCTCCTTTTACTGTAACTTTAGGTGCGCCCGAAGTCGTACAAATCCAATTTGCTGGCGAGCCATTAGATATGAGTTTTATTTCGCCAGGTCGCATAGCTAAATTTACCTTGCCACTATCAGAATAATCATTTAACAAATAGAGTTAAAAAACCATTATGTTTGCACAAAACCCTATAAACAGACGTCCGTCAAAACGCATATATGTAGGTCAGGTTCCTATTGGTGATGGTGCTCCCATTGCTGTGCAATCTATGACCAATACCTTAACTACAGATGTGCAAGCGACAGTGCAGCAAATTAATCGTATTCAAGCCGTGGGCGGTGAAATAGTACGTGTCTCTGTCCCTACTATGGACGCTGCTGAAGCCTTTAAGTTGATCAAGCAGCAAGTCTCTGTACCTCTAATTGCCGACATTCATTTTGATTATAGAATTGCCCTTAAAGTGGCAGAGTATGGGGTAGATTGCCTTAGGATTAACCCTGGCAATATAGGCAGCATGGAAAGGGTACGCTCGGTGGTCGATTGTGCTAAAGATAAGGGGATCCCTATTCGTATTGGCGTGAACGGTGGTTCGTTAGAAAAAGATCTGCAAGAAAAATACGGCGAGCCCACTCCTGCAGCTTTAGTAGAGTCTGCCATGCGACATGTGGATATTTTAGATAAATTAAACTTTGATCAATTTAAAGTTAGCGTGAAAGCCTCTGATGTATTTTTAGCGGTAGGCGCATACCGTGAATTAGCTAAACAAATTGAGCAGCCTTTGCACTTAGGGATCACCGAAGCGGGTGGTATTAGAGCGGGTGCAGTGAAAAGTTCAGTAGGTTTAGGCATGTTATTAGCTGAGGGGATTGGCGATACCATTCGTATTTCTTTGGCCGCCGATCCTGTTGAAGAAATTAAAGTGGGCTTTGACATTTTAAAGTCACTACGTATCCGTTCAAGAGGGATCAACTTTATTGCTTGCCCGAGTTGTTCACGTCAGGAGTTTGATGTGATTAACACTGTCAATGCGTTAGAGCAGCGCCTAGAGGACTTACTTACACCTATGGATGTGTCTATTATTGGGTGTGTGGTAAATGGCCCAGGTGAAGCTGAAGTGTCAGATTTAGGTCTAACCGGTGCACGTAACATGAGTGGGTTTTATTTAGATGGCAAACGTCAAAAAGAACGATTAGCCAATGACGATTTAGTTGACCAATTAGAAAAACGCATTCGTGCAAAAGCTAGTCAAATAGATAAAAACCACAAGATTGCGATAAAACAACTGGATTAACTAGCCAGTTGGTTTTTTTCTAACATTTTCTGGCTTTTTCAAGCCTCAACATTTTACCTTGTTAGTTAAAGCCCCTATAATGCGGGGCTTTTTTAATTATTGCTAAAGAGATGATTGTCTGTGTCAAAACAAATTCAAGCGATTAGGGGAATGAACGACTGCTTACCTACTGAGTCAGGGGTGTGGCAGTTTGTTGAGTCTACTATTAGGCAAGTGGTAGCCAGTTATGGTTATCAAGAGATCCGCACACCTATAGTCGAAAGCACAGATTTGTTTAAACGTTCAATCGGTGAAGTGACAGACATAGTCGAAAAAGAAATGTACACCTTTGCCGATAGAAACCAAGATAGTTTAACTTTGCGTCCAGAAGGCACCGCCAGTGTGGTACGTGCCGGTAACGAACACGGACTTTTATATAACCAGCAACAACGTTTGTGGTATATGGGGCCTATGTTTCGTCACGAACGCCCGCAAAAAGGTCGATACCGTCAGTTTCATCAGTTTGGGGTTGAAGCCTTTGGTTTAGCCGGACCAGATATAGATGCTGAAGTTATTTTGTTAAGTGCCAGATTATGGAAAAAATTTGGTATCAGTAAAAACGTTCGACTCGAGATTAACTCGTTAGGCTCAGCCGAAGCACGTGCGGCCTATAAAGAACAATTGGTCGCCTTTTTACTCAAGTGTAAAGACCAATTAGATGAAGACAGTCTACGCCGCCTCGAAAGCAACCCTTTACGTATACTCGACAGTAAAAATCCACAAGTTCAAGCCGCGGTAAAAAATGCACCTAGACTAATAGATTGCCTAGATGAAGAATCGGCAAAACATTTTCAAGGCTTGTGTGAACGATTAGACAAGATGGGTATCGAATACCGAGTTAACTCAGCTTTAGTGCGCGGATTAGATTATTATAATCGTACAGTATTTGAGTGGGTAACAGATGACTTAGGCGCGCAAGGCACAGTTTGCGCTGGTGGTCGATACGACGGTTTAGTTGAACAGTTAGGTGGAAAAGAAACCCAAGGCGTAGGTTTTGCCATGGGCTTAGAGCGCTTAATTTTAATGTTACAGACCTTAGGGCTTGACCAAAATATTGCATCGCCTGTAGATGTTTATGTCACCGCTATGGACGAAACAGTTGAACAATATGCCCGCAATGTTGGTGAGAGCTTGCGAGATGCCGCTCCTCAACTTAGAGTAATGAATCACTGTGCTGGTGGAAATTTTAAAAAACAAATGAAACGTGCTGATCAAAGTGGAGCCGCTATTGCGCTTATTATTGGTCAAGATGAAATGGCATCACAGCAGGTTGCAGTAAAGTATTTACGTGATCAAAAACCACAAAAAAAACTAGCGTTAAGTGAATTGAGTGGATTTATGCTTGCTCACTTTAAGCACCAATAATAAATAATTTAACATCACCAAAGCCGCTTGAATGATGGCTATGTAGTAAGAGGAATGGATAATGGAACAATACGAAACCGAAGAACAACAAGTTGAAGCCATTAAACGCTTTTGGAAAGAAAATGGCACGGCATTAATTGTTGGCGCGGTATTAGGTTTAGGTGGTTTATGGGGCTGGCGTTATTATAACGACGCGCAAATCTCTGCCAAAGAACAAGCCTCAGTAGCTTACGAAAAAGCAGCAGAAAACTTGCTAAAAGATGAAGAAGGTTTTAGCCATGCCAAAACCTTTTTACAAGCGCATAACGACACAGGCTATGCCTTATTAATGGCATTAGAGTTAGCTCAACAAGCCATTGAACGCTCTGACTTAACTGAAGCTGCAAAGCAATTAGCCTTAGTGGCTGATCAAGCCAAGCTAACAGCAGTGCAATCTGTTGCACGTTTACGCCTTGCACGAGTTCAAATTGAACAAGGCGAATTAGACGCTGCTTTAGCTACCATAGAACAGATTACCGATCCGGCTTTTGCTGCACAAAGCCAAGAAATTAAAGGTGATGTGTATGTGGCACAGCAATTATTTGATAAAGCCAGAGCCGCCTATAGTGCTGCGTTAGAAGAAAACACCCGTGACCAAGTATTAAAAATGAAGCTAGACAATTTAGCCACAGCGGCAAATAGCTAAGGTGGTTATTGTGAAGCAATCCTTTGGAGCGTTGATTTTAGTAGGTTCGCTGATGTTGTCTGGTTGCACCACAATGAGCAACTGGTTTTATGATGATGATGAATTAGAAATTCGTCGCCTAAAGCCTATTCAAATGCAATTTACCCCAGTGAAACTATGGGAAAAAGATTTAGGTAATGGCATTGGCAAGTATTATTCAAAGCTAAGTCCTGCGGTTGCCTATAACAAAGTCTTTGCTGCGAATCGCCAAGGGTTAGTGGCGGCTTATGAACAAAAAACCGGTAAAAAAGTTTGGTCAAAAGACTTAGCAACTTTTGGTGAAAAAGGCTTAGGTTTTAGGTTAACTAATTTATGGTCTTCAGGCCTATCGGCAAAAATAGCCGGTGGATTAAGTGTCGCTTATGAAACGGTATTTTTTGGTACAGAAAACGGTGATGTATTTGCATTAGATGCCAACACAGGCGAGCAAAAATGGAAAACCTCTGTTAAAGGAGAAGTACTTGCAGCGCCAGCCATAGATGCAGGAATCGTGTTAGTTAACACAGGTTCAGGTTTTATCTTTGCACTAGATGCCAGTTCAGGTGAAGAGCTTTGGTCGGCTGAATCTGATGTACCGCCTCTATCATTACGTGGGGTATCAGCGCCAGCGGCAGTTAATGGTGGCGCTATTTTTGGCACCGCTACAGGTAGATTAGTAGTGAATATTCTAGAAACCGGCCAAACCGCCTGGGAGCAAGTGATTTCGGCTGCTACTGGGGTGACTGAACTAGAACGTATAGTTGATATTGATAGTGAGCCTTTAGTGGCAGGTGGAACTATATTTGTGATTTCCTATGATGGAACCTTAGCTTCGGTGGAGCTTAGAACTGGTCGAATTATCTGGAAACGAGAATATAAGTCTTACAGTCGCTTATCCATGTCAGGTAACACCTTATTTGTAGTAGACGTGAATAGCAATTTGTATGCACTGGATAGCCGTAATGGTGTGGAGTTGTGGAGTCAAGGAGCGTTAAAACAGCGTCTGTTGACTGGTGTGTCTGTTGTAGGAAATTACCTAGTAGCCGGTGATAAATATGGCTACCTCCATTGGTTTGACCAAGCCGATGGTAAAATTGTTTCGCGTATGGAAGTGGGGGGCGATGATGAAGACGAAGGGATTTATTATTCACCAGTGGTAGACGGACATACCCTTTATACCCAAACCAGAGATGGAAAGTTAGTGGCGATTGAAACGCCAAAATAGTGATTTAGAGTGCGCTATACTGATGGCGCACCAAATAATAATAAACGGCTTGGAATGATCCCAAGCCGTTTTTGTCTACAGGATATGTGTTTATGTTACCCGTTGTTGCCTTAGTTGGACGCCCAAATGTTGGAAAGTCTACGTTATTTAATCGCCTAACGCGCACCAGAGATGCGCTGGTGGCTGATTTTCCTGGTTTAACACGGGACAGAAAATACGGCCAAGCAAAATATGAAGGCCTACAGTTTATTGTTGTGGATACTGGCGGTATTAGTGGCGACGAGCAGGGCATTGATATGGCCATGGCAGAGCAATCTTTACTGGCCATAGTAGAAGCCGACATTGTCTTATTTTTGGTCGATGCACGCACTGGTATGACAGCTGCCGATCAAGGTATTGCAGAACATCTACGCAAACAAGACAAGCCTGTTTATGTGGTAGCTAACAAAGTTGACGGAATTGATGGTGATAGCCAAAGTGCCGATTTTTTTGCATTAGGTTTAGGTGATGTGAATCAAATTGCTGCAGCTCATGGCCGAGGTGTGACCCAGTTATTACAGCACTCGCTGACACCTATTGCTGATCGTTTTCCTGATATGCACATCCCAGAAGAAAGTGAAGAAGAACTGCAAGAAGAAGATGCCGAAGAGCAACTGGCTCGATTGCAAGCGCTTCCTATTAAGTTAGCCATAGTAGGTAAACCCAATGTAGGTAAGTCTACCTTAACCAATCGTATTTTAGGTGAAGAGCGAGTGGTGGTTTATGACCAACCTGGCACGACCAGAGACAGTATTTTTATACCCATGGAGCGTGATGATCGAGAGTACGTGCTAATTGATACTGCTGGGGTAAGAAAGCGTAAGAATATTTCTGAAGCAATCGAAAAGTTTTCTATTGTTAAAACCTTACAGGCCATAGAAGAATCAAATGTGGTGTTGTTTGTAGTGGATGCCCAAGAAGGGATAACCGACCAAGATCTCAGTTTATTGGGATTTATTTTAAATGCAGGTCGCTCTTTAGTGGTAGCGGTAAACAAATGGGACGGCCTAAATAAAGACATAAAAGACGAAGTTAAACGCGAGTTAGATAGACGCTTAGGCTTTATTGACTTTGCTAGGCTACATTTCATTTCTGCGTTGCACGGTACTGGGGTAGGGCATTTGTTTGAATCGGTGCAAGAAGCTTACGCATCAGCCACTAAAAGGGTAAATACCTCAATGCTTACACGCATTATGGATATGGCCCAAGAAGATCATCAGCCGCCTTTAGTTCGTGGCCGAAGAGTGAAAATGAAATATGCTCACGCTGGCGGTTACAACCCTCCACTTATTGTTATTCACGGAAACCAGTTAAAAGACCTACCTGACTCTTATAAACGTTATCTAATGAATTATTTTAGAAAGTCATTAAAGGTAATGGGTACACCCATAAAAATAGAATTTAGGGAAAGTCACAATCCCTATGAAACAGATCATAGTAGTTTAAATGACTCACAACGCAGAAAGCGCCGTCAGTTGATGCGCATGCATAAGCACGTCAAAAAGTAATGAAGTATTGTTTGGCCTAAAGTGTGTTTAAAAATTGCGACTAGCTTAAAGCCAGTCTAATTTCAGCACTTTAGGCAACATAATAGGCATTGTGCGATGTCGATTCGGCAGATTTACCTTCTGCTAAAATATTTAGCGCTTGTTCAACTAAACTAACATTTTTGGGTAACGAATCTAACGAGGCCATACTGGCAGAGACAACAACTTGTTGCAGCCGCAGGGCAGGATCATGTTTAAGTTCGGTTAATTTGTCCATGATTTTTTTAACCGAATGCTTGGCGGTAAAAATATAAGAGTCAGGCATTAGCAAGGCAATTTCGTTTTCACTGTAACGGGTTAAAATATCTGTTGGCTGCGCTAAGTTATCCACAATAATCTTTGCCACTAAATTAAAGTGTTCATCTAATATTTTTGTGGGCTCTCTTTTGCTATACAAGGGGCTATTAACCACTTCAAACATCACTAGAGACAAAGGGCCATCATATCTGTTGGCTAATGATAGTTGCTTGATGTAATTGTCGTTAAAAAATCCACGGTTATATAAACCCGAAGCGGGATCAACAAACACCATGTTTTCAATTAAGTCATCGGTTAACTTAGACTCAATATGTTTATGAATACGTTTGACTAAACTTTGTATAACAAAAGGTTTGTGAATAAAGTCAGTGGCACCAGCATCCCAACATTTTACTTCTAAATCTGGAGAAGTATCAGAAGTGGCAAAGACAATAGGGCAGTCTTCCATGCCTGGAATGGCCTTAAGCATTTTGCAGGTCAATATGCCATCTAGATTATTCATATGTTGATCGAGAATGACTAAGTCAGGGACATGAGCCACACAAAAGCCAATGGCATCTTCACCAGACAAAGCTGAAAATGTACGGTAGTGGGGCTGTAATGCCAACACCAAAAACTCCGCTGTGGTTGGGTTATCATCCACCACCAAAACAATAGCGCTACGGGTTTTATTCGTTGCTGCTTTAGAATGTGCTGTTGAGTCCATTAACATTTATATTTATTTTTTGGTTGCATAACCAATTAAAGATATAACAAAAAGTACCCAATTTCTATTTATTGTATTAATTGCAATCAATACAAAATCTTAATTGACTTGCTCTACTGTACTGCGCACTTCACCTTCTGCCAAGCGAGTGATTAGAGTATCGCCTGGATGTAGGGTTTTTGAATTAGTTAAAATTTCATTGTTTTTGTAACTAATGCTGTAGCCCCTTGCTAGAGTAGATAAAGGACTAACCGTATCTAACAGATGCATATTATTGGCTAAAGCTTGCTGCTTGGCGGTTAACAGAAGCTGCATGCTTTTTAGCAACCTTGACTTAATATCTTGATGGTTGTGTTGATGCCTTTGTACAGTTTGCCTAGGCGAACATAAACTAAGCCTGCTTAGCAGATGTTGATTATGTTGTTTTTTATGGGTTAGCTTTTGTTGCATTAAGCTTGTAAGTTGAGCTTGTAATTGATCTATAAATTGACTTTTTTGCTCTAAACGTTTTTGTGGATGATTGCGCAATAGCCCCTGCTCTAGGGTTGACTGCTTTTGTTTGTGTAATTGTAAAATGCTAGCAAAGGCCTTTATTAAACGATTTTGCTGATTTATTGATTGTTCTAAAAGAGCCAGCTGATCTTGGCTAACTAACTCTGCCGCAGCCGAAGGGGTGGGAGCGCGCATATCTGCAGTGAAATCCGCAATACTGATATCTACTTCGTGGCCAACAGCACTAATAATGGGCAATTTAGAAGCAAAAATACTACGCGCAACTTGTTCATCGTTAAAACACCAAAGATCCTCAATTGACCCACCGCCACGTCCTAGTATTAGTACATCTACTTCTTGACGTTGGTTGGCCATAGCAATGGCTTGGCAAATTAAGCTCGGAGCTAAGTCTCCTTGAACCTGAGTCGGGTAAATAACCACTTCAATTGCTGGGTTGCGCCTAGCTAAAACCGTCAAAATATCATGCAATGCCGCCCCAGTAGGAGAAGTGATAATACCGACTTTTAATACTGTATCTGGCAGTTTACTTTTGTGGCTTTGGTCAAAGAGTCCTTCAGCCAGTAATTTTAGCTTTAACGCTTCAAACTGTTGTTTTAATAGCCCTTCACCTTCAGGCTCAATATGCTCAACTATTAGTTGATAATCCCCTCTTGGTTCATATAAACCAATATTGGCTCTGACTAAAAGCTTGTCACCTTCCTTAGGTTTGTGTTGTACCTTTCGATTTGCACCTTTAAACATGGCGGCTTTTACCTGAGCCCGACTATCTTTTAGGGTGAAATACCAATGCCCAGAAGCCGCTGCAACAAAATTAGACACTTCAGCAGATAACCAAATTTGTCCTATTTGACTCTCTAAAACAGAGCGCGCCATTTGGTTAAGTTTACTTACAGTCAGAATGTTTTTTGTTGGAGTCGAAGCTTGTAGCATGAAAAGAATAAAGTATTGAGAATAAAGGAAAGCCTAGTTTACCTGAATTAAGCCCAAGCTTAATAAAAATCTCAGGGCTTTTTTATTATTTTTCCCTAGACGAGCCTAGGATAATCGGCTAGAATCGCGCCGCAATTAAACCACAACTAAAAGGTGATATTGCATGTTAAGGATAGCTAAAGAAGCACTTACATTTGACGATGTATTATTAGTGCCTGGCCACTCAACTGTCCTCCCCCATACTGCTAATCTAAAGACTAGATTAACTCGCGGTGTAAATTTAAATATCCCTCTTATTTCTGCCGCTATGGATACTGTGTCTGAAGCACGGTTAGCTATTGCGTTAGCGCAAGAAGGTGGTATTGGGTTTATTCATAAAAACATGACCCCAGAGCAGCAAGCTGAGCATGTTCGTATGGTTAAAAAATATGAAAGTGGCGTAGTCTCAGACCCCGTCACTGTATTGCCTACCGCCACAATTGGCGAAATCAATACTCTTAGCCAACAACATGGCTTTTCTGGTTTTCCTGTAGTAGATAAAGCGAATAACCTTGTTGGTATAGTGACAGGTCGTGATTTGCGTTTTGAAAACAGCCTTGAACAACCTATTTCAAGTGTGATGACCAAAAAAGAAGATTTAGTCACTGTTAAAGAAGGTGCCTCTTCAGATGTTGTGCTTGACCTAATGCACGAACATCGTATCGAAAAAATTCTAGTGGTAGACGATTCGTTTAAGTTAACCGGTTTGATTACGGTTAAAGACTTCCAAAAAGCAGAAAGTAAACCCAATGCCTGTAAAGATGACTTAGGCCGTTTACGCGTAGGTGCAGCGGTGAGTGTTGGACCTGGCACCGACGAACGTATTAAAGCACTAGTAGAAGCAGGGGTTGATGTACTATTAATTGATACCTCTCATGGTCATTCACAAGGGGTAATTGAGCGCGTAACTAAAGTGCGTCAGGACTATCCAGAGCTACAGCTTATAGCGGGTAACGTCGCAACAGGTGAAGGGGCAAAAGCCTTAGCAGATGCTGGTGTAGATGCAGTAAAAGTAGGTATTGGCCCTGGCTCAATTTGTACAACACGTATAGTCACTGGCTGTGGCGTACCACAAATTACAGCCATTTCTGACGCGGTTGAAGCGTTAAAAGATACAGATGTTCCTGTTATCGCCGATGGTGGTATTCGTTTTTCAGGCGACATTGCTAAGGCCATAGTGGCAGGAGCAAGCTCAGTCATGGTAGGCAGTATGTTAGCTGGCACCGAAGAAGCACCGGGTGAGGTAGAGTTATACCAAGGGCGTTATTATAAGTCTTACCGCGGTATGGGCTCTTTGGGCGCAATGGATCAAAACAATGGCTCATCTGATCGCTATTTCCAAGATAGTAAAAGTGCCGAAAAACTGGTACCTGAAGGCATTGAAGGCCGAGTTGCCTATAAAGGACCTATTGCCAACATCATTCACCAACAAATGGGCGGATTGCGCTCTGCTATGGGTTTAACTGGCTCAGCCACCATAGAAGAGTTACGCACTAAACCTCAATTTGTCAAAGTGACAGCGGCAGGTATGGGCGAGTCCCATGTGCACGATGTCAGTATTACTAAAGAAGCCCCTAATTACCGTTTAGGTTAATTATCTTTATCCCACAGGGTTAAGTGTTTAATCCTGTGGGGATCTAATTCTTAAAAGAGTACCCAATGAGCATTGATATACACGACCAGCGAATTTTAATTTTAGATTTTGGCTCACAATATACCCAATTAATTGCCCGCCGTGTGCGAGAAATAGGCGTTTATTGCGAGTTATGGGCATGGGATGTTAGCGAGCAGCAAATCCGCGATTTTAAGCCCAACGGGATTATCTTATCGGGTGGGCCAGAATCAGTACATGCGCAAAATTCACCACGCGCACCTGAATATGTCTATCAAGCTGGCGTACCAGTATTAGGTATTTGTTATGGCATGCAAGTTATGGCCGAACAGCTAGGTGGGGCCGTTCAAGGTTCAGATATTCGCGAGTTTGGTTATGCCCAAGTAGAAATTGTTAACAATATGGCTCTGTTTAATAATGTTGAAGATCATATTGGCGACAATGGTAATGCATTATTAGATGTTTGGATGAGTCATGGAGATAAAGTCAGCCAAGCACCTGAAGGATTTATTACTACGGCTAAAACAGATAGCTGTCCTTTTGCAGCATTTTTTCATCCAGAAAAGCAATTTTATGGGCTGCAATTCCATCCAGAAGTTACCCATACCCGCCAAGGTGAAAGATTACTTTCGCACTTTGTGCTTGATGTATGTCAGTGCGAAAAATTGTGGACGCCAGCGGCCATAATAGAAGACGCAGTGGCCAAAATGAAAAAACAAATTGGTGATGACCAAGTGATTTTAGGCTTATCTGGTGGTGTAGATTCATCGGTTGTAGCTATGTTATTGCACCGAGCTATAGGTAAAAATCTAACCTGTGTGTTTGTTGACAACGGCTTGTTGCGTTTAGATGAAGGTCAACAAGTGATGGACATGTTTGGTAATCACTTTGGGTTAAATATTCGTAAAATCGAAGCTGAAGACAGATTTTTAGACGCTTTAGCCGGTACCGATGAGCCAGAAGCCAAGCGTAAAATTATTGGACGCGTGTTTGTTGAAGTATTTGACGAAGAATCCAAAAAGCTCGTTGATGCTAAGTGGTTAGCACAAGGCACTATCTACCCTGATGTCATTGAATCTGCCGCTTCAGCAACAGGTAAAGCCCATGTAATTAAGTCGCATCATAATGTAGGTGGCTTACCCGACGATATGAAAATGGGGCTAGTGGAGCCATTACGTGAATTGTTTAAAGACGAAGTGCGTAAAATTGGCCTGGAATTAGGCCTACCTTACGACATGCTTTATCGTCATCCTTTCCCAGGGCCTGGACTTGGGGTTAGGGTATTAGGTGAAGTGAAAAAAGAATATTGTGATTTGCTTCGTCGAGCCGATGCAATTTTTATTGAAGAGTTGCACAAAGCTGACCTGTACCATAAAGTCAGTCAAGCATTTACCGTATTTTTGCCGGTTAAGTCGGTTGGCGTGATGGGCGATGTACGTAAGTATGATTGGGTGGTGTCGCTTAGAGCAGTAGAAACCATTGATTTTATGACAGCCCATTGGGCGCATTTGCCTTACGAGTTTTTGGGTAAAGTGTCGAATCGAATCATTAACGAAATCGACGGAATATCTCGGGTAGTGTATGATATTTCTGGTAAACCTCCAGCCACAATAGAGTGGGAATAAAAACCGACCTAGGTTAAAACAATAATAAAAAGAGACTATGGGAAAAATTATAATAAGAAATGCGGAAAGCCAAGACTTACCCATTCTTAAAACATTTGAGCAAGGGATTATCGCCACAGAGCGGCCATTAAATAGCAGTTTAAAGGCCGAACAATTTTGTTATTACGATATTGGAGCCTTAATTGAAGGGCAACAATCCACAGTAGTAGTAGCAGAAGATAATGGCCAAATAGTCGGCTCAGGTTATGCCAGAATTAAAACCTCAAAAGCCCATTTAGTGCATGATTTACATGCCTATTTGGGTTTTATGTATGTGGCTCCCTCGCATCGTGGGCAAGGCATTAATCAATTGGTCATAAAATCCCTGATTGAATGGGGCAAAGCGCAGGGCATGACAGACTTCTATTTGGAAGCTTACGCAGAAAATAAACCCGCAATCAAAGCCTATGAAAAGCTTGGCTTTAAAGCTTCTTTGGTTGAAATGAAGTTAGAGCTCAAGTGAAGGCAAGACAATTGTCACTTGGCATGCCAATAAGAGTAGTGCTTACATGGCCTTAAAACCCACCATTTACAAAGTAAACCTGACGTTATCCGATCTTAATCATGACTTTTATTCTTCGGCTAATTTAACTTTAGCTCTACATCCTTCAGAAACCAAAGAGCGCATGATGGCAAGGTTATTGGCCTATTGCCTACATATGTATGATGATCCTGACCAAGGTTTAACTTTTACCCGCGGATTGAGTTCAACAGACGAGCCTGACATTTGGTTGAAAAGCCTAGATGATCAAATACTAAGTTGGATTGAAGTGGGAGAGCCAAGTTTTGACCGATTAAAAAAATCTTGCCGCTTAGCCAAAGCCAGTTACCTCTACAGCTTTAACGCTAAATCTGCCAAGTGGTGGAAAGATTCACAACAGCAAATTACCAACTTACCTATAGAAGTGGCATGTTTTAATTGGGAAGCGATCCAATCTTTGGCACTAATGACCGAACGCACTATGGATTTATCTGTCATGTTAAGTGGTCAAAGTGCCTTTGTATCCTCAGCAAATAGTCAAGTTGAGCTTAGTTGGCAGATGTTACATACCCCAGAAAACTAACTCCATGTCTAGCCTAAAGGCTAAATAATCAACTGCTCAGAGCACTAATAAGCGTCTAAAATCACTGTTGCTCCTTAATCATTTTATCGGCAATATACGCGCTGATTTTTAAGACGAGATAATATCAACACTATGCTTAGTAAATTTGACTCAATCCGCCCATTTGATGATGGTGATTTGGCCACGGTTTTACCTAAACTATTTAATAATGATGAATTCATCAGTAGTTTGGTGGCATTTAAGTTTAGTGGCTGGCCGAGCTTTTTGCGACCCATGTTAAAGGCTGTAACTCGTCAATATATTATTAAGCAAAGCAAAAAAATCCATACCTTAAGTGGCTTTCAACGTTTAGTCGAACCTTATATGGAGCGCATGATTGCCACCACTACCCGCAGCTTAACTATCAGTGGCCTAGAACAAGTTGACCTATCTAAAGCGTGTTTATTTATTAGTAACCATAGAGACATAGCTCTAGATCCCGCTTTTGTGAATTGGGCCTTACATTTAAATGGCCAAGATACAGTGCAAATTGCAGTAGGCGATAACCTGTTAAAGAATGCCTGGGTAGCTGATCTTATTCGCTTAAATAAATGTTTTATTGTTAAACGCTCTGCCTCAGACAGACGTGAAAAGTTACAAGCGGCTAAATTATTAAGTGAATATATAGAATTTACCCTAAATACCCAGAGTCAACATATTTGGTTAGCTCAAAGGGAAGGGCGGGCAAAAGATGGCAATGATCTGACTAACCCAGCAATAGTCTCAATGTTGACCCTAAATAAAGCAAAAGAGCAATCCTTTGCGGATTACATCAAGGCACTACGTATTGTACCTGTGTCTATCTCTTATGAATTTGATCCCTGTGACATCAGCAAAGCCCAAGAATTGCAAAAATTAGAGTCTGAGGGAAGTTACGACAAACCCGACAATGAAGATGTGCAAAGCATAGTCAATGGCATTACCGGTAAAAAAGGCCGAGTGCACGTGCATTTTGGCCAAGTCTTAAACCAGGATTTTGAGAATGCCAAAGAAGTAGCGGCAAAAATTGATGAAGAAATTTTAGCTGGCTATCAATGTTTTGCTACCGGCGAAGTGGCAGCACAAATGTTAAACCTCACACAGACAACGCATACTAGCCAAGAATCGGATGGGGATTTGGCCGCAGCTGCAGAATATTTGCAAAGCCGTTTAGCCAAGTTGCCTCAAGCCGAGCAACAAAAGCTATTAAATATGTATGCTTGTGCTTACCTTAAAAAAGCTCAGTAGCCTTTGAATCAACCAAGGATTAGCTTGCTGAGCCAAGTTAGCTAGATTAATCTCTAGCTCTAGATATCAGGCAACTTTATCTTTCTTCAAATCATCAAACTGGCGATTTAAATCATACTTTTCGTCAGTTACGATTTTTTCTAAGGTTGCGACTCTTTCTTGTAAAGTGTTTATTTGGCTTTCAAGGGATTGGGAATGGTTTTCTTGTTCGCTTTGGTTGTTTTGTTTAATGGTTTTGATTAATTCCACCAACGCCCAGCACACAATGCCAACAATAAAAATCGCGGTTAAGTTCATAGGTTTTCTCCTTAACGAGTAAATTATAAAAAAAGTTTATGCTTATGATGATGAATAAGCAAATCTTTGGCCATTATGTTAAATTGTTATTTATCAATGGGTTAGCTAAAAGTTGCGTTAAAATAATTGTAACCTTTAGTGAATTTAACCAATTAAATAACTATTTTAACCACATATTCGATGTAGAGAATGATTTTGAATAACGAACAAGACGAATTCTGGATGCGCCATGCTTTGACCTTAGCGCATAAGGCTAAGCAACAAAACGAAATTCCAGTTGGGGCAGTACTAGTACAAAACAATACCATTATTGGTGAAGGATGGAATCAATCCATAGAGCTCCATGATCCTTCTGCTCACGCTGAAATGCAGGCCATTCGTGCGGCGGGTAAAAAGATTGAAAATTACCGCTTAGTGAATACCAGTTTATACGTCACGCTAGAGCCTTGTTCTATGTGTGCTGGCCTATTGTTGCATAGCAGAATTGAACGACTAGTTTTTGGCGCAACTGATTTAAAAACCGGGGCGGCAGGTAGCCTGTTAGATTTATTGAATGACGAAAGAATGAATCACCAAGTACAAGTTACCCAAGGGGTGTTAGCAAAAGAGTGTGGAGAGATCCTTTCTAGCTTCTTTAAACAGCGCCGAGCAGAAAAAAAGCGACTTAAGTCTGGTCAGTAATAAAATGATAGGGTGATAACAGACTACTCTTCAGTAGATTCAATGATTTGAAAATTCTGACGGCGTTGATTCACTTTTTGATGTGCTCGTTTTAGCAGTTGGCGTCTACGGCTATTGTTGGCCAAACGTATACGATGTAGTTTTGTATGGGGTTTTTTCATCTATCTCCTCCTTTAAAGTTTTTATATATATTTACCTCTTGGTTCTAGCTTAGCGCCCTTATGTGACTAATTTATGACAGCCCTATAGCTTGGCACAAGGCTAACATAAGCTAAGACTAGATTTGAGGTAGTAAGAGTAGTGGGCTCACTTAAGGGCAATTTCAAGTCTTTGCATTAGGTATGAATTACTTTTATTGACCTAAGTTGAGTTCTTCCTGAGTAGTGTCAGTGTTGGCGGTGGTTGCTTCAGAGTCTGTTTCAAGCTCTGAAGCTTGTTGCTCATCTAACCAAACCAGGGTGTCGTAATAGCGCCTAATGTTATCTACATATTGTACCGCTTCATTTCCACGCGCATAGCCATAGCGAGTGGTTTTATAGTATTTCTTTTGTCTAAGCTGCAATAAACGTATTTTTACATCTACCCAAAGATCTGGGTTACCGCCTTGTTTTTGGGTTAACACTCTAGCGTCTTCTAAGTGGCCTAAGCCTACATTGTATGAAGCCAAGGCAAACCAAAGTCGATCTGGGTATTCAATACGGTCGGGAATACGTTTTAAAATACTACTTAAATATTGGGCACCGCCTTTTATACTTTGTTCAGGATCTAGCCTAGAGACTATGCCTAAATCCTTAGCCGTGGCTAAGGTCAGCATCATCATGCCTCTAACACCAGTAACAGATTTGGCATTGGGTCGCCAATGACTTTCCTGGTAGCTCATAGCAGCCAGTAAACGCCAGTCTAAGTCTCCTGAGTACTGCATAAACCAATTTTTATATTTAGGCAGTACTTCTTTTGCTCGTTTTATAAAGGCTCGTGTATCGACATAGTTAAATTGTCTTACATGGCCAAAATACTTATCTTCTAAGGCAGCAAAGGTGCCGTTATTTTGGATCATGCCAAAATATTCGATTAAAGCAGAAAGCAGTGAATCATCGCGGTTTTTGTTTACCGCCCAAGCAATGTCTTGTTCTGGACTAATAGAAAAACCTATGGCTAACTCAGGAAACCGCCTACGCATTAAGGCTAAAATATTTGAATCAGCAACTGTGTAGTCCAACTCTTCGTTAAGCACCATTTCTAGTAACTCTTCCATGTCGCTATCGTCGGTAACTTGCCAACTAAGTTGGTTATATTCTTGCTGCAAGGCTAAAAGAGAATCATGATGGCTGCTGCCAGCAGCAATGACTAACTCACCATTTAAATCGCTTACTGAACGAGGCCAATCTTTGCCTTGTTTAAATACCAGTTTTTCACTCACACTTTGATAACCAGGCCCAAATTTAAATGCCTCAAAGCGCTGTGGGCTAACACTGATCCCTGCTGCTATTAAATCTAAGTGTTGGTTTTCTAACTGAGGAAAAAGCTCATCAAGATTATAATAAGGAAAGACCTCGAGTTTGACCCCTAAATAATCGGCAAACCCTAAGGCTAATTCGTATTCAAAACCTACCGGACCGGTTGCTCCATTATAATAAGTGGTTAACCCATAGGTGGTGCCAACTTTTAATACTCCCGCCTCTAACACTTCAGCCAAGCTAGAACTTTGTTTTATCTCATTACAGCTTGCCAAAACGAGCAGGCAAAATAATACAAACGAACGGGGCAAGTTAATCATGCTTTCCTCAAAATTAGTCAACTTTTGTATTGTGACCAAAATTAACCCATTCATCCAGTGTTTATATTTTGACTATCAAAAAAGTAGACCGTTTGGTCATGTGGAATTGGCGCTAAAGTTATGAATTAAAACAGAATAATTGCATTTTTAAGCTTCGCTAAGCTTATCAATTTGGTCAAATTACCCTATAATCCGCGGCTTAAATTTCCTCTTTTTATCAACCCTTTGTTTTAACAAAATAAAGTGTGTTAGCTATAAGGTAAAATCATTATGTTAGTGCTTCGTGGTACCCCAGCGTTATCCGATTTTCGAGTTGAAAAACATCTGGCTGAATTTGCTGCTCACGGATTAAGCATAGACGCTGTGTATGCTGAATATGTGCATTTTGCCTACGCCACTGACGAGTTATCAGAGCAACAACAGGATATTTTATCTAAATTGCTAACTTATGGGCCTGCTATGCAGCAGCATGAGCCTACTGGCAAACTGTTGTTGGTTGTGCCAAGGCCAGGCACCATTTCACCTTGGTCTTCAAAAGCTTCAAACATTGCCCATAATTGTGGATTACAACAAATTGAGCGAATTGAACGTGGTGTTGCCTATTATGTGCAAAGCAACAGTCTAAGTGATTCACAATGGCAGTTAGTGCAATCGCTTTTACATGATCGCATGACAGAGGTGGTACTAAGTGACCTGACTTCTGCGCAGGCCTTGTTTCAACATAATGAACCAAGCCCACTAACTTCAATAGACATATTAGGTCAAGGCAAAGCTGCCCTAGAGCAGGCTAATCAAAACTTAGGCTTAGCTTTAGCAGATGATGAAGTGGACTATCTATTTGAAAACTTCACGCGTTTGGGGCGCAACCCGAACGATGTTGAATTATATATGTTTGCTCAGGCCAATTCAGAGCACTGCCGCCATAAAATATTTAATGCCGATTGGACTATTGATGGCAAAAAGCAAGCTAAGTCCTTGTTTAAAATGATTAAAAACACCTACGAACAGTGTGGTGAAAATGTGCACTCAGCTTATAAAGATAATGCAGCTGTGATGCAAGGCAGTTTTGCTGGTCGCTTTTTTCCTGATCCCGAAAACAACCAATATCGTTACCATCATGAAGATATAGATATTTTAATGAAGGTAGAAACCCATAACCATCCAACTGCTATTTCTCCGTTTTCGGGCGCTGCTACCGGCTCAGGCGGGGAAATTCGTGATGAAGGGGCAACGGGCAGAGGCTCAAAACCTAAAGCCGGATTGGTGGGTTTTTCAGTGTCGAACTTACGTATTCCTGGATTTACCCAAGCTTGGGAAAAGGACTATGGAAAACCTGCGCGTATTGTCAGTGCATTCGACATAATGATCGAAGGCCCCTTAGGGGGAGCCGCCTTTAACAATGAGTTTGGGCGTCCAAGTATTTTGGGTTATTTCAGAACCTATGAACAACAAGTGCAAAGCTTTAACGGCGAAGAAGTACGTGGCTACCATAAACCTATAATGTTAGCTGGTGGACTGGGTAATATTCGTAAACCACATATTCAAAAAGGCGAGATCACAGTTGGGGCAAAGTTAATTGCTTTAGGTGGACCGGCCATGAATATAGGTTTAGGTGGAGGAGCCGCTTCATCTATGACCTCAGGTCAGTCAAATGAAGATTTAGACTTTGCTTCAGTACAAAGGGGTAATCCAGAAATGGAACGCCGTTGCCAAGAAGTGATAGATAAATGTTGGCAATTAGGAGACGACAACCCCATTCAGTTTATTCACGATGTTGGCGCAGGCGGCTTATCCAATGCCTTCCCTGAATTAGTGAGTGATGGAGGGCGCGGAGGCAAGTTCGAATTACGCAAGGTGCCTAACGATGAAAAAGGCATGTCACCCCTAGAAGTATGGTGTAACGAGTCGCAAGAGCGTTACGTGATGTCTGTCGCCCCTGAAAATTTAGCGCGTTTTGCAGAAATTTGTGCAAGAGAGCGCGCTCCATTTGCAGTAGTAGGTGAAGCAACACAAGAGCCACATTTATTAGTTATTGATTCGCATTTTGATAATCAACCAATTGATATGCCATTAGATGTGCTTTTAGGTAAGCCGCCTAAAATGCACCGCAATGTAGAATCAAAAAGCCTAACTAGCCCAGCTGTTGATACTAGTGTTATGGACATATCTGAGGCGGCGCAGCGCATACTTCACTTGCCTACAGTAGCAGAAAAAACCTTTTTGATTAGCATAGGCGACCGCTCGGTAACTGGCCTAGTAGCACGCGATCAAATGGTGGGGCCATGGCAAGTGCCCGTTGCAGACGTGGCGGTAACAGCTAGTGCCTTTGATAGCTACCAAGGTGAAGCTATGTCTATGGGTGAGCGCACCCCTCTGGCGTTAATTAACTATGCGGCTTCTGCTCGAATGGCAGTCGGTGAAGCCCTAACTAATATAGCGGCAGCCGATATTGGTGATTTAAAACGTATTAATTTGTCAGCCAATTGGATGTCAGCGGCAGGCCACCCTGGTGAAGATGCAGGTTTGTACGAGGCGGTGAAAGCTGTAGGTGAGGAGTTGTGTCCAGCATTGGATCTCACTATTCCCGTAGGCAAAGATTCAATGTCAATGAAAACCACTTGGCAAAATGAGCAGGGTGAACAAGCGGTGACTTCGCCTATGTCTTTGGTGATTACTGCATTTGGTGCAGTGCAAGATATTCGTAAAACCTTAACTCCAGAGCTAAATACCCAAATCGACAACAGCGAATTATTGTTAATCGATTTAGGGCAAGGTCAAAATCGTCTGGGCGGATCCTGTTTAGCCCAAGTTTACCAACAATTAGGTAATAGTGCGCCAGATGTTAATTCAGCCCCCTTGTTAAAAGGCTTTTTCTTAGCCATACAACAATTGGTGCACGAACAGCGTTTATTGGCCTACCATGACCGTTCAGATGGCGGTTTATTTACTACTTTAGTAGAAATGGCCTTTGCCGGTAAAACCGGATTGAATATTGATTTATCAGAGTTAACTGGCTCAGCAATCGAACTTTTATTTAACGAAGAGCTAGGCGCTGTAGTGCAAATTGCAAATGCGGATAAAGCCCATGTATTAAAAGTCTTTGCTCAGCATGGTTTGCAAAATGAAGTGCATTCAATTGGTAAACTTAATCATTCAGACCAGATAATTTTTAGTCAAAATGAGCAAGTGATTCTACAAAATAGTCGGGTTAGCTACCGTCAAATGTGGGCGCAAACCACCAGACAAATGCAAAAGCTTAGAGACAACCCTAAATGTGCAGAGCAAGAATATGAGGCTAAAGCAGATGTCAAAGATCCTGGTTTACATGCAAAGCTAAGTTTTGATGTGAATCAGGACGTTGCCGCCCCTTATATTGCCAAAGGCTTAGCGCCCAAAATTGCAATTTTGCGTGAGCAAGGGGTTAACTCTCATGTAGAAATGGCTGCTGCTTTTGATCGTGCAGGGTTTAACGCAGTTGATGTGCATATGAGTGATATTTTAGCTGGTCGCCTGTCACTACAAGACTTTAAAGGTCTAGTGGCTTGTGGCGGGTTTTCATATGGCGATGTTTTAGGTGCAGGTGAAGGTTGGGCTAAATCCATCTTATTTAACCCCCAAGCGAAAGATCAATTTTCGGAGTTTTTCAACCGCCAAGACACCTTTTCTTTAGGTGTATGTAATGGCTGTCAAATGATGTCTAATTTAAAAAGCTTGATCCCTGGCGCTGAGTTATGGCCACACTTTGTGACCAACCAGTCTGAAAGATTTGAAGCGCGTGTGGCAATGGTAGAAGTACCACCCAGTAATTCAATATTTTTTGCGGGAATGCAAGGTTCACGCATGCCTATAGCCGTTTCTCATGGTGAGGGCAGGGCAGAGTTTGCTTTACCACAAGGTGCAGAAAAAGCAGTACAAGAAGCCAGTGTTGCCCTGCAGTATGTTAATAACTACGGTCAAGTGACACAAAGCTACCCAGCCAACCCCAATGGTTCACCTTTAGGCATAGCAGGACTCACTAGTGCAGATGGCAGGGCTACTATTATGATGCCACATCCAGAACGGGTGTTTAGAACTGTGGCAAATTCATGGCACCCAGCAGAATGGCAAGAAGATAGTGCCTGGATGCGCATGTTTAGAAATGCTCGAGTGTACTTAGCTTAAGAGATAGTGATTAAAGCAATAAAATTAGTTTAATAACATTAAAATTCTGGCTAGTTGATCTTGTTGAGCCTATAGCCAGAATTGCTTTGCTAAACCCAAAGTTTGATGATTATCAAGTTATTTTTTCAAATAAATAATAAACCTCTTGTTTATCAGTAAAATAGTGCTTATGATTGGCTGTTATGTTGACACGGAGTTCAACTTCTGCTTGTTAACTGAGAAAAATGATGTATTTGAAAAAATTAAAAAATAATAAGAGACGCGCATGAATCGTTCAAATAAAGGCTTTGGCTTAGCGGGAGTCTTAGTCACAGTCATTTTACTAATTGTTGCTGCCATTTTTAGTGCTTCGGCGAAATCCGCCCCTACTGCTGTAGAGCTTCCTTTGTCAGCAGTCAATTCTGAGCATATTGCTAGTTAAATAGCCCACTTAGCGGTTTATTTTTTGCCATGCAATTCACGATTGTTGGCTTTGTCTGTTTGATTCTTTTTAATTAAAACATAAACCGCACTATTGCCACCATGTCTTGATTGAGCGGTATAAAAAGCGATGACTTCGGGTATTTGCCGCAACCAATGATTAACATAACTCTTTAATAACCCTTTAAAGGGCTGGCTATGTAAGCCTAATCCATGTTTTATAAGCAACATTCTATGACCAAGTTTATGACTGCTGATTATCTGCGAAAATAAGCCTTGTTGTGCAGATTCAAGTTTAAGTTGTTGTAAATTTAAGACATAGTCGATTTTATACTTGGCCATACGTAAATTTTTAAATACGCCATCCTGAACCCCATCTTGTTTGTAGCTAATATGATCATAGGGATCAATTGGCTTTACCCCTAAATTGGTTAAATAGTTTTCAGCTTTTTGCAGAGACGATTCAATCGCTTGGCGTTTTAATTGTTTAGCAAGGCTATCGGCTTTTGCCTGAGTAAAAACTTTGTCGCTTGGGGCAATGGGGGTTACGTCTTTTAATTCGTTTCTAAATGCTAAAAGTTCATCATCTAAACCATCTTGATTCAACATAGTTACTCCTCGTTACATCAAGGTAAACAATCACTGTGGTTAATTATTTTTATCTCAGTACAATTATGCCACACTTCAGACTTTGTAAAGTTAACAGGTATAAACATGAAAATTACCCATACACTTGGCGCGTTGGCCAGCGTATTTATTTTGGGCTGCTCCCAGTCTACACAACAAGCTAGTAATCACTCCGTTATTAAAGAAAATCAACAAGTTAGTTCAATAAATCAAATTCAAGTTGGCAAAGATTATCACTCTTTTGCCAATCCAGAATCTATTAAAGTGACGCATTTAGATTTAGATCTAAGTGTAGACTTCGAGCAAAAAATCTTAAAAGGTTGGGTAGAGTTAGCCTTAGATAAAGTCAATCCAGACGCCAGTGAATTAGTTCTTGATACCCGTGATTTGAAGATTATTGAAGTCACGGCTTTAGATCAAGCGATTCCATTTACCTTGGCCAAAGCAGATTCATTTTTAGGCGCAGCTTTGACAATAGAGGTGCCCAAAAACGCTAATAGTGTAGTGGTGCATTATCAAACCTCACCTGCGGCCTCGGGTGTGCAATGGCTAACCCCAGAACAAACTGCAGGTAAAAAACACCCCTTCTTATTTACTCAAGCGCAAGCTATTCATGCCCGTAGTTTTATTCCATTGCAAGACTCTCCACAAGTACGAGTCACTTACGATGCTACTATACGCACCCCTAAAGCGCTGTTAGCAGTAATGAGCGCATCAAACGAACCTAATACTCCTAGAGATGGGGTGTATGAGTTTTCTATGCCTCAAGCTATTCCGTCTTATTTAATTGCTTTGGCTGTTGGGGATTTACACTTTAAAGCTATGGGAGAGCGCACTGGGGTGTATTCAGAAAAAGGTATTCTGGACGCCGCTGCTGCCGAGTTTGCAGACACCGAAGAAATGTTAATAGTGACTGAAAAGAACTTTGGGCCTTATAGTTGGGATAGATACGACCTGCTTATTCTGCCGCCTTCTTTTCCATTTGGTGGAATGGAAAACCCTAGACTGTCTTTTATTACCCCAACTGTTATTGCGGGTGACAAAAGTTTAGTTGCGTTAATTGCTCACGAGTTGGCCCATTCATGGTCGGGTAATACTGTGACCAATGCTACATGGCGCGACTTATGGTTAAATGAAGGCTTTACCACTTATTTAACCTATAGAATTATGCAAATGGTATATGGTGATAAACGCTTTGAAATGGAGGCCGTTTTAGGTCGTCAAGACCTTCAAGCCGATATTGAGGCCTTGGCCCCGCAAGACCAAATAATGGCGATAGATTTACGTGGTCGTGATCCTGATGATGTGTTTAGCAATATTCCGTATGAAAAGGGTGCGTTGTTTTTACGTGAGTTAGAAGAAAAAGTTGGCAGAGCAAACTTTGATCAGTTTTTGTTGGGTTACTTTGAACACTTTGCCTTTCAAAGTATTACCACAGATGAATTTATCCAATATTTAGACAATACATTGTTAAAAGAACATGCAGATAAACTGTCTAAAGCTAAGATTAATCAATGGATTTTTGAGCCTGGTATTCCTACTGGTGCACCAAAGCCTGAATCTGATGCCTTTAGTCAAGTAGATAACGCTAGAAATGCTTGGTTAGCCGGTGAGATAGCGGCTTCAGACATTGACAGTCAAGCCTGGGTAGTGCACCAATGGTTATATTTTTTAAATAATATGCCTAGTCAGTTAAGCCAATCACAGTTAGCCGAATTAGATCAGGCCATGCAGTTAACTCAAAGTCAGAATAACGAAATTGCCCATAGTTGGTTACTGATAAGTGTTAATAATTGGTACACACCAGCCTTTACGCGTTTGCATGATTATTTAACGAGCATTGGCCGCAATAAATTAGTTAAACCTTTGTATCGAGCATTGGCAAAAACGCCTGAAGGTAAAATCATGGCGCAAAAAGCCTTTGCTGAGGCAAAAGCCGGATATCATCCGCTTACGGTTAAAGCCAATGAAGCTTATGTTCAATAACTAGATTTTGATTTAAGCAATAAAAAAGCCAGTCAATTTTGACTGGCTTTTTTGTTGTTAATTTTTAAATGCTTAACTGACTTCTTTAAACAAAGATTCGTCTATAACTGCATTATCTATGATCACTTGTGCCATTTGTACACATTTACCACACTGTGTTCCAACGGCAAGGTGTTGTTTTAATTGACGCATATTGCCCACACCGTCTTCTATCACAGCTTTTTTTATGGCTTTGTCGGTGATGCCGTGGCAAACACAAATATACATAAACACCTCATTAATCGTTATGCAAATAAGAATAATTGTTATTTGCATAAAGGTCAAGATGAATAATTAAACAACTCAAGGTAACTTTGTCTTTAATTAAGCTAAAATCCGCTATTTAATGAAATTAATTTAACTTTAAATGTTGTTTTTTAGTGATTTGTACTTATATGTCTTAATTAGAATTCAAACTAGAAATCGTCTTAGGTGTTTTGTTTAAAGCTTAAGATCCCCAACCCTTAAACGGAGAAGTGAAATGAGTGTATTAGTAAGTCGTCCGGCCCCAGATTTTACTGCAGCTGCTGTATTAGGAAACGGAGAAATTGTAGATAGCTTTACCCTAAGCGAAGCAATTAAAGGTAAAAAAGCAGTATTATTCTTTTATCCTCTAGATTTTACTTTTGTTTGTCCTTCAGAGTTAATCGCTTTTGATAAACGTTACGAAGAATTTGCTAAGCGCGGTGTAGAAGTCATTGGTGTTTCAATCGATTCTCAATTCAGCCATAACGCATGGCGTAATACTCCTATTAACGAAGGTGGTATTGGCCCAGTTAAGTACACCCTAGTTGCTGATGTAAAACACGAAATTTGTCAGGCCTATGACGTTGAGCACCCAGAAGCAGGTGTAGCTTTCCGTGGCTCTTTCTTAATTGATGAAGCGGGTAATGTTCGTCACCAAGTCGTAAACGATCTTCCTTTAGGTCGTAACATTGACGAAATGTTACGTATGGTTGATGCACTTAACTTCCACGAAGAACATGGTGAAGTTTGCCCAGCGGGTTGGCAAGAAGGCTCTAAAGGTATGGTTGATAGCCCAGAAGGCGTTGCAAGCTACCTAAGCGAAAATGCTGACAAGCTTTAAAAATTAAAGTTAACACTTAGGCCACCAAAGCTAAGTGTTAAGCGATATAAGGCTTAATAACTTTTAAGCTAAAATTAAATCCTATGATTTTTATCATAGGATTTTTTTTGTTTGCTATTCGTTACTTAGGTCTAATTCCGTGGCTAAAAAAACATTGCAACTATGGGGGGAGTTAATGGTTTTATATTGAAGTAAAGGCTCAGCTGATTTGATGACCTTATCTAAAATTTTCTAGCTTATTAGCCATACGATATATTTATCTGAAAATATAACGGCTGTCCTAATTAAAATTTAATTGCGTATTATTAAGGCTCTGGAGCAGTTTGAAAACCACCTAAGCTTTGCCATTTATTAACTATAAAACAAAATAACTCAGCGGTTTTTTGGGTGTCGTAGAGGGCAGAGTGGGCTTCATTTTGATCAAAGCTTATACCGGCAGCCATACAGGCTTTTACTAAAACGGTTTGGCCTAAGGCTAAGCCAGCTAAAGTTGTGGTATCAAAAGAAACAAATGGGTGAAAAGGACTACGCTTAATCTTGCTACGCTCAATGGCAGCATTAACAAAGCCTTGGTCAAAAGCAGCATTGTGCGCCACTATTACAGAGCGTTGACAGTCGGCTTGTTTTTGTTCTTTTCGAATGTTTTTACATAAATCTTTTAAAGCCTCGGTTTCGTCTAGCGCACCACGTAAAGCACAGTAAGGATCGATACCATTAAAGTCTAAGGCTGCTTTTTCTAAATTGGCCCCTTCAAAAGGAGTTATGTGATAGTGAAAAGTTTTGTCTGGGTGAAAGTAACCATTGGCATCCATTTTGGTTGTGACTGCGGCTATTTCTAATAAAGCGTCACTCTTAGCATTAAATCCCGCGGTTTCAACATCTACTATGACGGGAAAGTATCCTCTAAAACGATTTTTTAATTCTAATGAAACTGACATGGAAACCTTTTAATCTTGTATGAAGGCTAATTATCGCAAGGTTCTAAACCAGTAGCTAGTGTAAATTGCCTAAAGCTTGGGTTAATCCTTTGCAGCTAAATTATAAAGAAATAAATTTAGTTTTAATCTTTTTGGATTTTGGCCGATATACTAGCTAGTAGCGGGGGCTAGTTATTCATGATTAAACAAATTTTCACTTCAACTTTGTGCATTGGCATGTTGTTAATCTCTAACCATGTCGCGGCTGCATTAAGGCAATATAACGCTAATGTTGAAGACTCTATGTGGCAACTTAAAGATGCTAGTCGTTTGCAATGTACTTTAAGCCATACTTTGCCAGGTTACGGTGAAGCCATGTTTAGCAGTATGGCGTCAAAGCAGCTAAATATGGAATTTGAGCTAGATATGTTGCGTTTGCCCAAATCTTATGGCGTTGCTGCGGTTTATTCTGTGCCGCCTAAGTGGATGCCGGGAAAGGTGCAACGCAATATTGCCGATATGACTATTCGTAAACAATACAATGGCGATTTACCCGAACAAGCAGCCTGGACAATGTTATCTGAGCTAGAAAAAGGCTTCTGGCCAACCATTTATTACCAAGATTGGTACAATGAATACGACAAAGTGGCAGTTGGTTTAAATGCCAGTAACTTTGCTAAGCCTTATCAAGAATTTGCCCAATGCGTTGCCAACTTATTGCCTTTCAGTTTTCAAGATATTGCTTACACAGTACTGACATATCAATTTAATAATACTGAACTGACCAAATATTCCCAAAAACGTTTGGCCATGATAGGTGAATACTTAAAAGAAGATACCGACTTAGAATTGGTCTTACTAGATGGATACACCGATAGTTATGGTGGCCGTGCCATCAACAAAGAAATTTCCATTAAAAGGGCACAGAAAATTAAAGATTTCTTTAGCTCTATGGGAGTGTCACCTGAGCGCATAGACATAACTGGCCATGGTGAACGTAGACACGTAGCTGCTAATACCAATGAAACTAGCCGGGCTAAAAATCGCAGGGTAGTGATAAGAATGACTAAGCCCTAAAAGCAGGTTAGTTCTTTGCTAAGCTAAAACTGCCTGACTTAATAGAAAACAATTTATAGCGAGTTTTATGCCCTAAATAAAACTCGCTTTTGGCTAAAAATCAGTATGCCTATCCCTGCTACCAAAGCTCTAAAGCTAGGTCTTTTTCTCCACTTCAATTCTTATAAACTCTGGTAAATAGTTTGGTGTGCAATTTTTGGGGACTTTTTGATTTTTATACAATTTAGTTGTTTCTCCAAGGGCTATACATCTTTGACGGAGCTCGGATTGGTAAATGCCTATTTGCGCCGCGCAAAAATTCATGGCCCATTGAACCACAGGTACTTCATTAGCCATATCTCGCTCTAAGATAGATAACAGCTCTGCACTGTTGTTGGGCGGTGTTTGTCCCATCCAGCGTAAACGCGCCTGATGATACCAATACAAGCGACGTAAAAACGCATTGTTGTGGTTTTGCCATGTTTGCAATAATTCAATTGTGGCTTTGCTTTTCATTAATTGATTGGCCATTAACCAATCTGCTAGCTGACAGGCCTGTTCTTCTGAATGAGACAAAATGTCGGCGGCTAACTGTTCTATTAGGTGTATTTCTAAGCGCTTTTTATCAAAAATTAGTACAGCTAAGAGTCTAGAATTAAGCTGCGCTGTTGCCCATAAATTTAAGCCTAACTGGTGATCTTGTTTGATTGCTTTGGCTTGTTTTTTTATATCCCCTAATTTTACTGTAGCTTGATTAAGTTGCTGACGTAGGGTTTGGCTATCTAGAGTTGATTGCATGGCTTAAGCTCTTTTTTATAACTGATTAATTGGCTAGATGGGTGACCACAGTGTCGGTAAAATCGGTAAAGATCCCATCCACTTTTTCAATTTTAAATAGCATATTTAGCGCCTCTGACGACGAAACATTTTTAGGTAAACTGTCTTTTCTAAAAGTGTAAGGATGAATGCTTAAACCTAGTTCATGGGCTAACTTGCTTAGGCCAGTGGATTGTTGAGTGGGTAAATCCACTAACTGCGGGATCCAAGGGCCAATGCCTTGAGCGACTTTGGCGATTTCTTTTAAGCCTTCAGGGGTAGTTAGATAAGTATAATCATTGCTCGATTCATTCCAGCTGTTGTCGGCAATCAATTGAATAAGTTTTACTTTAGCACCTAATTGCTGACGTAAGCGTTTGGTCTCGTTAAAGTCAAAACACTGAACATACACAGCTTTGCTGGCATCATCGAGTTGATGTGCGCGTAATTTATCTAAAACTAACTGGCTAATATCTACCCCTTGTTTTCTGTGCCAGCTGGGCGACTTAATTTCAGGGTACAAGCCTATGTTTTTGTTAAATTGGCGATTTAATTGGCCGATAAGCTCAATCTGCTCGTCGAAGGTGGCAATACTAAACTCTGCATTGCCTTGATAACGTTTAGCAAATACCGGTGAGCCTTTAGCATTTTTTCGCTCATGCACCTTTAGGGTTTTAAGTTCAGCTAAAGTAAAGTCCAGCACATAAAATCGCCCATCTTTACGCTGTCTGTTAGGAAACTTTAGGGCCACGTCTGTCACAGTTTCTAGGTGAATATCATGTAACACAATTAGCTGCAGATCTTTGCTCACCACAAGGTCTTGTTCAATATAATCGGCACCTTGGGCATAGGCTAAAGTGGCAGCTTCTAAAGTATGTTCGGGTAAATAGCCCGAAGCGCCGCGATGGGCAATCACTAAAGGCTTATAAATAGTTGATTTACTAGCTGCTATTGATGAGTCATTAATTGGCATTACTTGGCAACCCGAGATCAGCATGCATAATCCCATAAAAAAATATTTCATCGTTTGTTTTATTTCCGTTCTATTAATTCAATGGCATATCCATCTGGATCTCGTACAAAAGCGATCACTGTCTGCCCGCCTTTAACTGGCCCTGGTTGGCGATAAAGGTCTCCACCTTTGGCTGTGATTAAGTCACATACTTGGTAAATATCTTCCACTCCAATGGCGATATGACCAAAGGCATTACCATGCTCATAGTCGGTTTTTCCCCAGTTGTAGGTGAGTTCTAATACAGTGTGATCAGATTCCTCACCATAACCTACAAATGCCAGAGTATATTGGTATTCTGAGTTCTCACTTTTACGTAGTAACTTCATACCTAACACCTCTGTATAAAACGCAATAGCTCGGTCTAAGTCACCAACCCGCAGCATAGTGTGCAATAAGCGCATTTTTACTCCTTGTATATTGGGTCTTACTTTTTAATTAGTTGAATCTAAGCCTGAATTAAAAGTAGGTATCTTGTATTTGGTTATAAACTTTGATTAAACCAAGTTGCATGTCATCAATAAAGGCGTGCAATTTGTCTTGTATAAGTGTTTGTGGATTGGCTTCTAATAATCGACTTTGCACTAACATTATTTCACTCAAAGTTCTTTCACTATTAGGTAATTGCGCCACACAATCCGCCACTTGTTTTAGTGTGTGTAGAAGCGAACGAGGGAAGCGCTGCTCTAAAAGTAAAAACTTCAAAACATCTGAACGGCGAATCCGTAAACGGACTTCGCGGCGATACATTTGATAAGCTGTTAATGACTTTAAAACACTCATCCATTGTAGATTTTCAAAAGCGGATTGCTCAGTTTCGGTTTCTTGCAATAGTGAAGCTGAACGCACATCGATAATTCGAGTGGTCATATCGGCGCGTTCTAAATTACGCCCGATTTTCATAAATTGATAGGCTTCGTCATGCGTCATACAGCCAACTAAAATGCCGGTGATTTTTTGAATAGACTCAATAATTTCTGATAAAAACTCGTAGCGAGAACGTCTAACTTCTGCCTTTTGACCATGCGATTTGGCAAATAAATATAGTTCGTTTATTTGCTCCCATGCTTCTCGAGGGATAATTTCTCTGACTGTTCGGGCGTTTTCTCGCGCTGCGTTTAATGAGCTCACTATGGATCCTGCATGCTCTGCATCTGCCACCATAAAATGAATAACATTTTTTTCGCTGGCCTGTTGATAGGCGTTATAAAACTGTTGGCGATTTGAAATAATATCAACTATTGGCTCCCAACCTAAAACTATGCTTTTAGGCAGATCTAACAATAAATTGGTGTTGACATTAATTAATCTAGCGGTGTTCTCGGCACGCTCAAGATAACGTCCCATCCAACATAAATTACTGGCTACTCGAGATAACATAATTATTCTCCCTCCATGTCTACTATCCAGGTGTCTTTACTGCCACCACCTTGAGAAGAGTTGACTACTGTTGAGCCTTTTACCATGGCCACCCGAGTTAAGCCGCCCATGGTTACTTTGGTTTGTTTACCACTTAAAATAAACGGACGTAAATCTAGGTGCCGTCCTTCTACTTTGGTGTCAACCATAGTGGGAGCTGTAGAAAGTAATAACATAGGCTGGGCCACATAGTTTCGTGGATCTTTGTTTATCAAATCGCGAAATTCGTCATGGGCTTTTTTGTCGCTGTGAGGGCCGATTAACATGCCATAGCCACCAGATTCGTTGGCCGGTTTTACTACCATTTGTTCGATGTTTTCTAACACGTACTGCCGCTCTTCTTCGACATGGCATCGATAGGTGGGCACATTTGGCAGGATCACTTTTTCATTTAAATAATATTCAATTATTTGCGGTACAAAACTGTACACCACTTTGTCATCGGCCACGCCTGAACCTGGCGCATTGGCTAGGGCAACATTGCCAGCTTTCCATGCTCGCATTAAACCTGGCACCCCTAAAGTTGACTCAGGATTAAAAACTTCAGGATCAAGAAAATCATCGTCTATTCTACGATAAATCACATCAACTCGGCTTAGCCCACTTATGGTTCGCATATAAACACAATTGTCGTCTTGCACAATTAGATCGTCACCCACCACGAGTTCTGCACCCATTTGTTGGGCTAGATAGGCATGTTCAAAATAGGCGGAGTTGTAGATGCCTGGCGTTAACACCACTATTTCTGGTTCGTCAATGTCGCGCATCGACATATTGGCCAACATGTCATACAAATCAGAAGGGTAGTTATCAACAGGTAAAATGTTGTATTGCTCAAACATTTCAGGAAACACCCGTTTCATAACTTGACGATTTTCAAGCATGTAAGACACACCCGATGGCACTCTTAGGTTATCTTCTAATACATACACATCGCCTTTATGATCTCTGACCAAATCAGAGCCGCAAATATGTGCCCAAATGCCCATAGGTGGGCTAAACCCCTTACATTGAGGCAAAAAGTTTTTGGATTTTTTGAGTAGCTCAGCTGGAAAAACGCCATCTTTTATGATGTTTTGCTGATTGTACAAATCATCAATAAACATGTTTAAGGCTTTGACTCTTTGCTTTAAGCCCTTTTCAATATATTGCCATTCTTTTAATTCAATTAATCTGGGCACTATATCAAAGGGCCATGCGCGGTCTATTGAGCCTTCTTCATCGTTATACACTCTAAAGGTAATGCCCATCACCTGAATAGCCGACTCTGCCGCCGCTTTGTATTCTTTGATTTCGGAATCTGTCAGTCCATGTAAATAGTCACACAATGCTTTTGCATGGGGTCTAGGTATAGATTTGTTTTTGATCAGTTCGTCATAAAACTGACCCACTTCATAATTGTCCCAACGAATTGCCATTTGTACTCCGTTAACCCAAAAAAGTTGCGGTTTCAGTATACGTAACTCTTGTTTGATTAAAAGAAATCCTGTGATTTTTCAGTTGTTTTTATTTGTCGCTGGTTTCAAAATACTAAGCTGACATTAAAACCTATGCTTTGGATCTTATTCCAGTTTAAAAGAGAAAAAACGTGACCTATTGTTTAGCGATTAATTTAAAAAAAGGCTTAGTGCTGGCATCCGACTCACGAACTAATGCTGGAGTTGATTATGTAGCCACTTACAGCAAAATGACGAATTTTGTGTTTGAAGGTAATCGCTCATTAACCCTATTAACTTCGGGCAGTTTAGCCACCTCGCAAGCGGTTATAAATGCAATAAAACGCGACTTAGACGATCCTCATGTTAAGTTTGATATAAGTAAGGGTAAATATTTGCACGAAGTAGCGCAGTATATTGGCCAACTAAGTCAAATTGAGCAAAGTCGTCATGCCGATGCCATGGCTAAATCAAAAACGAGCAATGAGTCGAGCTTTTTATTGGGTGGGCAAATTGACGGACAAGCTAGTAAAGTTTTTTTAATTTATCCGCAAGGCAATTTTATCACTACTTCGCAAGATACCCCTTATTTACAAATTGGCGAAAGTAAATATGGCAAACCTGTATTAGATAGATTTATCACCCCAAATACCTCATTAGAAGATGCCGCAAGGTGTGCAGTGATTTCTCTTGATTCAACTATCCGCAGTAATATTTCGGTGGGGCCGCCCATAGAGTTGGCTATTCATACTGAAGGTAAAATAGAAGCGCCTTATCACAGCGTATTAACCACTAATAGTGTTATGTATAAGTCAATCCAAAAGCGTTGGAATGAAGGGCTCAAAAAAGCTTTTAGTCGATTACCCAGATTTGATTGGGAAAAACCGACTAAATAGCTAGAGTATTTTTAAAGGTCAAGCACCACTTCGTGCACAAAGCGCAGTTTATCTAAGGCTGAAATCGAGATAACAAAGGGGTAGGCGTCTTCTAACCCCATACTTCGATTTAGGGCGTTTAACACTTTAGTGAGCTGACACCAGTCGTTAAACATATGAGTAAAACTACTGGCAGTATAAATTTGGTCATGGCGACTTTGGTCATGCATAGTTGGGTTAGCAATTTTGTTGCCCGAAATACTAAAATCAAAGTCACTTGCGGTTTCTAGGGTGTCTACCATGTGCAGGTAATGGGCCCAAGTTTCAGCCCAATCTTCCCACGGGTGCATGCTGGCATAGGCACTGATCCATACGTTTTGCCAATTTTTATCTGGGCCATTGGCATAATAGTTTTGCATTGAACGCACATAATCTAAGCGTTCATCGCCAAATAATCTGCGGAATTCCTCAAGCTTGTCACTTTTGGCTATTAACCTATCCCAGTAATAATGTCCTGATTCATGACGAAAATGACCCAAAAGCGTGCGATAGCTCTCTTGCATCTTTTCTCGCATTTGTATTCTACTACTGTGGTCAGCTTCATTAAGGTTGATGGTAATTAACCCAGCTGCATGACCTGTAGTGACAAAGTTTTTTATGGTTAATTCGTTACCAAATTGGTCTTCGGTTTGATCCAGTAAAAAGTCAAACCCTAAGCCATGTTGCGGATCAACCGCACGACTGACAACGGGTAACTTTAGATTTAATAAGGTATAGAGTAAGCGGCGTTTGGCTTGCTCAGCTCTAAACCATAAAGTTAAGTTATTGGGCTCGTCTAAGTTAGGTATGGTTTCAGTGAGTTTGCATGAATCACAAAACTCACTGGAGTCGTCAAATGGGATCATCCAATTACATACATCTCGCTCAGCGTAGTTTTTACACTTTCGGTAAACTTTACCATTGCTTGAAGCTTGTAAATTACCATATTGATTAGTGGTAAACGCACTGAGCTGCACATCCTCAGGAATAAAACCAATTTCTAAATGACATGAGATACATCGGCTATTAACGTAATGTAAGGTGTTGCCACATTGGCAAGTAAATGTTTTCAAGAAGGATCCTTTGCCTATAAAACCATGGTTTTAGGGGCGAATTAGCTAACTAGCAAGGGCAACAATTAAAGCTGTGTTTGAAAATAATAGCAATAGAGTTTTGAATTCAACCTAATCTAACTAGGCTATCGAGTAAATTAAGCAATACAATGCGAATTAAATTGGCGATTTTTATGCTAAAGCATAGAATTTCACTCTTACATCTTGCTAGGATGGAGAAGCAGCTGTATTACTTGGTAACTCAGCTTGCAAATCAAATACTTAGCCCCATTAAATTAAGAGCCTATGAGTTTTGAGAGAGAAGATGCAAACCAACACTGTGATTGAAGAAATGAAGGTTTTGCCACAGATTGATGTGGATTTTGAAATTAGCCGACGCGTAAATTTTATTAAAAACCAATTATTAACAAGTGGACTTAAAACACTGGTATTGGGTATTAGTGGCGGAATAGACTCATGCACCTTAGGTAAACTTGCGCAGATTGCGGTGGACGAATTAAATCAACAAGGATCTGGTTATCAATTTATTGCAGTTAGGTTGCCTTATAATGTGCAAGCAGATGAAGCTGATGCCCAAGCATCCATTGACTTTATTCAACCTAGTCAAAGTATTGCCGTGAATGTGCAACCAGGAGCTGATGCCATAGATCAACAAACTCAGCAAGCTCTAGAGCAAGTTGGCATGTTGCCTACTAACCCAAGCAAATGTGACTTTGTTAAAGGCAATGTAAAAGCGCGTGCTCGTATGGTGATCCAATATCAAGTGGCGGGGCTGCTAGATGGTTTAGTGTTGGGAACCGATCATTCTGCAGAAAATATTACAGGTTTTTATACCAAGTATGGGGATGGAGCTTGTGATTTAGCCCCCTTATTTGGATTAAATAAACGCCAGGTTCGGCAGATTGCATTACATTTAGGTGCCCCCACATTCTTAGTCGAAAAAGCCCCCACAGCTGATTTAGAAAGTTTAACGCCACAAAAGGCCGATGAAGTCGCCCTAGGCATGAGTTACGACGACATAGATGATTTTTTAGAGGGCAAAGCAGTCGCACCAGACATTAGCGCTAAGTTATTAGCTATCTATAACAAAACTCAACATAAACGCGTACCTATACCTACTATTTACGATTAGTCACCAAATTCAATTAAGCTAGAATATCGAGAGCAAAAATATGAAAAAAATAGAAGCTGTAATTAAACCTTTTAAAATGGATGATGTACGAGAAGCCTTATCAGAAGTAGGCGTAAGTGGCATGACAGTCACTGAAGTAAAAGGCTTTGGCCGACAAAAAGGCCACACAGAATTGTATCGAGGGGCAGAATACAATGTCGATTTTTTGCCTAAAGTGAAAGTAGAAATGGTGGTGGCCAATGATCAGGTTGATCGTTGTTTAGAAGCCATAATGAATACCGCCAGAACCGGCAAAATTGGTGATGGTAAAATATTTGTTCAAGACGTAGAGCGAGTTGTACGTATTCGAACAGGTGAAGAAAACGAAGAGGCTGTTTAAAATTTAAACCGTTGTTGAGCGCAAAAAAAGCATTTTTGGTCGATTATTTATGCCTTTCGAGTAAAAACTGAAATAAATTGCTAAGCGCTTAGGTCTAATATACTGCAATTTAAAACAGTGTGATCCAACCCTAGTTTAGCTCTAAGACTTCGGTTAACTAATGTAAGGACGTTAAACATGCAACAAATTAAAAAAAATAGTATCGCTACGGCGCTTGGTGCTGTGGTTATAGGTTCACTTGCTTCTGCTGGTGTTCATGCCAATCAAAATCCTTTTAGCGTTCAGTCGTTAGAATCGGGGTTTATGCAAAAAGCTGAAGAAGGTAAGTGCGGCGAAGGTAAATGTGGTGCCGAGCATGCCAAAAAAGCCATGAAAGAAGGTAAGTGCGGCGAAGGTAAGTGCGGTGCTGATAAAGCCAAAAAAGCCATGAAAGAAGGAAAGTGCGGCGAAGGTAAATGTGGTGCAGAGCATGCCAAAAAAGCTATGAAAGAAGGCAAGTGCGGCGAAGGTAAATGCGGTGCCGAGCATGCCAAAAAAGCCATGAAAGAAGGCAAGTGCGGCGAAGGTAAATGTGGTGCTGAGCATGCCAAAAAAGCCATGAAAGAAGGCAAGTGTGGCGAAGGCAAATGCGGTGCAGATAAAGCCAAAAAAGCCATGAAAGAAGGCAAATGTGGCGAAGGCAAATGTGGTGCCGACAAAATGAAAAAAGCCAAAGATGCAGCCAAAGCCATGAAAGAAGGAAAATGTGGTGAAGGTAAATGTGGTGGCCAAGCTTAAAGGTAATCTTTAGGTTATGGATATTTTGCCATGTACAAAAGCCGACCTAAGTCGGCTTTTATGTTTTAACAGAGTAGGCTCATGTTAAATAAAGAACTATCGGGTGTGGGTCTGGGGTTACGCCGAGAATTACTAGATCAGTTATTACCTAGTTTGCCTAAAGCTGTAGATTTTTGGGAAATGGCGCCCGAAAACTGGATCCCCTTAGGTGGCCAGTATCAAAAGCAACTTGCCCAAATGACAGCTCAAGCAAAGTTTGTGTGTCACGGACTGTCTTTATCTATTGGCAGCCCAGCGCCCTTAGATGTGAACTTTGTAAAACAAGTTAAGCAATTTTTAGATCGTCACCAAATTTTGTATTACAGCGAACATTTAAGTTATTGCTCTGGTGAAGGGCATATGTATGACTTAATGCCTATTCCTTTTACCGAAGAAGCGGTAAAACATGTGGTGGCGCGAATTAAACAAGTTCAAGATATATTAGAGCGACCATTGCTATTAGAGAATGTGTCGTATTACGCGGCGCCCGGCCAGCAAATGAGTGAACAGGAGTTTACCCTTTCGATTCTGCAAGAGTCAGGGGCGTTAATGTTACTTGATGTGAATAATATCTATGTAAATTCAATTAATCATAGTTACGATGCAGAAGCATTTTTGGCGGCTATGCCAACTAGTAAAATAGTCTATGGGCATATAGCCGGACACTATGATGAAGCAGAAGACCTAAAAGTCGATACCCATGGCGCCGATGTGATAGAGCCAGTTTGGCAATTATTGCAAAAAGCGTATGAAATACATGGAGTCTTTCCTACTTTGTTAGAGCGAGATTTTAATTTTCCTCCCTTAACTGAGCTTCTTGAAGAAGTAGAAAGAATTAGACAGATACAAAATCAAGTTAAAGCCGCGTCACTTACTAAACAATCTGCCTAATGAAATCTTTTAAAACCATTCAACATGCTTTTATGCAACATCTTAAAGATCCAGATAATCAGGAATTTACACTGGGAGTCGAAGATCGCAGGCTTAAGATTTACCGAGAATTGTTTTTTAACAATGTTATGGGGTTTTTAGACAGTGGCTTTCCGGTATTAAAATCTATCTATAGCCAAGATGAGTGGCTTAGACTAGGACGCGAGTTTTTCTCAAAACACCAGTGCCGCTCACCATTCTTTGTGGATATCAGTAAAGAGTTTGTGGAGTTCCTTAGCAATAGCTATGAGCTAAAAGCTGCAGATCCCGTATTTTTAGCCCAGTTGGCGCATTACGAATGGCTAGAGTTAGATGTAAGTATTCGTCAATCGGATCAACAACAGCGACCTTGGCAGCCAGAACAAGGCATAGAATGGGTACAATTTTCTGAGTTGGCTAGCCTAGTTAGTTATGAGTATCCTGTGCATCAAATCAGCCAAGAGTTTCAACCCAGCCAACCAAGTGAGCCAATATACCTAGTGGTATACCGAGACGCAGAAGACGCAGTACAATTTTCTCTGCTCAATGCGGTTTCGGCTTTTTTACTCAACAGTATTATCCAAAATGGCAAAATGAATCTTATGCAACTCAATGACTTAATGGCTGAATCTATGCCTCAATTGAGCCCTAAACAGCTGCAAGATTCTATAAAAGAAGTGTTGCAACAACTGCTTGAGCAACAAGTTTTGATTGCTGGTGCATAATAAAGCGGGCTTTTAAGACTATCAATTTGTCTAACTTTGGATTAACATCTGCGCCTTCGTTTAGTTGTTTAACAAGGGTGTTTACCCCTAAGTCTGGAGTGTTCTTATGCAAGATAATAACAGTTTGCAAGACCCATTTAATTGGGGCTACTTTTTTGCCGCTGTTGGTGTGTTGTTAGCTTTGCCATTAATGCATGTAATACTTGGCTGGTTTGTCTTCTACCTTTAATTTCAGCAACTTATTTTATTTAGTTAATTGTTAATTTACGGGGAATTTCGTGCCCGCCGAATATATTAAATCGGTTATTAAAACCGTTCCTGATTATCCTAAAAAAGGGATAATGTTTCGTGATGTGACCTCTGTTTTAGAAGATCACAAAGCGTACTCAGCTACCATAGAATTATTATTAAAACATTACGCCCCAATGGGCTTTGATAAAGTGGCAGGCACAGAAGCCCGCGGCTTTTTGTTTGGAGCGCCACTAGCCATTGAATTAGGCATTGGTTTTATTCCTGTACGTAAACCTAAAAAGTTGCCACGTGAAGTGATCAGCGAAAGTTACGAGCTTGAATACGGCACAGACTGCTTAGAAATTCACAAAGATGCGGTTAAGCCAGGCGAAAAAGTATTGATGTTAGATGATTTATTAGCAACAGGTGGCACTATGATCGCCACAGCTAACCTAATCAGACGTTTAGGCGGTATAGTTGAACACGCAGGTTTTGTAATCTCACTGCCCGATTTAGGCGGCGAGCAAAAACTCGTGGACTGTGGTGTCACCAGTTATTCAATTTGTGACTTTGAAGGCGAGTAGTCAATTACAATGAGTTATCAAGTTTTAGCAAGAAAATGGCGCCCAAATCGATTTGGCGAACTTGTTGGACAAGAACATGTGGTCACTGCCATATCTAATGCCCTTGATAACAATAGATTACATCATGCCTATTTGTTTACTGGCACCCGCGGAGTGGGAAAAACCACTATTGCCCGGATTTTTTCAAAAAGTCTTAACTGTGAACAAGGCTTAAGTGCTAAGCCTTGTGGACAATGTAGTACTTGCCAAGAAATTGAAAATGGTAATTTTATCGATTTACTAGAAATCGATGCCGCTTCGCGAACTAAGGTCGAAGACACCCGCGAACTACTCGACAATGTGCAATATAAGCCGAGTAGAGGACGATATAAGGTGTACCTCATAGATGAGGTACATATGTTGTCTAAACACAGCTTTAATGCCTTATTAAAAACCTTAGAAGAGCCGCCTCCACACGTTAAGTTTTTACTTGCAACCACAGATCCACAAAAGTTGCCTGTAACCATTTTGTCACGCTGCTTACAATTTAATTTAAAAGCCCTATCGCGTAGTCAAATTGCTCAACAACTTGAGCATGTGTTAACGCAAGAACAAATTCAATTTGAAAAACCATCTATAGCCCAATTGGCACGAGCTGCTCAAGGCAGTATGCGTGATGCTTTAAGCCTGACAGATCAAGCCATTGCTCAAGGCAATGGGCAAGTAAGCTTGCAAGTTGTAACCGATATGTTGGGCTTGATGGATAAAAATCAGGTGCTCAAGTTAGTGCATGCGGTGTTGCAAAAAGACAGTGAAACTGTGATGCAGCAAGTCGAGCATATGGCACAGCAAGCGCCAGACTTTGCCTTAGTGCTAGCAGAAATTATGAGTTTATTGCATCAAGTTGCCTTAACCCAATTTGTGCCTGATGCTTGTAAACTCGAAACTATTTCTGCGCGCGCGGTTTTTCAACTAGCCAAGGCTGTTCCTGCAGAGCATGTACAGTTGTTATATCAAATTGCCTTAGCCGGCAAAAAAGATTTACCGCATGCGGTTGATGCTAGAACCGGTGTTGAAATGACACTGTTAAGAATGTTGGCATTTTGCCCTAAAGGGTTAAGCTTAACGCCACTGGATATAGCGTCTCTTGCCGCAGAGGCAATGACCACTCAGTCGGATTCTTCACCAGCTACAAAAGCCCCTGCTGCGCCTTTAACAGACCTTCAATTGTCAGTAGAAAACAAAGTTGAAACGGGCGAGCCGGCGCAACAAATCCAAAATGATACAAGTGCCCAACAAACGCCATCAGCTCCTCAAGTAGAAGCACCAAAAGTCCATGCTGAACCGAGCGCTCAAGCTGCGCCCCAGGCACAGCCAGAATTGGAGCAAGAAGAGTCGCAAAATGAAGCGCAACTTTTTGCTCAACAACAAGATATTTTGCGCCAAGCGGAAGACTTTGGGCATCAAAACTTTGATTATAATGAGCTAGAGCCCATTGGCCTAGACGAGGTTTCACAGCATCTTGAGACATTTACTACAGAGCAAGCTGCGCCTGCTAGTGATATTGCTGGCTCTGATGCGGTGACTCCTGCTCAAACATCCACTGCCGATTTAATTGCACTTCGTAATAAACTTAAAACTGCCCCGCGTTCTGAAGAGGAGGGCAGCGAATCGGTAAAAAAGTCTGAAGGTAAGGCCAGTTTTGACTTAGCCGCGATCCGTAAACAGCAAAGAGAAGCAGAAGCTCAAGCAGAGGCTAATTCAGAAGAAGCCCAAGTTCAGCCCCAACTAGCATCAGAATCACAAGTAACGCCAGCGGCAATTTCTGCAGACACCAGCAATAATACCCATGAACAGCCGCAAGGCAGCTCAGAACCTTTGGACTCAACTAGCAATCCACCTTGGGCAACAGAAGATAGCTCGACAAGTGCCAGCGAGCTAAGCAAAAACCATCAGCTTGAGTCGTTACCAGCAGCTAATTCCAACTCTCAGCCAGAGCCAGAGCCCGAACAGTTTGATCCAAACGCCCATTTAGACGACGAAAATGTAGGTGAAGTGACCTTAACTATTCCGGCGTTTTTAGCTGATCAGCAAAAAGTGGTGAAGGCCAAACAAGTCGATGATTGGAGTAAGCTTATTGAAGATATGCAAATTACCGCTTTAACTAAACAGTTGGCTTTGCATTCTTCTTATAGTCGCGAAAACAATAAGGTCAGCTTAACTTTATTAGAGAGTAAATCTCACCTAATTTCTGCTACGGCAAAACAACAATTACATATGGCCTTGGCAGAAGTGTTAAATGCACCCATTGAACTTGAAATTGAATTAGGACAACCCATTAATACGCCTTATGCATTGCAATTAAAAGTGAACCAAGTTCGCCATGATTATGCATGTGAAGTGGTAAAAAATGATCCTGGCATTCAACTGTTACAACAACAGTTTGCCGCCAAAGTAGACGAACAAAGTATTCAAGCCCGCTAAGGGCACTAACATTTACAGATTAGCAAAAAGAGAGAGTGATATGTTTAAAGGCGGAATGGGCAACATGATGAAGCAAGCGCAACAAATGCAAGAGCGCATGCAAAAAAATCAAGAAGAGTTAGCCAAAACCGAAGTAACAGGCGAAGCAGGTGCTGGTTTAGTCAAAGTGACTATGACCTGTAATCACGCAGTAAGACGTGTGGATATTGATGCCAGCTTAATGGAAGATGATAAGGAAATGATCGAAGATTTAGTGGCCGCAGCCTTTAATGATGGGGTACGACGAGTACAAGAAACCACTAAAGAGAAAATGGCAGATGTGACAGGTGGTATGCCTTTACCTCCCGGTTTTAAAATGCCCTTCTAAGATACTCAACTCATTACTTGTCGCTTGCTAAATTGAATAAGGTAAGCGACCAGTCATACATTTCCAGGTTAAAATAGGTATGCCATGCAGTTTAGCCCTTTAATTAAAGAATTAGTCGATGCCTTCAAAATATTGCCAGGTGTTGGCCCTAAAAGTGCGCAACGTATGGCCTTTCATTTATTAGAGCGTAATCGTCAAGGCGCATTGCAGTTAAGTCAAGTGTTACACAATGCCATGGAGCATGTGAAACACTGTGAACAATGTCGCACTTTTTGCGAAAACCGCTTATGTGAAATTTGTGCAAACCCACAACGTCAAGAAAGTCAGCAACTATGTATAGTAGAGTCACCCCAAGACGTATTGGCTATCGAGCAAACGCTAGAATTTAAAGGGCGTTATTTTGTGCTTATGGGGCACCTTTCTCCTATAGATGGCATTGGCCCAGCAGATATCGGATTAGAACAACTTGCACAAATATTGTCAGATAATCACATTCAAGAAGTGATTTTAGCGACCAATCCTACAGTAGAAGGTGAGGCCACTGCGCATTACATTGCCCAAATGTGCAAATCTCAAGAAATTAAAGCCAGCCGTATAGCCCATGGTGTGCCAGTAGGTGGTGAGTTAGAGTTTATTGATGGTAATACCTTAACTCATGCTTTTTCAGGGCGCAGAGATCTGTAATTTTCAGCCACTAAGTAAGTGAACGACTTAAACCTAAAGCAGCTTGCACTTAGCCTAATAGTTAACTAGTAATTATTAAAAAATCACTTAGGCTTTAATATTGACTATCTATGATTAAGACTTGCTAGGAGATAACCAGCTATGAAATATTTGGTAGCTATAGTGCTGTTGGTTTCGGCTTTTTGCACCTATGCAGAAGAAGAGGTACCAGCAAAACCATTAGATCCCGCCTATGAAGGTGTGCATGGAATGGTGTTGTTTAACCAAGGCTCGCGCTTATACGCCTCGCACATGCCTACCTATAATAAACCGCACAATGCCCAAATTGTTTATCGCATTGAAACTAAACATGCCCCATTATTATTTTTGGTTCGAGACGCCGAGCAAGTTAGCTTAAAGCCCGAATCTTTTAACCTAGAAAGGTTAATTCGAGGAGAAGAAGTAACGGTCAAAGCAGAAGCCTATCTAGGCCATTTTGAACGTGGCGGTACGCTGTTTTATGAAGATATTGAGGTAACCTTTAGTGAACAAAAATACCTTAGAATGCTGGAAGAGCTATCTGAGCCTGGCATAGAAAAACATTATGATGTGGTCGAATTAGACAAAGGTGCCAGACTATTAATTCATCAAATTCAACAGCCCCCAAGTTTTGATCATATTGCTTTGTTATTTAATGCCAATAGCTGCATCACCACAATTCGTACTGGTAAACTCGTGCCAGATGAAAGTACCTTAATTAGCAATCTAAGTTTTTGTGGTTCAATGAAGCGTATTTATTTTGAAACCAAAAACTTTGCTAAAAATGTTAGGTAAACTCATTCTTTTTAGTTAGCAAAATATAAGCACACAACTTTAGGCGCTAACCTATGTTTTGTTAGTTTTGGCAATAATATGGCCATTTCAATCTGTAACTAGAGATTAAATTAGCGATTTTTGCACAAAAGTAAAAAATATCCTTGAAAAGTTAACAAGCGGCCTTATCTCCTAAACGTCATTTTAGTAACCACAACTCAGGAGATACTTGGCTATGGCTGAAGCAGCCCATCAAGAAACTCATGGATTTCAAACCGAAGTAAAACAATTACTTCAATTGATGATCCATTCGCTTTACTCAAACAAAGAAATTTTCTTACGCGAACTTGTTTCAAACGCAGCTGACGCGGCGGATAAGTTACGCTTTAAAGCTTTATCAAACGATAGCCTTTACGAAGGTGACGGCGACTTACATGTTAAATTAAGTATCGACAAAGAAGCAGGTACTATAACTATTGCTGACAACGGCATAGGCATGAATAAAGCCGAAGTGATTGAGCACTTAGGCACTATTGCTAAGTCAGGTACTAAAGAGTTTTTTGGTAAGCTGTCGGGTGATCAAGCTAAAGACTCTCAACTTATCGGTCAATTTGGTGTAGGTTTTTATTCGGCCTTTATCGTGGCTGATAACGTGATTGTTCGTACCCGTGCGGCCGGTGACGATAAGTCTAAAGGTGTGCAATGGCAATCTGCTGGTGAAGGCGAATTCACTATTAGCGATATTGAAAAAGCCGACCGTGGTACAGAAATTATTTTGCACCTTAAAGAAGAAGAAAAAGAATTCTTAGACGATTGGCGTTTACGCTCGATTGTCAGCAAATACTCTGATCACATCAGTATCCCAGTGAAAATGTACAAAGAAGAGCAGCCAGAGCGCGAAGGACCTAAAGGTCCAGATGGCGAAGAAGGGGAAAAAATCCCAGCTGTGCCAGCGCATTGGGAGTCGGTTAACAAAGCGACTGCTTTATGGACACGTGATAAAACTGATGTAAGCGACGACGAGTACAAAGAGTTTTACAAGCATATTTCTCACGACTTTAGTGATCCAATGACTTGGTCGCACAATAAAGTTGAGGGAAAAACCGAATACACTAGCTTGTTATATATCCCTAGCAAAGCCCCATTCGATTTATGGAATCGTGACCAAAAGCACGGCTTAAAGTTATACGTTCAGCGTGTGTTTATTATGGACGATGCTGAGCAAATGTTGCCTACCTACCTGCGCTTTGTGAAAGGTTTGTTAGACTCAAACGACTTACCGCTTAATGTGTCGCGCGAAATTTTGCAAGACAACAAAATTACTCAAGCTATGCGTCAAGGTTGTACCAAACGCGTGTTACAAATGCTTGAGAAAATTGCTAAAAACGATGCCGAAAAGTATCAAGCATTTTGGGCCGAATTTGGTAATGTGTTAAAAGAAGGTCCAGCTGAAGACCATGCCAATAAAGACAAAATTGCTGGCTTGCTGCGTTTTGCTTCAACGCATAATGATTCAGATGCACAAACGGTTTCACTTGCCGATTACATTAGTCGTATGCAAGAAAAACAAGAAAAAATCTATTACATCACTGCTGATAGCTATCAAGCCGCTAAGTCTAGCCCGCACCTAGAAATCTTTAAGAAAAAAGGTATCGAAGTGTTATTAATGGCTGATCGCGTTGATGAGTGGTTGATGTCGCATCTTACTGAGTTTGAAGAAAAGACTTTCCAATCTATCACTCACGGTGCCTTAGATTTAGGTGACTTAGAAGACGAAGAAAGCAAAAAAGCCTTAGAAGAGGCAGAAAAGCAAGTCGAAGGATTGATTGAACGAGTTAAAACGGTCTTAGGTGACAAAGTTAAAGATGTGAAATTTACACATCGTTTAACCAACTCTCCAGCTTGTATTGTTGCAGATGAGCAAGGCATGACCACTCAGATGATTAAACTAATGCAAGCCGCAGGGCAACCTGTACCTGAGGCTCAGTATCATTTTGAGATGAATCCAGAGCATCAGTTAATTAAACTATTAGCCGATGTTCAAGATGAAGAACAGTTTGCTCAATTGACCAGTGTGTTGTTTGACCAAGCGGCTTTATCTGAGCAAGGTAGCTTAAAAGATCCTTCAAGCTTTGTGCAAAACCTAAATAAACTATTAGCTGGATTAGCAAAATAGTCAGGTTTTCCTTAGATTGACTAACTAAAAACGGGCTTTAATGCCCGTTTTTGTTTTAACCCCCTAAAATACAAAAAGTTTACAGTTTAGATAAGCTTCAAAACGCTATTATTCTTGTAAGATTAAAGGGGAGTGTGTAAAGTTGCGGCTTTACTTTTTTTAATCACGTTTTTATGTAGAGGACACAGTATGCGCATTATTCTTCTTGGCGCGCCTGGGGCAGGTAAAGGTACGCAAGCTCAATTTTTAATGGGTAAGTACGGTATCCCACAGATATCTACCGGGGACATGCTGCGTGCGGCAATTAAAGCCGGCACGGAGTTAGGTTTAGCAGCAAAACGTGTTATGGACGAAGGCAAGTTAGTGTCTGACGAACTTATTATTGGTTTGGTTAAAGAGCGTATTTCGCAAGCCGATTGTGCCAATGGTTTTTTGCTTGATGGTTTCCCTCGTACTATTCCACAAGCTGATGCCATGAAAGAGGCCGGCATTAAAGTTGATCACGTGATTGAATTTGATGTAGATGACGAAGTGATAGTAGAGCGTATGAGTGGCCGTAGAGTTCACCCAGGTTCAGGTCGTGTTTATCACCTAAGATATAATCCGCCTAAAGTGGAAGGTAAAGATGATGAAACAGGTGAAGACTTAGCTATTCGTCCAGACGATCAAGAAGATACTGTTCGCAAACGCTTAGGCATTTACCATGAACAAACTAAGCCTTTAGTTAATTATTATACCCAGTCTGCTGAAGCAGGAGACTGTGCTTATCATAAAATTGATGGTACCCAAGGGGTAGACAAGGTAAGCCAACAGTTGGCTAGCCTGTTAGGTTAAAAAATTGATGACTAGATAATAGGCCCACCAAATTTTGGTGGGCTTTTTTTTGAGTATGAATTAATAGGAGACTCACTATGCATACACCAGTTACAGCCTTTTATGCCGGCCTGTTAGGTATTTTATTTTTTTATTATTCGGTAATTGTGATCCGAGCTCGATTAAGCAACCGCGTTGCCTTAGGCGATGGTGGAGATAAATCTATACAACAAGTCATGCGCGCCCATGGCAATTTTACTGAATATACGCCTCTGATTTTAATTTTATTATTTGTTGCCGAAGTGAATGCTGGAGATCCTTTGTATTTGCATTTAGCTGGTTCGGCGTTATTGGCGGGACGTTTTATTCATGCCTTTGCACTAAGACGATATGCGGGGCCAAGTTGGCAGCGAGTGGCAGGCATGTCTCTTACCTTTTTAGCACTTATTGCCTTATCTATTATGAATATTTTGATTTTGTATTAAGTCAAAAGGCAAAGATAAACCCATAAAAAACGGCGCTCACTAGGCGCCGTTTTATTAACACATGTTTGGGAGACTAAGGCTTTTAACTAGATTGATTATTTTCAATCAATTTGCTGTTGTTGCCACCTATCTCGATTTTGCGCGGTTTTTTAGATTCAGGTACCACACGCTCTAAGTCAACGTGTAATAAACCATGCTCTAAGTCTGCCGCTAGTACCTTAACGTGATCGCCAAGTTGGAACTTGCGTTCAAAGCTGCGCTCAGAGATACCTTTGTGTAAAAACTTACGTTCTTGGTTATCTGAGTCTTTATCTGCTTTTGTGCCCACTACAACTAAGGTGTTTTCTTGCACCTCAATACTGACTTCTTCTTTGGCAAAGCCGGCTATGGCCATAGTGATACGGTATTTGTCCTCAGCTAACAACTCTATGTTGTAAGGAGGGTAAGATGATTGTTTTTCGTTTCTTGAGGCCGAATCAATCATAGATGCTAAATGATCAAAGCCAATAAAAGAACGGTATAAAGGTGATAAGTCGATGTTACGCATAGTGTATATCCTCATAAATTAAGCAATATAAAATGTTAAGTGCCCCGAAAGGTCGGCGGCGTTTGGGTATGGCTTTCCTTGTCACCCTCCCAGTATGGGACATGCTTACTTATTGTTAAGTTTGGCATGGCAAAAACACCTCTTTGTGTTTTTGTGTCAACCCTTTCGGCGTCGACAATACAGATATGTAGTTACCCAATAGTTTTTCAAGACAAATTTTAAAAAAACTTAAAATATTATTTTAACTTTTTGAATTTATTATGTTTTATTTTTTAATTAAGTTAAAGAAAACGCCACTGCGGCATCCGCATGAATGGCTGTGGTGTCGTAAAGTTTGCAGCTGGTATGAGTTTGTTGCATTAATAAGCCTATTTCTGTACAACCTAAAATTACGGCTTGGGCGCCTTGTTTTTGTAAATTTTCGATAATCCTCAAATAACTGAGTCGTGACTCTGGCTTGACCTGACCTAAACATAACTCTTGATAAATGATTTGATGAATAAGCTGCTGCTCAGGGTCGCTTGGGGTGATAACTTCAATGTCAAAGTTGTCTTGAATTCGGTTTTTATAAAACCCTTGAGACATAGTAAATTGGGTACCAAGCAGTGCTACTTTATGAATATTGTCTAAGCTTAGCTGCAACGCTGTGGCATCGGCAATATGCAGTAATGGAATGCTCACAGCCTGGCATACCTGATCGGCTACTTTATGCATAGTATTGGTACAAATTAAGAAAAAATCCGCCCCAGCTGCTTCTAAAGCTCTAGCAGCTTTGGCTAAAATTTCTGCGGTTTGTTGCCAATTACCTTGGTGTTGTAGTTGTTCAATTTCTGCAAAGTTTACACTTACCATAACTAACTTGGCCGAATGTAACCCACCTAAACGCGCTTTAATGCCCTGATTGATCATTTGGTAATAACTGACCGTTGACTCCCAGCTCATGCCACCTATCAAGCCTATTGTTTTCATCTGGATTTACCCTGTTCAAAGTTAAAATCCATACTAACTAAATTTAGCCCAAAAAAAAGCCCGCTATAGAGCGGGCCAAAGGGTTTATGCAAAACTTACAATAGATACTTGTAAGAGCAGCAAATAGATCACAAATTAAAAACGATAGTTTGCCCCAACAGATAAGGTTCGAGATTTATTCGGTCGTGCACCGTAGGGCTGACGGCTCACAATATCTTGCTCATCTGTAATGTTTTCCACTTTTGCAAAAAGCTTTAATTCGTTATTAACTTGATAGTTACCACTAATATCTACAGTAAAACTTGCATCTGTTGTTTCAAACGCGTCACAAGAGGCTTTAACACACACTTGGTCTACATAGACGGCGTTAACATAAGCAGACCAGTCTTGAGCCTCTAAGCCTACAGAAACTTGGCCTTGTCCTTCAGGAATATAAGGAATAGCGTCACCTTTACTCACGTCACCAAAAAACGCGGTATCGGCTATGTCTGTGTCAAATTCGCTGTCGATATAAGTGTAAGTCAGATTAACCGGTACACTCATCCCATTAATTTGGGTTAGCTCGGTTTTTAACACAAATTCAATGCCTTGCACTGTGGCGGCATCACCATTAAAGGCATCGCCAATTTCACAGTTGCTGCCAGAAGAGGCAGTACACTCACCGAGTAAATTGTCGTAGTCACTTAAGAAGTAAATGGCTTCGGCATTAAAGTCGTTGTTGGCAAAACGAAATCCGAGTTCGTAGTTAATGGCGCTTTCTTCACGTACATTTGGCGAGTTGCTAGGAGCAGTGAAACCTTTATGTGCCCCCGCTACTATTGTCCAGTTTTCGTTAGCCTTATATAAAGCCCCTAAGCCAGGTAAAACCACTTGAGTTGAGTTTTCACGATCATCTCTAAAGGTACGATCTGCACCACCATTATAACGGGTACGCTTTTGCTCAATATCTTCGAAGCGAATACCCGGAGTGAGTACCCAGTTGCCCCACTCAATTCGATCATACACATGAATGGCCAGGGCTTCTGCTTCTTGCACTCGGTTGCCAGCGTTACCTAGTTCGCCTAAGTCATTGCGAAGTAATTGGCCGTTAACTTGTTGAAAAGTACTGTTACGTTGCAAGCGGTCTTCTTCGTCTTGATGGAAACGTACCCCCACTTCTAATTGGTGTTTCACTTCACCTAAGGTTTTATCCCAGTAAAGACCAAATTGTACCCCTCGTGAAAAATATTCACGGGCATTTGAGCGTATTTGAATGCTGCCTGGGGCGGTATCTACACTACCATCTAAAATGCCTTGTAATGCGATTGAGTCAAAACTACCTATGCTAGTTTGGTTATTAACCGCATCTATGACATTTGACCAACTGGTTCTGTCAAAATCTTGGGCATTGTCACTGCCATCAAAATCAATACCTTCGGTTTTAAACCAATTGCGCTCATGCTCATTGTTGTAAGCTGTGGCTGAAAAGTTTAGGTTGTCATTGATTTTAAAACCGTAGCGCAAAATCACTTGGCTATGATCAGTGCTGATATTGTCGAGTGCAGACAGGCCGTATCTACGAGTACTGTCTTTGGCAAAGTCATTATCGGTTAAGCCTAAGTAGCTTTGATTTGATTGTTGTTCAGTGGTTTGTAATTTTAATTCAAGGCTATGCGGAGAGTTTTTGGGAGCATAAGCCAATTTAGCTGTGATGTCGGTTACATCTAAGCCGGTATCATTATCGCTACGATCAATCTGTTGAAAACCGTCTGATTGCCATTGGTGTGCTTCAATTAAATAGCCAAAACCATTGTCTAATTTGTCACCAAATTGGCTATGCAATCTGTAGGTGGCGTCTTGAGCCGCTTCAAAGGTGATTTGTCCAGCTTGAGAATCAGGAATAGGGGTAGACACCATATTTAAAGCGCCGCCAATAGTGTACGGCCCTTGGGTAATTGCTGCTGGGCCTTTCACCACTTCAATGGCACTCATTCTGCCAGCAGTAGGAAAATAATAAGCCGATGGCGCAGAGTAGGGCGCTGGCGCAATTAAGATGTTGTCTTCTAATAGAGTAATTCTACCGCTGCGCTCTGTGGCTACACCACGGATACTGATATTTGGGCGTAAACCATAACCATCTTCTACTTGAACAGAAACCCCAGGTACTTGACGAATAATACGTTGAATATCGCTATACACAAATTTGGCTAAGTCATCTTCACTTATATATTGAGCTGCACCTGTTGCTGCTTCTGCGTTAGTGCTGCTGCCATAGATAGTTACGGTTTCATCTGCGGCTTTAGGAGAGTGAGCGATAGCCTGATTGTTTAAGCTAATTAAAGCTATTGCTGATGCCAATAGGGTTTTGTTCATGTATCAGTTACCTCTAGATCCTGAGTGGATAATTATTCTGTAATTAACAAGTGGCAGAATAATAATGAACCTCAAATCTAAATGCAAATGATTCTCAATAAAAAGTTAATTCTCATTTAGTAAACCCAAAAAAAAGCCACATCGCAAAGGCGAAGTGGCTTAATTCATCTCAATTAAACTGCTGATTGGTTAATTTTGGGCTTTTAGATAAGCGTTAAAGTGTTGTTGATTAGCTTGTTTAAGAGTCACACACTGCTGTGAATTATGCATAGCAATATCGAAGCTACGTTGCATACCCTCAAACTGTGACTTTTTGTTGGCAAAAAAGTCTTGCGCTAACTTAATATTTTTTTCGCTACAGCTGCTAGCAAAGTACTCAGGCATACGGGCCAAGTGATAGGCCGGCATTTTTTGGGTAACCTGGTTAAAGTTTTGTTCAAGCCAAGCGTAAAATGGGGTCATATCTTCTAGGCCACTTTTAGCCGTATAAATACTGCTAATAGTGTTGGCTGGACTAACATGCTCAGACAACGCAAAATCTAAGGCTTTAGTGACCTTTTGTACGTCAGTAAATACCATGGCACGGCCTACTGTGCCTCGAATATTGGCATCTGTATGAGCAATATAAAGATCCCTTAATATGGTAAACCAATCTTGTTGACTAAAGCGCGCTTGGTTACGCAAAGCTCGCGTTGCTAGACTTCTGGGCACACTATTAGGATCTTTTACATATTGCTTGGCTAATTCACTACTGATTTTCTGCACTTGTTGGCTGTTTGAGTAGCGGCTTAACATGCCATACACAGCACCGCGTAATCGAATAGTGTCGGTTGAGTCATTAGCTTGGTCTTGCACCCCTAAGCGTGTAAACCAAGGCGTCAGCTTATTCGCCACAAATTGGCCAAATAAGGCCTCGTTACTATCATCAACCAAATATAAAAAGTCGCCCATAGTTGCAACCACAGCGCGACCAATCATAGGATCTGTATCATCAATGAGCACATTCATGACAGCCATTAACTGCTCTAGTTCTAGCTCACCTGCCGAAAATAACGCCTCACTGTTGTACAAAAGGTTCTTTTTTTCACGCGCATTAAGTGCTGAAACATCGGCCAATAACGCGGTTAATTGGCTAGGAGTGACTTTCCAACGCATATAACCCATGGCATTTTCATTGGGGAATATCCAATCGGCTTCGGCTAATTCTGTCACTGTTGTTGAAGCATCGGTTAGAAATAATTGGCTGCGATTAATTTTGCCATGTTTTTTATAACTTACAGAAAGTGGTACCACCCATAACTGCTCTTCAACATTTGCACCCTGCAAGTGATAACGAGATTGACTAATGGTGCCATTGTTAGCAAAAGTTACTAAGGGGTAACCAGGCTGCTCTAAATAGGTTTTCATCATAGCCGGCACATCAAATTCGGCCACACTAGCTAATACCTTCCATAAATCTTTGGCTTCTGCGTTTTTCCAAGCATTGTTTTTCATATAACTTTGCACGGCTTTTTGAAAGGCTTGTTCGCCAACCAAAGATTCTATTAGCTGCAGAATGGATTCACCTTTACTGTAGTTAAGACCAAGGCCATCCATAACATCAGATTGGCTTTTCACTACTTTTTGCACGGGTTTAACTGTAGGGCTGGCATCAGCACCAAAAGCGCCTTCTTGAACTGCTCGCCCTTTAAAGTTTTGTTCTGGGTAGAGGTCCATCATCACTTTACTGGCCATCCAAGAAGCAAAGGCTTCGTTTAACCACAGATCATTCCACCAGGCCATAGTCACTAAATTGCCGTACCACATATGGGCTAGTTCATGGGCGATAACATTTAAGGTAGCGCTTTGCTCGGCCAAACGAGGCTCGTCTTCTAATAATAAAAGGCTACTGCGATAGGTAACTAGGCCAACATTTTCCATGGCCCCAAAAGTAAAATTAGGTACAGCTACAAAGTCGAGCTTTTCGTAAGGGTAGGGCGAACCAAAGTACTCTTCTAAATTTTGTAAAATGCCAGCGGTATGTTTAGCAGCAAACTTTGTACGCTGAGCCTGACCTTTAGGGGTATAGATTTTGCCTGGTACAGACAAGTTTGGAATGTCGTAAGCGTCAAGCTCACCTACGGCTAAAGCCACTAAATAAGTTGGCATAGGTTTAGTTTTATTAAATTCAACGGTTTGCCAACCATCTTTTAGTGTACGTTTATTCACTAAGGTATTAGATAAAACCGTATGTTTTTCGGGTGAAATAATGGTCATTTGATAAGGAATTTTAAAATGAGGCTCATCGAAACTTGGAAAAGCCTGACGCGCGTACATGTCTTCAAATTGGGTGAAGACATAATTCAAGCCCTCAAATTTTGATAAATACATACCGTCTGAAGAGGTATTAAACTTTCCATTAAATTCTATTTTAAGTTGATAACGGTTAGCCGGGATCTGACGTTGCGCTGTAGCATGTTGAATATCGTAATCATGAGAAGTGACAGTTAAATCAATCACCTCATCACCTTGCACTAAATAAGCACGTTGAATGTTTAAGGCTTTTTGATAAAATCCCACAGTATTTGTGGCTTTAGTAATATCTATGGCAATAGTGGTATGGCCGCTAAAGTCAGAACTATCAGGATCAACCTTTAAGGTGATTTGCTGAAAGCTTGGTTTAATAAAATTTGATAGTCGGTAAGCGCTATCTTTGGCCCATGCATGGATTGAGCATAAACAGCTCAACAGCAAGCCTAAAAACAGATGTTTTAGCTTCATTGTTTGTTCCAGATTTAATTAATTATTATTCGGATAAATTTGCCGCAGCACATTAATTAAATTAATAAAAAACGCAATGTTTTAATCGTTAGAAAATGTGTATGAAATAAGCTGAAAATTAAAATTAGGTGACTTGTTTTAAGTGGAATAATTGGCAGTTGCTTGCACTCTTACTTGTCACTTAATCATTTCCGCGTATGCGGTAACCTCCTTCAACACCAGTGAATTAACGTTTATATTAATATTAGCACTAGGGTGGCTTGTAAAAGGTGCCGCCGCCGCTTAAAGTTTTTAACCGCAAAAAACGGCTTATTTTATGGGTGGCAACCACGTTGTCGTGAAATATCGCTCTCTTCGGATTTTACTCAAATGGCGTCCCGCGCGGCGTCCTAGCCATTTGCCCTTAAAATAAGCCATTTTTTGCTGAAACTTTAAAGGCGGTAAGGAAGTGGCGGAGCCACTAAAAACGAAGGTGTTATCGGCGCAGTCGATGCGATCAGTTCTGAACAATTCTATTTTGTGCACAACAGGCTCACCCGAGTCGTAATCAGTACTCGGTGTTGCGAGGGAATTTTCTGGACAGGTAAAGCTTCTCCTGATTCAGCCAAATGTTGTTCAGTTTGTTTTCTGTTAGTGTATGATTTACAAATTGTTTTTTGATATTTATTAGTGCGTCGATACATAGTTATCACCTACCTTACAAGGTAGTATAGCTTGCAAGGTCTCACTAATAACCTGTTATGTGCAGGGAGAGTTCAGTTGAAAATTTTCGTAGTTTTGTTTTCTTTGGTTTCATTTCACTCTATTGCATGTAGTTGTATGGGTTACGATATTGAAGAAGCCTTCAAGGAGTACCCAGTCGTATTTTCTGGAACTGTCGAATCAATTACGACTATTGAAGTTAAAGAGAGTGGCTGGTTTGAGTACACCAAATTAAAAGCTGTTACATTTGTTGTAGAGCAGAGTTACAAAGGTATGACGGCTGAAAGAATAAAGGTTACAACAAGAATGGACTCTGCGGCATGTGGATTTCCATTTAAAGAAAAAGTGAAGTATGCAGTATTCGCCATGCCAGACGAAAATGGATTGTATGTTGGTTCTTGTGGGCCAACTATTCATATGGAAAAACGTGAAGATTATTATGAACCTGAGCGACTCAGAGTAACTCGCTTTTTATCTAAGCAAATTGGCACATAACAAGTGCCTCAATTCGCTCACAAGTTCGCTCGGACAATTAACAATGGGCTATTGTCGCTGCGCTCTTTATTTTGGCCCGTTATTAATTGCCGCTTAGGCGGGCGTTGGTATGACTCCCCACGTCAAGTAAAACGCAATAATCTTGCCTGATCCTGTAAGCCTAAATAGTTGTCCCAAGTAAATTGAGTTAACGCATCGAGTGAAGCAAGTAAATTCGTCGGTT
>NZ_JBRKBA010000011.1:0-109491 GCF_052983255.1 Paraglaciecola aestuariivivens | reverse complement strand
ACGTGGTTTTGCTGACAATGTATCTGCTCGCTAAAGTTAAAAGCGAGTGATAAACGATAAGGTGATATAAGAAACTATAAAGCGTGTATAGAGTGACAAGACAACATCATAAAATAGAGTAAGTTAAAGACACTCTTAGATTCGATTATTTGCTAGCTCAAACAATGAGTAGCATCAGCTTTTACATATTGATTTATTGAGTAAAAACTCGATAGATAACAGTTTTTGTCTGACGGCCATAGCGATACGGTCCCACCTGATCCCATTCCGAACTCAGAAGTGAAACGTATTAGCGGCGATGGTAGTTTGGGGTTTCCCCATGCGAGAGTAGCACACCGTCAGACTCCCATTCTAAGAAAGGGCTAACCGAAAGGTTGGCCCTTTTTTTTATGCATTCAACCAGCTTGGCAGTAAGACTAAATAGGACTTTCTATACAGTTTTTGTCTGGCGACAATAGCGATGTGGCCCCACCTGACTGGAAGGCCAGCCCCGCCCATTCCGAACTCAGACCAGTAACTGGAAAGATAAAACACATTAGCGGCGACCGGTGACCGGCGCAGGGATAGTTTGGGGTTTCCCCATGCGAGAGTAGCACATTGCCAGACTCCCATTTAGAGAAAGGGCTAACCGAAAGGTTGGCCCTTTTTTTTATGTCTAAAATTTCAGTTTATTTTTCTTAGTGATTTTTATTTGAAGTAGTCAAATATTGTGTATTCCATACACCTATATGCTGATATGCAAACATCTATGTTTGGCTGTAAAGCTTACTGTTGTAGTGCTGCCGAAAGGCTTATTTTAAACCTTCTGTATAACCTTCCCTTAGTAGTTACATAAGTTGTATAGCGCTGATATGTTTTCTAAGCCACTTTTACTAGCACAGCAAGGTTGTTCTAAGCGTGGTTCTTAAATCTTGGCAGAAAAGCTCTAAGAGTTGGTAGGCATTAGTTTAGTATTAGGCTGCAAGCAGGTGATAGGCAGTTTTTAGTGTGTTTTATTTAATGAGAGTATTAAATAAGTCACTATGGAATGAAGAGAGTGGGTAGGGGACCTGAATCAATTGATCTTACTCTGGGGGATATTAAGCACACACAGAGTAGGATCAACAATATTGCTAAGACTCAGTTTTTTGACTGCGGCCCAATAAAGTCAATGCGGCTTCTTTAGCTGGTTTATTGTTATACAGCACTTCATAGACTTGCTCGCAAATTGGCATTTCTACTTGTAAACGCTTACATAAAATGTGCACTTCTTTGGTGTTTCTATAGCCTTCTACAACCTGGCCAATTTGAGCCATGGCGGTTTCTGTGTCTAATCCTTCACCTAGGGCTAAACCAAAGCGTCTATTGCGCGATTGATTATCTGTACAGGTTAAAACTAAGTCTCCTAATCCCGACATACCCATAAAGGTATTGGGGTTGGCACCTAATTCTACGCCTAGGCGAGTTAACTCGGTTAGGCCTCTGGTGATTAACGCTGTACGGGCATTTGAGCCAAAGCCTAAGCCATCAGCTAAACCTGCAGCTATAGCGATAACATTTTTAACTGCGCCACCAAGCTGAATGCCAATAAAGTCGTCATTTCGATAGACTCTAAAAGATTTTGAACAATGCAATTTGTTAGCAAAGTCATTGGCCAGTTCTTCGTCTGTTGAGCTTAAAGAAATAGCCGTTGGTAAGCCTGCTACCATTTCTTTGGCAAAAGTAGGGCCAGAAAGAGCAGCAAAGGCTATGTGGTTACCTAATATATCTTTGGCTACTTCTTGCAATAGTCTACCTGTTTCAGGCTCTAAGCCTTTAGTCGCCCATATCAATCTATGATGAGCTTGTAGGTAAGGTTTAATCTCTTTTAGGGTGTCGGCAAAGGCATGACTAGGAACAACAACTAAGATATCTTGACTCTGAGTGACTGCAGTTTGCAAGTCGGCTTCTATACTGAGGCCATCAGGAAAGGTAGCGCCAGGCAGATATTTACTGTTGGTTCTGGTGTTGGCCATATCAGCCATTTGTTTTTGATCTCTGCCCCATAACAGTGTGCTTACACCATTTCGAGAAAGGCAAAAAGCAAGGGCGGTGCCATACGACCCCGCCCCTAATACACAAACTGAATTCATTGTGGTAATGACCTGTTTATGCGTCTAGTTTTTGTGGAGCTTGTTCTTGCGCCTGTGCTTGTTCAGCTCGCTTTTGCATGTAAGCAGCAAAAATAGCGTTGAAATCAACTGGTGCTAAGTTAAGCGGAGGGAAAGTTCCACGATTAACTAAGTTAGAGATAGTTTCACGAGCATAAGGGAACAAAGTGTTAGGGCAGAAAGCACCAATCATATGTGCTTTATTTTGCTCAGGCATGTCGCCAATTGCAAAAATACCTGCTTGCTGAACTTCACATAAAAAGCCTGTTTCTTCGCCAACTTTAGCGGTAACTGTTACCGATAAAACCACTTCAAACAAGTTATCACCCATAGGTGTACTTTTTGTATCAAGATCTAGTTGAACTTCTGGTTTCCACTCTTTTTGAAACATAGCCGGAGAGTTAGGTGCTTCAAAAGAAATATCTTTGGTGTAAATTCTTTGAATTGAAAATTGAGGGCCTTGTGCCGCTTCAGGCTGCGCTGCAGCTTCGTTTGGTTGATTTTCGTCAGCCATGGTACTTCCTTAAATGAGTTATTAGTCAGCTAATAAACTGTCTAGTTGGTTTTTTGCTTCTAATGCAAACAAGTCGTCACAACCGCCTACATGTATGTCTTTAATAAATATTTGCGGAACAGTGCTCTTGCCATTTGCTCGCTCGATCATTGCGCTACGTAATTCTGGCTGAATGTCGATTTGTATTTCGTTAAAGTGTACTGCTTTTTGTGCCAATAATGCCTTTGCTCTATGACAGTAAGGGCAATGACCTTTAGTATAAATGTCTATTTTACTCATGACTATTGCCTAAGTTTACTTATTTAAAGGTAAGCTTGCGCTTTGCCACGCACCAATGCCGCCTTTTAATATGGAAACATTTTCAAAACCGGCTTTTTGCATTTGCGATGCGGCGCGTTTTGAAGTCATGCCCATAGCACAGACTACAATAATGGGTTTATCTTTATATTTTTCAAGGGAGCTAAAGTCGCCTTTGTTCACTGCTTCTGTTTTAATTTGTTTAGAGCCCAAAATATGGCCTTTTTTAAACTCAGCAGCAGGGCGAATGTCTACAACCACAGCATTTTCTTTATTAATTAATAAAGTGGTTTCGTGGGTATTGAGTTCTTTTAATGATGACAACTGACTTGCCACTGTCGAATATATTAAGGCGCCTAAGAGCGCAACAAACAATCCAGACAATATATAATGGTTAGTGACAAATTCTACCATTTGATCCATAACAAATGATCCTTACCTGTAGTACTTAAAAACGAGGGCAAAGTATATAGATTTTGCCAACATAAACTAGTCTTTGTCGGCACTCATCGTATTAACATGGAATAACTTATTGTTATCCATTTGTTTTTTTACGCCGATTAAGCCGTGACGCGCATGGATACTCAGGATAATATTGTAGGAATTAATGCTTGCCCTTCTCTTATCTTAGGCTGCATTAAGTTAATTTTGATTAAACTGTTTAACTGTGGGGAAATTCATGAGTCACACCAAAAAAACAACGGCACTGATTATTTTAGACGGCTGGGGACATCGTGAGGAACAAGAAAGCAATGCTATAGCACATGCTAATACCCCAATTTTAGATAATTTATATGCAAACCACACCAATACTCTTATTTCGGGCTCTGGATTAGATGTTGGTTTGCCCCCTGGTCAAATGGGAAATTCAGAAGTTGGCCACGTAAATTTGGGTGCAGGTCGAGTTGTGTATCAAGACTTTACCCGTGTAACTAAAGCCATAGAAGATGGCGAATTTTTTGAAAACACGGTTTTGACTGAAAACTTAGATAAAGCCATTCAAGCAGGCAAAGCCATACACGTTATGGGGTTGTTATCATCAGGCGGTGTACATAGCCATGATGAACACATTTTTGCCATGCTAAAATTAGCCGCCCAAAGAGGCGCCAAAAAATTGTATCTACATGCCTTTTTAGATGGTCGTGATACGCCGCCTAAAAGTGCCAAAACGCCACTAGAAAATGCAGACCAAGTATTTAGCGATTTAGGGGTAGGAAAAACTGCCAGTATTATTGGTCGTTATTACGCCATGGACAGAGATGCCCGTTGGGACAGAGTAGAAGCTGCCTATAATTTGATTGCTCATGCAAAAGGTCAGCATCAAGCATCAAGTGCAGTAGAAGCGTTAGAAGCATCCTATGCACGTGAGCAAAACGATGAATTTGTGCAAGCTACTGTGATTGGCGATGCGGTACCTTTAGAGGAAGGTGATGCCTTGTTCTTTATGAACTTCCGTGCTGATCGTGCCAGAGAAATAAGCCGTGTGTTTGTCGAGCCAGACTTTAAAGAGTTTGATAAAGGCCAACATATTAATCTCGCGGCTTTTGTGACTTTAACCCAATATGCAGAAAGCATAAAAGCGCCGGCGGCATATCCACCGGTAGCCTTAGTGAATGTTATGGGAGACTGGTTGGCTCAACATAACAAAACCCAACTGCGAATTTCTGAAACTGAAAAATACGCCCATGTTACGTTTTTCTATAGTGGTGGCCGAGAAGAAGTATACCCAGGTGAATCGCGAATATTAATTCAATCACCCAAAGTGGCTACCTATGATCTACAACCAGAAATGAGCTCTGCAGAACTGACAGACAAACTCGTTGAGGCTATTGATTCAGGTGAGTTTGACGTCATAGTGTGTAATTACCCTAATGGCGACATGGTTGGGCATACAGGTAATTTTGACGCAGCTGTAAAAGCTTGCGAAGCAGTTGATAGTTGTATTGGTCGAGTAGTAGAAGCTATCGGTCGCAACGGGGGTGACTGCTTAATTACTGCTGATCACGGTAATGCTGAAAAAATGCAAGATGAGCAAACAGGTCAGGCTCATACTGCGCATACTAGTGAGTTAGTGCCCTTTATTCATGTTGGACAAAAGTCTACAGCCAGAGAGGGCGGAACATTAAGCGATGTGGCGCCAACTATGTTGCATTTAATGGGCATGCCACAACCACCAGAAATGACGGGCAAACCTATAGTGACAGTAGCTTAGGTTTGAGCTTGGCATACCCACAAAGTAGTAAGCAAGTTGTTAGTCTGCGATTAGCAACTTGTTTATTCTGTATCCTAAGCGTGCTGTTTTCTGCCCAAGCCCAGCAACAATCTGATCTCGAAAGCATTCAACTACAAATCAAAGCCAAACAAGCGCAGATAGAAAAAGAGTTAAATAAAGCCAAAAAGTTACAACAAGACCTTAAAAAGGTTGAGCTAGACGTTGCCTTAGCGGCCAAAAAACTGAATTCAACTAAAGCATCGCTCAAGCAAAATCGTGCTGAGCAAAAACAGCTCAGTCAGCAACAAAAAGGTTATTTAAATTCGCTAGAGCAACAAAAATCGGTATTGGCTAAGCAAATTCGAAGTGCTTATATGACTGGCAATTACGAATTCGCCAAAATGTTACTTAATCAACAAGATGCGGCTAATTTTGAACGGACAATTACCTACTATCAATACCTAAATAAAGCCCGCAAGGAACAAATTGATAGTTTTAATGCGTTAATATTGCAATTACAACAGGTTAACGCGAAGCTGCTCGACAACCAGCAGCAATTAGTAAAAATCCAAGCTGAGCAAGTCAATCAGCAAAACGCCTTGCAAGCCAGTTTGACCGAAAGGGAAGCGACTCTAAACCAGATCCGCAGCACCATTGAATCAGAAGAAGCGCAAATAGCACAACTGCAAATCAACGAAAAAAACTTAGCTGAAGCATTAGCCCGGGCCCAACAACAAGCCAAAAAACAAAACATACAGCTAGATGGGTTAAGTGCGCTAAAAGGGCGCTTATTAAAGCCGGTTAAAGGCACCCTAAGAAAAATGTTTGGCCGCTTTAGACAAGGGCAAGTTAAATGGAAGGGCGTAGTTATTTATGGCACTTCAGGTGATACAGTGGTAGCAATTCACGATGCTAAGGTTTTGTATTCAGATTGGTTACGAGGTTTTGGTTTAGTGACGGTTTTAGATCATGGTGACGGCTATATGAGTTTATATGGGCACAATCAAGCCCTACTTAAACAGGCTGGTGAAACGGTTCAGGCTGGCGAAGCCGTGGCGTTATTAGGGCAAAGTGGTGGGCAAAGCCGCCCCAATTTATATTTCGAAATAAGGCATAAGGGGGTACCTATAAACCCTACACTATGGTTAAAGTTATAATTTTTAGCACCATTTACTTAAGCCAAGTCTAGTAAAAATCTTAAGGCGGCATATAATCAAATCGTCATGCAAAATATAATAATAATAACAATTATGCGTTTAGCCCTGTTAACTGTGCTGTGTAGCTTATTCTTTAAGGCCAATGCTGCGCAAATCGCGTTAATTATCGACGATATGGGCAATAATAAAAAAGATGCAGTAGCATTTGCTTTGCCTGCTAAGGTCGCTTTAGCGATTTTGCCCAATAAACCGCTTTCTACGCCTTTTTCTTCTCGTGCTGCAGCGCAAAAAAGAGATGTTATTTTGCACATGCCAATGGAATCGCTGGCTGGTACTAACCAAGAGCAACATGCGTTGTTGGCGACTATGCCACCACAACAAATTATTCAAACATTAAAAAACGCCTTATCTACTGTACCTCATGCAATGGGGGTAAATAACCATATGGGCAGCCGCTTAACCCAATTAACAATGCCTATGTCTATCACCATGGAATATTTATCGCAGCAAGGCTTATTTTTTGTAGATAGTCGTACCACTAAATTCAGTAAAGCTGAGCATATAGCCAAACAAAATGGGGTGTTAAGCACTAAACGTAATGTGTTTCTCGACCATACCCCTAGCTTAGTAGAGATCGATAGGCAATTTCATCGGTTGCTACGATTAGCTAAAAAGTACGGTTATGCAGTGGGTATTGCCCATCCTTATCCACAAACTCTTGCTTATTTAAAACAGCATCTTAATAACCTAGAGCAACATGGCATCGAGCTAGTTAAGTTAACCGAGTTGTTATCTGCTGGTGAAGCATATGCTAATCAAGCGCCAAAAAAACCAACCGACACCACAATCTTATAAGGAAAACTTATGCCAGGCGCTAATTTGCTCGCCTTAATCGATGATATTGCCAGCATTCTAGATGACGTAGCAGTGTTATCTAAAGTGGCGGCTAAAAAGACGGCTGGGGTGTTAGGTGATGATTTAGCGTTAAACGCGCAGCAGGTATCTGGGGTGCAGGCAAGCCGCGAGTTGCCTGTGGTGTGGGCAGTGGCCAAAGGATCCTTTCTTAATAAATTAATATTAGTGCCCTCGGCTTTATTAATTAGCGCTTTTATGCCTTGGTTAATTGTGGTGCTGATGGTAATTGGCGGCATCTATTTATGTTTTGAAGGCATGGAAAAATTAGCGCATAAATTTTTGCATTCCAAACAAGACTTAGCGCAGCAACAAACACAGAAACTTGCAGCAATAGCTGATCCTAATGCAGATCTGGTGGCGCTCGAAAAAACCAAAATAAAAGGCGCTATCAGAACCGATTTTATTTTATCGGCAGAAATTATTGTGATTGTTTTAGGGACAGTGCAAGAAGCGCCTTTTTCAACTCAAGTGTCTGTGGTCTCGTTTTTAGCCTTGGCCATCACTGTTGGGGTATATGGGTTAGTGGCTGGCATAGTAAAACTAGATGATGCAGGATTATATTTATTAAGAAAATCAGTCTCTGGCAGCTTTAATCGCCTGCAGCGTGGAATAGGTCGAGCATTATTAATCTTAGCTCCTCTATTAATGAAAACCTTGGCAATAGTAGGGACTGCCGCCATGTTTTTAGTAGGAGGTGGTATTTTGGTGCATAGTTTGACTTGGTTGCATCAGCTTTTGTTGCCAGTCATTGAAATAGCCCAGTCAATTGACTATTTAGGCTGGTTGTTCCCTATTTTGATTGATGGCGTAATTGGCTTATTAGTTGGAGCCATAGCATTAATTTTGTATCAATTAACTAGCAGGCTTTTTCATTCTCGGTCTGCCGACTGACCAGATATGTAATTTGAGTGAAATATCCCCATAAAATGATCCACAGTACTTGAATCTTTCATGAAATGTTATAATATAACGTCAAATCATTTTAGAGCTTTAGTAGATGCAAGTAAATCAAGAAAAAACGCTGTTAGACAGACTCGGCATTTGGGCCTCGAGTTTGTGTGCGTTGCATTGTTTGCTGCTACCTATTCTTATTCCTCTAGTGCCTTTTGTTGGGGCTTCATTTTTTGCACAAGACTGGTTTGAAAGAAGTATCTTGTCGCTTTCCATGATCATTGGCTTTTGGGCATTGTTTTCTGGGTTTTACCGCTATCACCGTCAGCTTTATCCTTTATATAGTTTGGCTTTAGGTGGACTAATTTATTGGAACAAAGACATGTTTGGCGAGGCCTACGAACCTTTTACTATTGCCATAGGTGCTTTCTTAATTGTGGGTGCGCATATAGTTAACTTAAAGCTATGCCAAAACTGTCAGTCTTGTGACTCGGGTTGCGAAAGTAGCTAACCTGCCTGTTGTAAAACCTTTCTAGCATGGCCGGGGTTGTTGCAAAACACGCCGTCAACCTTCCAGTCTTTTAATTGCAGCAAATCTTCAGCTTCATCTACCGTATACACAAACAATTTTAAGTTGCGTTGTTTGGCGTCTTGTACAAAAGCAAGATCTAAAAAAGCAAAATCAACATTCACTGAATAGGCCATGAGTTGCTGGGCAAACTGTGCATAGTGCAGGGGTTTAGAAGCAGTCAAGGCGCCTACTTTAACCTGTGGGCAAAGCTGCTTAAATTGCTTGAGTAGCGGATGATCAAAAGAAGAAACAATAAATTGTGGTAAACTAAAGTGACAGTGTTGAATAGCTTGCTCAATGCACTTTTGTACTAAATTTAAATTTTGTACCTGTTTAATTTCGATATTGACCAAACAACGCCCATCAATTAGAGATAATACTTGCCAGAGAGTAGGAATGCTCTGCCCCTCGCCCGCATCTAATGCTTGTAACTCGGCTAAACTATAATTGCGTAATAACTTAACCCCATTGGTGGTTCTACTAACCCTTTGGTCGTGGATCACCACCAACTCATTACCTAACTGCTGTACATCTAGTTCTATGCCGTCACAGCCTTGGTTTAAGGCTTTTTGCATGGCTAACAGGGTGTTTTCAGGTGCCACAGCACTGGCACCTCTATGAGCAAAAATTAGCACTGTAGGTTACTTTTGATGAAGTTTCTGTGCGTTGATAGTTTCATAAATTGCGGCACAAATCACTATCATTCCACCCACTAAGGTTTGCCATCTAGGTTGTTCGTCTAACACCAATATTGCTAATGACACTCCATAAAGCGGCTGCATACAGGCAACTAATGAAAAGGTTTTAGCTCGTAAATGTTTTAAGCTAGCGGCAATTAAGGCGTGGGGCACAGCAGTTAAAAATATCCCCAGAACCACTAATCCTAAATAGGTTTCTTGGCTGGCCTTAAATACTTGGTCGCTGGCAAAAAAACTTAACGCTAAAAATATCACTAAGGTTTGGTAGGCCATAGCATGTGCCCCTGAATAATGGGCGAAGTGTTTTCTGTGCACTAGGTTTCTAAAGGAATATAAAATTGCCGATAGCACGCCAATCAGCACACCTAAAGTAATGTCATTCTCTAAGGATATTTCGGGGACGATTAAATAAATGCCAAAAAGTACGGCTAACGCGCTTGCAAGGTCCTGCCAAACTAAACGGATGCCCTCAAAAAAAGGTTCTAACAATACCGTCATCACTGGAAAGGTAAAAAGCGCTATCATCCCCACAGAGACAGACGAGTACTGCATAGCGGCAAAATAGCTCACCCAATGCGCTGCCATTAATAAGCCCAAAAATATTGCCACTATGTAATCTTTATTGCTATTTAGGCGAATTGAGCCTTTAAACATTTTAACAATAATAAACAACATAACGCAGGCAACTATCGCTCGGCCATAAGTAATGTCGAGAGCGGAAAGTGGTAATAATTTAGAGAATAATGCCGTTGCACCCAGCAACATCATGGTGATGTGCAGCGACCACAAACTCTGTTTAACTTTATCCATCTTAGATTAAGCGCTTATGGTAGCGAATTCTTCACCAAGGCGGGTAATATCACCCTCAGCTAAGTCGGCAAAATCCAGCGCGTCTGCTTCAAAACAGGCCACTATGGTCGAGCCCAATTTAAATAAGCCCATTTCTTCGCCTTTTTTCAGACTAACTGCATGTTCGCCTTCAGTAGGATATTGCCAATGTTGTACATTTTTACCAGTAGGCGGCGATACTGTGCCAGCCCAAATGGTTTCTATGCTAGCTACTATGGTTGCCCCAACTAACACCATGGCCATTTTTCCTATCTCAGTTTCAAAGATAGCTACAACTCTTTCGTTGCGAGCAAATAACCCTGGCACCCTTTGGGCGGTAAGTGGACTCACTGAGAATAATTCGCCTGGTACATACAACATATCGGTTAGCTTGCCATCAATAGGCATATGAATACGGTGATAATCTTTAGGAGATAAATAGATAGTAGAAAATTTGCCATTTAAAAATGGCTTGGCTAATTCTGGTTTGCCGCCCAATAAGGCCGTTAAACTATAATTGTGCCTTTTAGCTTGAAATATAGAGTCAAAGTCAATGTCACCCATCTGGCTCACCGCACCATCAACTGGCAGCGCTAGTTTATTTGGTTCTTGGCAAATAGGTCTTGCGCCTTCTTTTAACTCACGGGTAAAAAATGCATTGAAGCTGGCGTAAGACGCAGGATCACTGTCTTTAGCTTCTGACATATCCACTTTAAAATGTTTAATAAAAAGTTTGATTAAAGCTGTGGTTAGTGCCCCCGCTTCAGCCGCAGCAAGCCAGCCAACTAAGCGTGACAAAAGGTGTTTAGGGGTAATGTATTGCAAGGCAATTTTTAAAGAATCAAACAAAATGACATTCCTAATAATCTATTTTAGCGGGCCGAATTGTACCCTAATAATACTCGGTTTGCGTTTCAAACTAAGTTTAATAGGCTATAAGCTAGTAGATTTTTAAGGGTAGTAAGTGTGTTGATTTCTTTCCGCTAGACTTTAGTATGAGCTGGGCGAAGCTCGTCCATATTAAGCAAAATCTTATGGTAACTTTGATAGCGTTGTTGGCTGATTTTACCTTGGTCGACTGCCGCTTTTATCAAGCAACCAGGGTCATTGGCATGTTTACAATCGCGAAACTTGCAGCCACCTAAGAAGTCTCTAAATTCTTTAAAACCATAAGTTAAGCGTTCAGCCGGTAAATGCCATAAGGCAAATTCACGCACCCCAGGAGAATCTATTAGGTCGCCACCTGCTGGAAAGTGCAACAACTTAGCTGTGGTGGTGGTATGTTGACCTAACCCAGAGTTATCGGAAATGGCACCTATTATTTCATCGGCTTCGGGCAGCAGGGCGTTAATTAAGCTCGACTTACCCACCCCAGATTGACCAACAAACACACTGATTTTGTCTTTTAAACAAGCAGAAAGCTGCTCTAAACCAGCCAAAGATTTACAGCTGGTATAAATGATTTGATAACCAATATCGCGGTAGATTTGCAGTTGCTGTTCTACTTGCTGGCGTTCTTCGGCAGATAATAGTTCAACTTTGTTAAGCAAGATAACTGGGGTAATTTCTACATCTTCAGCGGCAACTAAATAACGATCGATAATATTCAGCGACAAACTCGGAATAACCGAACTGACGATAATAATTTGGTCTATATTGGCCGCGACAGGTTTTACCCCATCGTAAAAATCAGGGCGAGTTAATACAGATTTTCTGTCTTGTACGGCTTCAATAATGCCGCTAATAGTTATGGAAGGATCTTTGCCAGGACGGAACAATACATGATCACCACACACTACGCTCTTGATTGTTCTGCGCATATGGCAGCGGTGAATATTGCCGGCCTGATCTTCTATATCAGCGTGTTTACCAAAACGTCCAATTACCCGTCCACTTTGTTGCTCGCCAAATTGATTATCTTCACTATCTGAGGATGAATGCGTATTTGAAAGACGCTTAGAACGGTTTTCTGAAACTTGTCGGGATTGACGTTTGGTTAACTTGGGTTTTTTAGCCACGTGATCTTTACTGTATTTATATCAATATCTAGTATCATGTTAACGTCACAAGCGGCGGATACCAAATTTTTAATAAAATTCCGCCGTAATTATTGCTTATCGCCCAAAAAAATTAGGAGCCAAGATGCCCATTAATAATGACAACCTAGTATGGATAGATATGGAGATGACGGGTCTTGAACCTGACACAGATGTGGTGCTAGAAATCGCAACTATAGTGACAGATAAAGAACTTAACATTTTAGCTGAAGGGCCAGTTTTGGCTATCCATCAATCTGATGAGGTGTTAAATGGCATGGATCAATGGTGCATAGACACCCATGGTAAGTCGGGATTAACAGAGCGCTGTCGAAACAGCACTGTGACTGAACAACAGGCGGTAGAACAAACCATAGCCTTTTTGCAAGACTATGTTGAGGCGGGCAAGTCTCCACTTTGTGGCAATACCATAGGGCAAGATCGTCGATTTTTAGTTAAATACATGCCTCAATTAGAAGCATATTTCCATTACCGAAATATAGATGTGAGTACAGTGAAGGAATTAGTCAGACGTTGGAAGCCAGAATTATTAGATGGTTTTCATAAAAAAGGTGTGCACTTAGCCCTTGATGACATTCGTGAATCTATTGCAGAAATGGTGTACTACCGCCAACACGTATTTACCATCTAAAACAGCTTTATTGCCTGTAATTTCATCAAACAGTCAGGTTTTATAAAAAAAATCTGACTATTTTAATCTTAGGGCTTGCATAGCCATCTTATTTTTGTAAAATGCGCGTCCGTTTTGAGGAACCACACTTAAAACAGCAATAATTCATTATGCGGGAATAGCTCAGTGGTAGAGCACAACCTTGCCAAGGTTGGGGTCGCGAGTTCGAATCTCGTTTCCCGCTCCAATGTTTTCTCTCAGAGTACTATCAGCTCAGCAAAAAATATTGAAACGACCCCAAAGGGTACGCGACAACTGCCGTTGCAGGTATCGCATCTTGTTTCCCGCTCCAATGATACATATCAGAATATTATCAATTCAGTAAACAATATTGAAACGACCCCAAGGGGTACGCGACAACTGCCGTTGCGGGTATCGTATCTCGTTTCCCGCATCAAACTATTTAGCAAGTTATAACAAAAACTTTTTATCTCATTCTCAATCTTACAGCTAGTGCCTTATTCAAGCTTTGCTTTTTGCTTGAAAAACATTGCTATTCGTTAACTAGCTATTCATAATTGCAACTGGTCAAACCAGAGAGTGTTGCTATGCCTGTTTCAAATCCCTTGCGCAAATATGTAGATACAGTTAACTCTTATCCTTCTTGGTTGAGTCGGCGTTTATTAACTTGGTTGTTTAGATACAAAGTAAAATTGGCGGGCACCACAGGAATAGAAGTCTTATCAACAGATGGTAAAAGCGCGGTTTATCGGCAAAAAAATCGCAAAAAAGCGCAAAACCATATTGGCAGTGTGCACGCTGCGGCTATGGCGCTTTTAGCCGAGTCTTGTACTGGTTTTGTGGTAGGGATCAATTTACCCGGTGACAAACTGCCGCTAATTAAACGCATGGAGTTGAATTACGTTAAGCGAGCAACTGGAGACATGCAAGCAGTGGCCAGCTTAACCGACGAGCAAATAGCCTTGTTGCAAAGCACAGACAAAGGCGAGGTGAATGTTCAGGTAACAGTAACAGATGCTGCAGGTGTAGAACCTATACAATGCACTATGATTTGGGCATGGATCACTAAAGGCTAAGCTGGTTTGTAGGCTTTGTTTTGCTCTTTATAAAAATATTCCTCAGCTTATTAAATAGTAAGTACAACTCAGTATAAAAAATTCTTCGAAATTTAGTTGACAGATTTTAGTTTTAAATTATAAAGCTAGTTGAAATTGCAAGTGGGTAGGCCTAACCAGCCTATGGGTAAGCTTAATTTAGCTTATATTGATATTAGTCTAGTTGTTAACTATTTTGTGGATGTCGTTATGGCAATACTTACTCGAGAATCTTTAAATAAACGAATTTTCAGTGATGCAAAAAATTATCCCTATGGCTTTTCGCGCTCTGGAGATTTTTCAATTAGTGAAAGCAAAGCCCTAGCTCAATACGGTTGCTTAATTGCTGCTTTAGTTGATGGGCAAATAGAACCAGAAACAGAGGAAGATCAAAACTTATTGGCCGCTGCTTTTGGTAAAAAAGAGCCAGAAGGTGCCACCGAAAAAGCTTGGGTTAAATATCAAAAGCGTATTAATCGACCTAAGTTAGGTAGTTTTTATGGTCGTCATAAACCTATTTCTGTGGATGATGACGATGACAGCATAGAGCAAGATGATTTAGAAGTTGAATTAGACGATTAATCAACAACGCTCTTAGTTTTTTGGTTTTCTATCCTATTTTCAGCGTTCTTGCTGTGAATAATTAGAATGTATATCCCAATATATCAAAATGTTGGGATATATATCTCTCTTTTCTGGTTGATTGTGTTTTATATTCCCTATTACCCGAGTATAGTAATTTTTAATATTTAATATTTAATATATATATCTGGAGTAATTCTGATGGAGATGATGTCGGGTGCCGCAATGGTGGTGCGAGCACTAAAAGATATAGGGGTAACCCATGTATTTGGATACCCTGGTGGCGCGGTTCTTGATATTTATGATGCACTTTATGTGCAAGAAGATGTTAAACACGTGCTCGTCCGTCATGAACAAGCTGCAGCACATATGGCCGATGGATATGCCCGTTCTACCGGTAAAACCGGTACGGTGTTAGTGACCTCTGGTCCTGGGGCTACCAATACTCTTACGGGAATAGCTACAGCTTTTATGGACTCTATCCCTATGGTGGTGTTGTCAGGCCAAGTGCCTTCTAAACATATTGGTGAAGATGCGTTTCAAGAAACCGACATGGTGGGTTGTTCAAGACCCATAGTTAAGCATAGCTTTTTGGTAAAACGAGCGGTGGATATTCCCGATGCTATAGCCAAAGCCTATTATATTGCTAACAGCGGTAGACCAGGGCCGGTAGTAGTAGATTTACCAAAAGATATAGTGAATATTTCAGATGAACATCCTTATGAATTTCCAGCCAGTGTGGCCATGCGCTCGTACAATCCTACGGTTAAAGGGCACAACAAACAAATCAAAAAGGCCGCCAAAACCTTATTAGACGCAAAGCGCCCAGTTTTATACGTAGGCGGCGGCGCCATTGCTGCTAATGCCAGTGAATTGGTTACCCAGTTGGCCGAAAAATTACAAGCGCCTGTTACCTCGACATTAATGGGCTTAGGGGCGTTTTCATCTACTCATGAGCAATTTGTTGGCATGTTAGGTATGCATGGCACCTTAGAAGCTAACAAAGCCATGCATAACGCAGATTGTATTTTAGCCTTAGGGGCTAGGTTTGATGATAGGGTAACCAATAACGTAGATAAGTTTTGCCCACATGCCACAATTATTCACGTGGATATAGACCCTGCTTCCATTTCAAAAACTGTGGCTGTGCATATTCCTGTGGTAGGCAGCGTAGATAAAGTAACGGAACAAATATTACAACAACTACATGGCATTAAGGCAGAAGGGCAAAAGGCTAAAGTGGCTGACTGGTGGCAACAAATTAACCAGTGGCGTAAAAAACAATGTTTGGTGTACAAAAAAGATAGCAAACTTATCAAGCCACAAGAGGTGATTGAGTCGTTATATAAACATACTAACGGCGACGCTTATGTGAGCTCAGATGTAGGGCAACACCAAATGTTTGCTGCTTTGTATTATCCATTTGCCAAACCTAGGCGTTGGATTAATTCTGGTGGGCTTGGCACTATGGGCTTTGGTTTGCCTGCGGCCATGGGCGTGCAAATGGCACATCCCGATGCGGTTTCTACAGTAGTAACAGGTGATGGCAGTATTCAAATGAATATTCAAGAACTGGCTACCTGTATGCAATACCAACTACCTATAAAAATCATTTCGTTAAATAACCGCGCTTTAGGCATGGTACGTCAATGGCAAGATATGATTTACAAAGGGCGTCACTCACATTCTTATATGGACTCAATGCCCGACTTTGTAAAACTTGCTGAAGCTTATGGGCATATTGGAATTAAGGTGACTAAACCTGAAGAATTAGATGAAGCCATGGCTAAATGTTTTGCCGCCAAAGATCGATTGGTGTTTATGGATATAGAAGTTGACCAAAATGAGCATGTGTATCCAATGCAAATTAAATTTGGTGCCATGGATGACATGCGATTAAGTAAAACGGAGCGTACCTAATGAGAAGAATTATTTCGGTATTAATGGAAAATGCCCCAGGCGCGCTTTCTCGAATAGTAGGATTATTTTCTCAACGTGGTTTTAATGTTGACTCACTTTGTGTGGCGCCTACAGATGATAAAAGTTTATCTAGATTGACCATAGTGACAGTGGCAGATGACAAAGCCATTGAGCAAATCACTAAACAGGTGAATAAGTTAATAGACGTGTTAAAGGTGTCAGATTTAACCGATGGTAATCATGTAGAACGTGAATTAATGCTGGTTAAAGTGGCCACCCGTAGCGAGTTAATACGAGCAGAAGTTAAACGCAATGTAGACATCTTTAGAGCGCAAATCGTTGATGTAGATGCCTCGAATTATACTATTCAAATTACCGGCACTAGCGATAAACTCGATGCTTTTTCTCACACTTTGAGCCAAAGCACAGAGATTTTAGAAGCGTCAAGAACAGGAGTATGCGGGTTAACCCGTGGAGAAAAGTCACTTAGGCCTTAGTTTAGCCTGTCTAAAGTGTTAATTTTGTTTACATCTTTCAATGAGATTTAATTGCAAAAAGCCTGAACAAGGCTTTTTGTAATTAAATAACCAACAATTTTAGTTTTAAATTTCACCCCTCTATATCAAAAAAGCATATCCACTTGCGGGTTTTTTCTTTAAAAAACAACGGTTTGCGTATCGATCTTGTTTGCTTTGTTAATCGTTTACAAATGGTTAAATATAAACAAACAGAAATAAAACAACATATTTTTGTAATTAAATTACAATTAATGGGTCAGTTGCAATGAGTAGCTGGCTTGTTTTTCTTTAATTATGATAAATGTGAGGTGTAACAATGAAAACACGAATTCTTACCACAGTCTTGTTAACTGCAACGCTGTCAATGAGCGCGTCAGCATCAATGAAAAACTCAAACAAATTTAAATTTGTTGGAGATACAGAGTATGCTGGCCTGTGTAAAGCTGCAGCTACCAATGATTTGCACAAGTTCAAAATAAACCTTAAACAACAAAGCTTTCGTTTAAATACTAATCAAGGGCAATTGTTAAGCTGGTTAGCTAATGCGGATAGTTTTCAATGTGCAGGTCAAGGTATAGTCGCCTTTGCTCAGCAACGTGGTTCAACTGACGTTGCTAACTACATAACGGGTGAAAACGCCAATGTTGAAGTGGCTTCAAGCAAGCAATATCGCTTTGTGGGTGACAATGGATTTAAGAACTTTTGTAAATCTGCACTAACCAACAGTGTGAGTTTGTTCAAGTTAGCTTTAAATAAGCAAATTGGAAATTTAGGTATGTCTAAAAAGGATGTGCTTAATAAAGTATTAGAAGCCGATAACGTAACCTGCAACGGCAAAGCCTTAGGTGAGTTCTTTGAGCAGCAAAAAGCCAGCAGTGTTTTAGGTTATATTGCTGAAAATCAATAATGTTTTGGCTTAATTAACAAAAGCAAACCCAATCACTGAGTTTGCTTTTGTTACTCTGTTTGATTAAGACCAAACCAGCTCAGCAAAATGTTGACGACACATAGATTCATATCTATCGTTGCCCCCAACTTCAACTTGTGCCCCTGCTTTAGCTGCTTGCCCACTCTCATCAATTCTGACCACAAAAGTTGCTTTACGACCACAATGGCAAATGGTTTTTAATTCAATTAGTTTGTCTGCCCAAGCCAGCAAATAACGGCTACCTTCAAAGGTTTCGGCTAAAAAGTCGGTACGAAGCCCATAGGCTAATACTGGGATGTCTAGTTGATCTACCACATACACTAGTTGTTTAACTTGTGACTTAGTTAAAAACTGTGCTTCGTCAATAAATAAACAGTTCACTTTACCTTTGGCTAGTAGATCTTCAACAGCCGCTCGCATGTCTGTGTCTGGCGTATAAAGATGAGCTTTTGATTCTAAGCCAATACGCGAGGCGACTTTTCCTTGACCAAACCTATCATCTAGCGCAGCAGTAAAAATTTCAGCTTTCATGCCTCTTTCTGCGTAGTTGTAGGCTGATTGTAATAAAGAAGTGGATTTGCCCGCGTTCATTGCAGAATAATAAAAGTAAAGTTGCGCCATTATCGCTCTCGTTGCCCAAAAAACTCTATTTTGCCCTGAAAAACCACAAATTAATATGGCAAATTTGTTTGTTTTATTTGATTTTGTTTTGGGTTTTTATGGGGTTTTGCCATTCATGCAATTCGTGGTTAGGCATAGGTTTGGCAAAATAATAGCCTTGTAAATAATCTACGCCCATAGCCGCCAGTGCTTGAGCTTGTTCTTGGCTTTCTACCCCTTCAGCAATGGTTTTGTAATTTAATTCTTTGGCAATAAACAAGGTGGCGCGAATAATGGCTTCTCCTGTGCTTAACATATTATCTACAAAGTATTTGTCGATTTTTACGTAGTTAACTGGCAGTCGTTGCAGTTGCGATAAAGACGAATAGCCTGTGCCAAAATCATCGATAGACACGGCTATATTGCGGGCTTGGATCTGTTCGAGTTGCCTTCTAACTTTCACTTGGTTTTCAATAAAGGTGGATTCTGTTACTTCTAAATGCAAACGCTCAGGGGGTAAACCACTGCTTTGCAAACACCTATCTAACAAGCGGATAAAACCATCGTCCATTAGCTGAATAACCGACACATTTACCGATACGGCTGCCTGTTGATTATGTTGCCAATATTTAGCGTCTAAACAAGCACGATTTAATACCCAGGCTCCAATTTCTTTTATTAAACCGGATTTTTCGGCTAAAGGAATAAATACATCTGGCCCAATAAAACTTTGGTTAAACTCCCATCTTAACAATGCCTCAAAGGCCCAGGAAACATTGTCTTTGGCACTTTGAATGGGTTGATAACACAGAAATAACTGTTTTCGTTCAATCGCATGTTGCAAACCTTCTAAGATTAATTGTGAAGATTCGACTTTTTGTTTTAGCTCATTGGAAAAAAGCCTAGGTTGGTTGTCCCCCAATTCTTTTTGTTCACACATAGTCAAATCAGCCAATTGAATAAGCTCAGTGGCCGAATGGCTATGCTTTGGCGCCATAGCTATACCTATAGAAGCGGTTAAATATAATTCGTTGCCGTTCACAAAAATGGGTTGGGCTAAGCTTTTGGCAATAGCCTTTGCAATAGACATGGCAGTGTCATCATTACTATAAGGCAGCGAGACTAAAAATTCGTCGCCATTCCAGCGTCCTGCACTGTTTTTATCAGCAAAGGCTAATAGCCTGTTACTCACTTGCAAAAGTACGTTGTCACCAACCTTATGCCCCATAGTGTCGTTAATTTTTTTAAAGCCATCTAGATCAATAAATAACAAAGCCAAAGAACTTTTATTATTAATCGACTGGTTAATTTGCTCTTTAAGCTGTCGAGTAAAGGCTTTTCTATTGTTGAGTTGGGTTAAGGGATCAAGGTTACTTAATTTGTATATTTCTTCAGTGCGTTTTCGTACTTCCGATTCTAAATCTACATTAACTTGGCTGAGTTCAGTTGAGCTAAGTTTTAGGGCTTGGTTAGTTTGATAAACCGTATTTTTTTCCTGCTGCATTTCATCCATTAAAACTTGATTCAAATTTTTAAGGTGAATCGCTTTGCGAGCAAAACTGGTGGTTTTAATGCACGACAACACCATAATTAAACAATAAGCCAAGCTTAACCAACCTAATAATTGTCTCTCTTCGTTGCTCGTAAAAATGCCCATTAGCGAAACCGGAACTAGCAATATTACTGAGTAACTAATGGCAAGAAAGCGGCTAGAAGATAAAAAGGACGCCGAACCACCCGCTAAAGCGGCAATAATAACAATGGCAAATAATAGCTCTATATCGCTCAGTTGATGGTAAAAATAGACTAGATAAAAAGACCAGGCACCAGCAGTTAAGATACAACCTAAGGCATATCTTACTAACCCAGCAAAACCTGTGTATAACGAATGACTACTGCGTAATTTCCATTCTATATAGTCAGCTAATCGCATCATCAGAATAAGATTTAAGCTGATCCACCAAATCATTTGACTAGGTTGAGGGGCGCTTTCTGCATGAATAAAAATCATCACAGTACTAGCAAAGGCACCTAATAAAATGCCTATAGTGCCATTGTCGTACAATAGCTTAGCGGCATCCAGATGCGATAGTTTTTGTACCTTGGTATTGTGTTTAATAGACTCGCACCTCAGAAAACCCCATATATTATTGAAAAACTTGTATTTATTAGAAATTGTTAACGTATTTTAAAGCCGATAAGTTCACTTTGAGTTAATCTAAACATAACTTTTCTAACTTCAATTGTAAGTTAAAAACTATATTTAGGGAGCTAGCAAATGAAAAATGACATTGATAGTAAATTCATTTTGAATGTGTTTGAAAAAATTCGTCAACAAGGCGAACAAAAAGATGGGCATTATTTTTTGCAAGGGATAAATGCCTACACAGATTTTGATGGCTACACCATTTTTTTAGAAGATGCCCTAGTACAGTTACGTTTTGGTTTTCATAATCAATATCATTTTGACTATGCCAAAGAGCAAGATCTCGAACAGTTTCTTAAAAAGTTAAAAGCTATTGCGGCAACCTAAACCCAATAAGTTGCGAATCACCTTAGCTAAGAATCGAATTGCAATAACAAATTGCGCTTAAAAGGCGCACTTAGCTAACGTTTTTGGCGTTTATCTCAACAAATCGTGCATTTATCACATTCACCTATGCAGTAATTTTTCACTGAATATACTTAGATTGTCGGAGTAGTGACCCGACCAATATATGTTTAACCCCGATTTACAAAACATGTATTGTTCCCTGGATTAAGTGAGGGCTGATGCTACAAAGCGCAGCCCTCATTTTTTTTTAATCTTTTTAAAATATGTATGCACTCATATTTTGTTACACCCCTCGTCTGCTTATCTTACCACCATGCATTTTGTCTCAGAATAGTCGGTTCAACGTCTAGCTAGGTATATCTTTGTTCAGGCGATTAGCTGTGTTGTGCCTTAGTCGCTGAATACTTAAAGCCGCCCATTGCAGAAACTGAACACTTTGTATGTAGGAGCCCTGAGTACTAATGAAAAAACCAGTTGAATCTGATTATAAAGATGCAATTACCAGTGTTGCTTTATTTTCTTGTACAGGTCCTAAAGCTCAATGAATAGGCAATTAACCGCCATAATAGTGGATGACGAGCCTTTAGCCCGTGAAGGCTTAATGTTGCGCTTAAGCACAGACACACGTTTTGATGTGGTAGCACAATGCGCAAATGCACAACATGCGTTAAAGGCCATTGAGCAATGGCAACCTGATATTGCTTTTATTGATATTGAAATGCCTGGCGCCTCAGGCATAGAGTTAGCGGCAGATATTCATGCACTAACAAATAATGGACTTAAGCTAGTGTTTGTTACAGCGTTTAAGGAATTTGCGTTAAATGCGTTTGAATTTCAGGCCTTTGATTATCTATTAAAACCAGTATCTGAAACTCGACTTGAGAGCTGTTTAACTAAATTAGTCGATACCTTTGGTACCCAAGAAGCCATGCAGCAACATCAAAAGTTAGACGAATTGCTTAGTCGAAAAACCGGTAGCTCGTTACAAGGCTTAATCCAAAATTTGGAACTATCTCATGGTGGCAGTTTACAAGAGTTGCAACACAGCATTTCTCTTAAAAGCGGCAGTGAATGGGTTAGAATGAAATTAGCCGATATCATCTGGATAGAAGCTGCCGGCGACTACATGTGCGTGCATACAATACAAGGCACACAAATTATTCGCAAAACTCTCAAGCAGTTTGAACAAGAACTCAATCCTAGATTATTTCCACGAATTAGCCGCTCAGCTATGATCAATATTGAACAATTACAAAAACTTACGCCAAATTCTAACGGCGAATATATGGCCAGCTTAAAGTCAGGTGAGCAGATAAAAGTCAGTCGTAAATACAAATTCAAACTTGATGAGTTACAAACTCAGCCAAACTGAATTTATTCGACTTCTTGAAAATTAACGCAGACACCTCAATATTAGATACCTATAATACCTCTGATTTCACCCATTAATTAGGCTACTAAAGGCTAACCTTAAGGAAACACATTGAGCATTAAACTTGGCATAGTCATGGATCCCATTCGGGACATTAATATTAAAAAAGATACTAGTTTTGCCATGTTGCTCGATGCGCAACAACGTGGGTATCAAATTTATTATATGGAAATGGCAGACTTGTATTTACACAATGGTCGGCCAATGGCGCAAATGGCCAGTTTACAAGTAGCTGAAAACCCTACTAACTGGTTTACTTTAGGTGAGGTTAAACAACAAAGTTTAGCAGAGCTTGATGTTATTTTAATGCGTAAAGATCCACCGGTAGACAATGAGTTTATTTATGCCACGCACATGTTTGAATTAGCCGAACAAGCTGGCACTTTAGTAGTGAACAAAGCCCAAAGTTTACGAGACTTTAACGAAAAGCTGTTTACTTCTTGGTTCCCAGATTTAGTTGCCGACACTTTAGTTACCCGAGATGCGAGTTTAATTAGAGAGTTTCACCAAAGGCACCAAGATATCATTTGTAAACCTTTAGATGGCATGGGCGGCACGTCTATTTTTCGCGTCAAAGAAGATGGCAATAATTTAGGGGTAATCATTGAAACCCTCACAGAGTTAGGCACTCGCTATGCAATGTTTCAAAAGTTTTTGCCAGAAATTAAACAGGGCGACAAACGTATTCTAATAGTAGATGGTCAAGTGGTGCCTTATGCATTAGCTAGATTGCCTACTAAAGGAGAAACCCGTGGAAATTTAGCCGCTGGTGGTACTGGTAGACCTCAACCTTTAAGCGAGTCAGATTTAAAGATTGCCCAAACCATTGCGCCATTATTAGTTGAAAAGGGCCTGTTATTCGTAGGTCTAGACGTAATAGGTGATAAAGTCACAGAGATTAATGTGACTAGCCCCACCTGCGTGCGAGAAATTGAAGCCGCCTATCAGGTCAACATTACTGGAATGTTATTCGACGCAATCGAAAAGCGCTTGAGTTCTCAAGCTAAGCATAAAGGAGATAACTAAGTGCAAAGTTTACAAAACTACTTATTGATTGCCTCACCTAGTATGGAAGACCCTTACTTTGCTCGTACTGTTACCTACATTTGTGAGCATAACGAACAGGGCGCTATGGGTTTAGTGATCAACCAACCAGTGGGTATGAAACTTAAAGAGTTAGTAGAACAAGTTGATAAAAATGCCGAAGTGTTGAGCGAAAAAGCCGACGACATCATTTTAGCCGGCGGTCCGGTTAGCCAAGACCGAGGCTTTATTTTACATACGACTCAACCGGGTTGGAGTTCGAGTTTAACCATGAATTCAGAGATCATGGTGACCACCTCAAAAGACATCATCTCATCACTAGGTAATCATAATGCCCCTGAAAAGTCGTTAATTATTTTAGGCTATGCGGGATGGACAGCAGGGCAGTTAGAAGAAGAAATTCAAACCAACTCCTGGTTAATGGTAGAAGCTGATACCGAGCTTTTATTTGATATCCCTATCCATAAAAAGTGGGAAGCAGCAGTACAACGTTTAGGCATAGATGTGTGGCAGCTCGGTCCAGATGTGGGCCATGCCTAATGCAAGTAGTATGTGAGTACACACTATGAGCAAGCAAGGGCAAAGAACTGTATTAGCCTTTGATTTTGGCACTAAAAGTATTGGGGTGGCAGTAGGCCAAGAAATTACAGGCACAGCTTCGCCTTTAAATGCTTTAAAAGCGCAAGATGGTATACCTAATTGGGAATTAGTCGCCAAACTCTTTGCTGAGTGGTCGCCGCAACTTGCGGTAGTGGGGTTACCCTTAAATATGGACGGCTCCAATCAACAAGTTACCCATAGCGCTAAAAAGTTTGCTAATCGCCTGATGGCAAAATACAAAGTTGCGGTGGAAACCTGCGATGAACGTCTCACTACTGTGGATGCTAAAGCGCGATTATTTGAGCTTGGTGGTTACAAAAAATTAGATAAACAAAAAATCGATAGCGTGTCTGCCTGCCTGATCTTTGAAAGTTGGATAGAGCAGCAGTACTAAGCTTTACTTAGTTTTAATGCTTGTAATTTTAAAGCTAAAAGAGCTAAGTAAAGACTCACTATTTATTTACACTCCTTATATTTATCTCCAGCAGTTAACTTATTAATTTTTAGCCAAAGCGCAGGGTTTTTATTTGTGCGTTAACTAAACAAATTTATTTGACATAGTCTAACTTAAAGAATAAATTATTCTTTAAGTGTTTATTTGGTGAAATAAATAATGAATGGATTTGCTACAACCATTTTTCTGCTAATGGCAGGGCTTAACCTAGGTGTTTGGGCGGCGCCTAACGATACCGAAGCCTATTATCTGTGCGCGCACAAAACTGTGGCTAACACCAGTTGGACCTTTGGCACCGCACCCGCTTATTGTGATATTGAGCCTTTTGGCGATCCTAAATTAGTTCGTGACTATCTAATGGATATTGTGTTTAACGGTGCGCATACTGTGACCGATGAACGGGCACGATACATGGATGAAATGAATGCTGTGCTACAAGTTGCCGCCAAGTATTATTTGTCGGTACGTAAACCAGACGCTCAAACCGATGAAATCGAAGCCTGGGTACATGCTATCCAAGCCGTGGCCAATCAAGAGACGTTTTGGAGCCATTATCGAGATGCTGTTGTAGATGGGCGCTTAAAAATGATGCGTGGTGATTCTGGGCATGGTCATGGCATGATGCAAATTGATGATCGCTGGCACTTCACCGAAATTAACCAAGGTAAAGGCTGGCAAATATTTGAAAATCTTATCTATGCCATGGAAATATTTTATGCAGAATGGCAAAACGCTGCGTCTGCTAGTTGTGTGAGCAAAAGCGATAATTGGCTAGAAAGAACTCGCTCGGCTTATTCTGCCTACAATGGAGGCCCCAGTAAATTATGTCGTTGGCACGACAACATAGCGTGGCAAGATGAGGGCTTTGCCGACAAATACGCGGCTAAGTCTTGGTTAAATTACATCGACAACCCAACTAAAACCCCATCCATTGATGTTGAGTGCTTTATGGAAGGGGTAGAGTTTTGTCTGCCAGAATATAAGCAACCTGAGTATTCTTTACAAAACCCTAAAGAAAAATGGCAATTTAACTACTTAAAGTTAACCAATAATCATACTTGTGTATTGGAGGCTGGGGTTTTTCATTGTGTTCAGCAACAACAAGATGCGAGCTGCTTAGGGGCTAAATTTGATCGAGTATTTAAAGCTCAAGCCGTGAGTTTAAATGAAGAACAAAGCAAGGCTTATTCACAGCTAGTTTACGAAAGGCATCAATGTTTAAGCTTTTTAGAAAATAGTTTTGTCGTAGGGCAAAGCATTAAAGCTCAAAAAGATACCAATATTAGAGTAACGGCTGGCGGCACAGATACAGGGGTAGATGCAGTAACAGGCAAAGCCTACCAAATTTTAGATGTTGTAGCTGGCACACCAGCTGATCAAAGTCGTTATTATCGCATTCGTTACTCTGGCACTAATCAGGGCTACATTTATGCTGGCGGGGTATGGGACTTTGCTGATTGGGCAACACAAATCAGTCATCAAGATTTGCCTGTTGCCGATCGCATTATTGCTATGCAAGGGGATAAAATTTATATCGCCCATACAGAGGGCGTGTCGGTAACAGACGACATAGGTGAGAATGCCACTAGTCTTGGAAAGCTGTCTAAAGACACAGAAGTTGAGGTTCTCGATACAGTAGTAACGGGCAACGACAATCAGGTGTATTACCAAATTAACGCAAACGGCTTAAGCGGATACTTCTACGCAGGTAAATTATTGCCAGAATCCACCTTAGCCGAAAGAGCCACTTTTAATAAACCTAGCACTCAAACACCGGCCCCTACTACTCCAGACAAACCAAAAGATAGCTCAGGCGGCGGAGCTTTGGGGTATTTATTGTTAGTATCGATTTTATTATCTAGGCGGATCAAATAATGAAAAAAACCGTATCAGTTAGCTTGGTTGTTGTTGGTCTGGGAGTTTGGCTGTGGCAACTATTTGCTGAGCAACCAGCTTCTTTACCCAAACCAAGCCAGTCAGCTGTTGAAGAGGCTAAACCGCTAGCCCCCCAACAGCCGCAGAGCCCTAAGCAACAAACAATGCCAACTGACAAGCAAGAACAAACAGTGGATAAGGCTTTTTATCAAGCCCGCCTGCGCATATTGGCCGACTTAGATGCAGCTAGACTGTGTCAACAAAGTGGGCAATGTGAAGCCGATTTAAATGATCCTAAAGCGGCCATGTTTGAGCAAGAAAAACGCTTAGTTGAAAGTTTGCAATCTCTACAGGCTTTGTATCAAGAGTATCAAATTGAAGATCAAGTTTTGACACAAACTATAGATGAATTTATTGCCAGCCCTTTAGGACGCGTGCAATTTCAAGCGCTGCAAATGATGCAACAACAGCCGCCTAATATTCAAAACGCCCAAAGCTTAATCAGCGCATTAGATAACAGTTACGATAGTAAAGTGATGGCATTAGCCTTACAGGAACTGATTCGCTACCCCTCTCTAGCTGAGCAAATTGATGAATTGTTAATAAGTAACCTACAAACCGGCAGTTTTTATGTATCGCGAACCATAGCCCAAGAGATCTCTGCCTACCTAAATGCAAATAATATTGCGCAATATCAAGCGTTAGCTAATTCGCTACCGCAAAACATGGCAAAAACCAAATTGTTGCAATCAGCCCTCAACGAATATCAACAAAACTAACCAAACAGGAAGAATATTCACCCTTGTTGTTTGGTTCACAGCATTAGGAATGAGCCGTTGTTCAAGCAAATTAAAAGCAAGCTATCGCGCATATCAGGCAAAGAAAAGCTTTACTTAAGTGTTATCGCTTTGTTGATTTTGGCCATGTTTAATTATTCATGGTTGTTTGGGCCAAGCCTTCCTAATTATGGAAAAGCCCAATCACCTACAGTGGTGCAAGAATTTAGAGCCGCTTGGATCGCTTCTGTTGCCAATATTAATTGGCCTAGCGAGCCGGGATTGTCTGTTGCTGAACAACAACAAGAAGCTATAGCCCTGCTTGATCACATTGCCGAGGCCAATTTAAATGCAGTGATATTACAAGTTAGGCCCCATGCCGATGCCTTGTATTTAAGTGAGTTAGAATCGTGGTCTTACTACCTAACTGGGGAGCAAGGACAAGCCCCTGAGCCTTTTTATGATCCGCTCACATTTTGGATTGAAGAAGCGCACAGTAGAGGCTTAGAATTACATGCTTGGATCAACCCATATCGGGCTCATCACTATGCCGCAGGCGAAGTATCACAAGAGTCTATTGTTTATACTAAACCCCACTTAGTGGCAGAATTACATAATGGCATGCAGTGGATGAATCCCACCCATCAAGAAACCATTAACCATTCAATAGAGGTCATAAAAGACCTAGTCTCTCGTTATGATATTGATGGTATTCATTACGACGATTATTTCTATCCCTATCCATCTTATAACAATGGTGAAGACTTCCCTGATCACCAACAATATTTAGCATATCAAGCACAAGGCGGCGAGTTATCGTTGGGCGACTGGCGGCGCCAAGCAGTGAACCTTTTTGTAGAATCTGTGTACCAACAAGTTAAAAGCCTTAAACCTTGGGTAAAAGTAGGGATAAGCCCTTTTGGCATTTGGCGGCCAGGCTATCCCCAAAGCATTGCAGGATTAGATCAGTACGCCACCTTATATGCCGATGCCAAGCTGTGGTTTAATCAGGGCTGGCTAGATTATTTTACTCCTCAGCTTTATTGGCCGGTTAATCAAGTTCAGCAAAGTTTTGCCCAGTTATTGGTATGGTGGCAACAACAAAATTTTCAAAAACGCCACTTTTGGCCAGGATTAAGTAGCAATAAAGTCAAAACCCTTGCAGGAATAGACGAAGTGGTGAATCAAATTATGATCGCCAGAGCCCTATTACAACCTAATGCAGGTCAGGTCTTTTGGAATGTTTTTACTATTAGCCAAAACCCACAATTCAAACAAATATTAGCCAATAATATTTATAATAATCAGGCGCTAGTACCACCTTCTCCTTGGTTAGACAATATCCCGCCAACGCCACCTGTAGTGACTATTGATAATGGATCTTCTTTAAATGTTAGTTGGCAAAATTTAGGTGAAGAAGCCGTATTCCGTTGGGTGCTGTATTATCAGCAAAATGAACAATGGCAATATCGAATTTTTAATCGTGATACTAAACACTTTCAATTTTTGCCAACTGATAAAGTGACAGCTGTAGCAGTGGTTGCTGTAGATCGCAGCGGCATGCAAAGCTTACGTTTTGATATCGATATTTAAATCATTACCTATCCTTATTCCATTAGACATAACAACTAGCTATGCCTAACTCTTAGGAGTAAGCAAGCTTAGGTCGTTACAGTCAGTATAAAGTAGCGCTTGTTTTAGTTTTCGTTAGACATAAAAAAACCGACTAACAAAGGTTGTTAGTCGGTTAAGCACAGCTATGAAAACGCTTTAAAAGTGCGCTGATATACCTAGGTAAAATCTACGCCCGTAGTTGTATTCTGCGAGTCTGGCTTGTTGCCCAGAGTCAGACTTAACAAAAGATTTTTGGTTTTCATCGGTCAAATTTAAAATTTGTAAACTGGCCGACAGGTTTTCGTTAATAGTGTAATTAAAATTGGCATCCCACTGGCCATAATCATCAGTGTAGCGGTCAATACTTCGGGCAAGGCCAGCGTAATAGGCACTTCTAAATGAATAAGACAGTCTGGCCGAATAGTCGCGAGTTTCGTAATAGCCACTTAGATTAAAGGTGTCATCTGAATTATTTGGCAACACCGCCCCTTCTTCGTCCATGTCGGCATCTTGGTAGGTGTAGTTGGCAAGTGCCCCAAAACCATTACCAAAGTCGTGCTGTACATTTACTTCAAAGCCTTTATTGGTGCCACCCGAGCCATTAATAGGTGTGCGTAGTTCCATTTGTTCAACAGAGTACAATACGCCATCTTGGTCTAAGGAGTTGACTCCTTCATCATCGGGTAATACCACATCGGCAGTGATGAGTTTTTCAACCACGTAAGAGCGAATGTTTTTGTAGAACACGGCAAATGACAAAATAGAGCTATCGGTAAAATAGTACTCGGCAGATAGGTCATATTGATCGGCTTTAGTGGGATCTAAATAAGGGTTACCTTGGATCCCTCCAGCGCGCGAGTAGATTTTTCGTTGAGCCAATAAATCGTAGTCTGGGCGCGAAATGACTTTGGCTGCAGCTAAACGCAAAATCACCTCATCATTTAAGGTATAAGATAAGTTTAAGCTAGGTAATACGTCTGTATAATCACGCTCAACTGCAATAGGCACAGCAGTTTTTACTACTTCGTCCCACTTAAACCAGCCAGCAGGGGTTAAAATGTCTACCCCAGTACTGGTTTGTTCGGTCTTAGCCACTCTGACCCCAGCATTACCTTTTAGTTTGCCTGATTCAAAGTTTGCTTGAGCGTATACACTGCTGACTTTTTCTTCTACTTGTAACGCATACCCAGGGTGCCAGTAGTCACGTAATAGGGCGACCTCAGCAAAGGCAGAGTCTAGAGTAGAAAAATCAAAGTCGAATAGGTAGGGATGTTCACCGCCCCCCATAAAGTCTTTAACCAAGCCGTTAGTGCGTCCGCCCATGTCAATCGCTTGCACCCCAAAACCTGGATATAAGCTTTCTAGATAAGCTGATCCACTGTATTCCTGATTGTAAGAAAACCAAGGAAAGCGTTCTTTTAAACGAATTCGAGAGGTTTTTTCATGGTCACTATATTTAAAACCAAGATCCACCGATTTTATTACACCATCGTCTAGGCGGTAGTTAAAGTCAGTTTGAAAATAGCTTTCTTGCTGATCGTTTACATAGTTTTTATCAGCTATGTATACCCCATAATAATCTGATGGTGTGGGGTTAGAGTCTAGAGAAAAACTAATGTTGTCATTTTCAATGTTATAACTCGCATCCGTTTGTGCTTCAAAATCTAGCGCTCGAATTTCAATTTCACCTTCAGCTTTGGTTATGCCTAATTGCATCACTAAGTCGTAATTGTCAGTACTGTGATCTAGCCTTAGGTCGTGAACTTTGGTTTGGTATTCGCCTATTTCATTTGCTGTAGTGTAGCGAGACTCAAAACGATTGCCATAGTGGTGCCAGCGCGCATCAGAATGTAAGTCGTTTGGATTCATTTGCACTGTACCAGCAGATAAAATGTCACCATTAGGTGTGCCGGTTAAGTCGGCATAGCTGTTTTCGCCAATCCACACCCCATTAGTAATGCTGCGGTTTTCTTTTTCCACATTGGAATATAAATTTGTAAAAGTCAGTACCCAAGCTGGATCAAAGGCATACTGAAAGGCAGAAGATAAGGTGGTGAGTTCTTTACCCGAACTAAAGCGCGATGCTTTTACATCTCTAGGAGTAAAATAAGTGGCGTCATTAATAGTGTAGGCATGGTTATATCCCGTAGCCCCTAGGCCATCTCTTTGGGTTGAGGTTTCTTTTAAGACTCCGCCTAAGTTAAAACCAATGTTTTCATCCTCTGATTTCCAAGAATAATAGCCAGATAAGGTTGGGCTATGTTCGCCACTGGTTTGTTGGTAAACATCTTTTAAAGAAAATGCCATAGTATTGGCTTCTTCATTTAGCGGTTTACGGGTTCTAACAATAACCGTGCCCCCAACCGAGCCTTCTTGGACTTTGGCCTGGGCAGATTTATGCACTTCTAGGGTATCAATCAGTTCAGTAGGCAATAATGAATAGTTAAAACCACGGGAAGCTCGAGTTATAGAATGTGAAGCTGTGGCCGAAGCAACATTTTGACCGTTTAACAAAGTAAGGTTTAAATGCGGAGCGGTACCTCGAATACTAACGCGATCACTTTCACCTTCAGACTTTTCAACCTGTACTCCTGGTACCCTTTGTAAGGCATCAGCCACAGTTTGATCGGGAAACTTACCCACATCTTCGGCAGAAATGGCATCCACTATAGTGTCAGCAAAGCGTTTTATGTTTAGGCTTTTTTGCACTGATCCTCGAAAGCCTTTGACCTCTATGACTTCTGTTTCTTGGTCTTTTTCCTGCTTGTTACTTTCTTGCGCGTATGCTTGAAAAGAGCTGAGCCCACTTAACGCTATTGCCACGCTTAACGCTATAGTAGATTTTCCAAATGTGTGTCTATCCATAATTAGCCTCAATTTAAAATAAAATATTCATTTATTGTTATTTGATTGTAAATTAATATTCCAAATGTTCTGACTTGTCAATACTTGTGACTAAAATATGAACAGCTGGTTGTATGCTGAAGCTTTAAGAAACCTTTGCTCTCTATTGATTTTAATTAGATTGCGCTTGGCTTTGAATAGTAAGTTGGTGGGGTTTTGCTTGAGCTAAAAGTAAAATCGGTAGATGTGACAAGAGGCAAAGTAAAAATATTTAATTACAAAATTAATTATTCTTATAATTTGCTATTAGAGGTAATTATTAATCAGAAAACGTCTGATTGCGATAGGAAAAGTCTCAGCCTTTTATCTCAAAAAGGCCAAGACCTTGCTATTGACAAACAAGATCAAGTTGGCCTTTTTAGTGTAGGTTTAGTTAAGTCTTTTCTTAACTCTTACTAATTTTTTAAGATGGCTTAAATATCAATGAGCTTGATGGTGTTTATGCCGACAGGCTCTGCCAGTATTTGATCTTTAACATAAGGATCGTCAACTGCTAAGGCCTTTCGAATTTGATGGATTTGATGCACTACTTGCATGCCTTTTACCACTTTGGCAAAGGCCGCAAATCCCAGCCCGTCTGGATTACGTTTTCCTGCAAAATCTAACGAAGGCTGAGGACCAATACAGATAAAAAATGCTGAGGTTGCACTATTGGGTGCGCCTCTAGCCATAGACAACACTCCATCTAGATGGTTAATGCCAGTTAGTTGAGTATTCTCTAATTCAATTGCGGCAAAATCATTAAATTCAGCTCTGGCTCCTGCTTGTATTACTTCAATTTTAGGCGAGCCATTATCATTATCCTGTCGTACCACCCGATAAAAACTGCCCTTGTCAAAGGCGCCTGCCTGAATATAACCAATAAAGTTTTGCACAGTTTTTGGAGCATTATGCCCATATAGTTCGATTTCGATTGAGCCTAAGTCTGTTTCGATTATGGCTTTATGCGTGGCAATTATCTTTGCTTTGGTTTGTGTGGCCAGAGTTGAAAAGGCCAATATACAAAAACTTAAAAGGGTAAGGGTGATAACAGTACGAGTTTTATGCATGAGGTTTTGGCTTTGGTTGGCTAGTAGGAATAGCAATATTTTGGCAGACTATTTACTTTAGGTATACAAGGGCAATATTGAATGTAGTTGTTCCTTCAAGATTAACCAAGGTTGGTTAAAAATCGCACTTTTGGCTAGAGGTAACTTAGGCCTTCTAAGGTTTCAGGCTAGTTAAAGCTAAAAAGCCAATAGATTGCGTTATTTCAAGGGTTAAATAGCCAAGGATTTCAGGTATATTTAGCGGCTAATAACCATTAACTTCTATTAAAGTTTCATTCGAGAAAAAGGACAAGCATGGCTGGCTTACAGCGTATTATTCTGATTAATTGTCATCTTCCTGGTTTTGTTGAACTCGACCTGTCAGGACACACTAACATTTGTGGAACCAATGCCTCAGGTAAAACCACACTGCAACGTTTAATCCCGGTATTTTATGGCGAACTGCCGAGCAAAGTGGTACCTAAAACCCGTAAAAAGTTTGATGACTTTTATTTGCCCCATGCCAACAGTTATTTAATTTACGATTATCAAAGAGAAGACGGCCAAGCTTGCCAAGTGGTGTTAACTCGCAAAGGCAGTGAAGGGGTGCAATACCGCTTTGTTGATGCTCCTTATCACCAAGAACAAGTGTTATTAGATACCGAAGATGGCCAAGTACAGGCCATGTTGCCAGACCAATGGATTAAACAACTTAGACAGTTAAATATTGAGTTTTCGCATAAAATTCAAGCCACCAGTGAGTTTCGTAGCATCATACAAAATGATGCCAGTGTTGGCCGGGCAGTGGGGCGAGAAAACACTAAATTAAGACAATTAGCCAGTCGTTACAGTTTAGTCTCCAGCCAACACCGCATTAGGCATATGGAAAAATTGGTCAGTGCAGTGCATGCCAAAGAAGGCAAAATGGATACCCTGCGCACTATGCTAGCGGCTATTTTTGAAGAAGATGGCTTAGTTCAGCCAACCACTACAGTAAAAAATACCAAAGCCCGTGAATGGATCACGCAAATGCGCCAAACCATGCGTTTGCAGGCTATGCAAGATGATTATCAAAAAATCCAGAGTCAAACCGAACAGCTTAATGTGATTGAAAGTGAATTGTTGCAGCTTAAACCTGTGTTAGAAACAGATCTGCAAAATTTAGCTAGGCAAAAGGCTGATGGCCAAGAACAACGCAACAAAATCAAGCAGCAACAAAGCAGCGAAAAACAAAGCTTTGAACAAGCCGAAGCGGCATTAAATAGCCAGGTCAGTGAAACCGCTGAAAGTCTAAAAGCCAAATCTTCGCGTTTAGATCATATTCAGCAGCAGTATGAAAAATATCAAGATTCAGATCTAGAACAGTTACAAAAAGATATGGATGCCTTGCCGTTAAAACGTGAAGAATATGAACAAAAGCTAGAGCAATACAATTTATTAATTGATCAACACAAAGATCTTCAAGGCCAATTAGATCAACAAAAATTTAAGCTATCTGAGTCTCTCGAAAGATTGTCACGTAAAAATCAAACGCAAGTTAAAGGCATAGGTCAACAAAAAGAAAGCCTACGCGCGAGTCATAGTGAAAAAGAGCGAGACTTAGTAGCCAAGTTTGACCAACGTAAAGAGCAGCAAAGTGCTGAGTTTGATCAACAATTACTTAGCCTTGAACGCAACATAGTGCAACAAGAGCATCAAGCCAAACAAGCCTCGCCTACCGAGCAAGAATTAGAAAATGCCGGCATTGCAGATAAACGCTTAGAATTAGCGCAACGGGCCTGGCAACAAAGTTCAGGAGCTAAAAAGCAGGCCGAAAGTCAGCTTCAAGCATTAAGAGAGCAACGCGAGAAGGCAGATAAAGACTTACATCAAGCTCGTCAGGCCACACGTAAAGCCAAAGAGCAGTTACAACATATTCAACAACAGCTGTCGCCAGAACAAGATAGTTTGCGGCACTTTTTACGTGAACATAAGCCGGGTTGGGAGCAAAACATAGGAAAGTTAATTGACCAACCTTTGTTAGAGCGTAAAGACTTATCTCCGCAACTGCTCGACCAAGAATCATCCAACAGCAGTTTGTTAGGGGTGCAACTTGATTTAGCCGCCATAGACGCACCAGATTATGCCCAAGACGAAAGTGCCTTGAGTGCCGCGTTAGAGCAAGCCAAGAAACAACTAGTAGAAGCAGAAAAACAACAAAAACAGGCTGAAGCAGAGCTAGATCAATGTCATCAAGCCGCAGAATTGCAAAGAGAAGTGGTTGCCGAAAAAAATCGCGAGTTTGAACAAGCCGAGCAAGAAATTAACTATGCACAAAGTGCTAAGCAAAGGTTTGCCGATGAGCTAAAATCTCAGTTAGATAAGCGTAAACAACAAGCCCAGCAAAAACTGCAAGAATTATTATCTGAAAAACAGCAAATAGTTGAACAAAAACAACAAGCTACGGCAGTACTAAAGTCTGACTTTGAAGAGCAATTATTGGAGTTTAAAACTGGCTGGCAAGATGAACTGGCGCAGTTAGATGAACAAGTCGAAACCTTAGAGCAGCAAGTCGACAATAAACGTCAGCAAAACCGTGAACAAATCAAACAACTAGAAGACGCCTTTAATCAAGAGTTGGCCAATAAAGACATTGATCCTAATACTTTAAAAAGCTTAAAAGCCGAAACAGAAGCATTAAAAAACCATCTACAAGCCATTAATGCTAGGCGTGACGAGTTAAACGAATATAAAGCCTTTATGCAAAGCGACTGGGCAAAACAACGTCCGGCTTTGTTAGAAGAAGAGGCGCAATTAAAAGCTCTAGTTCAGCAGTTACAACAGCAACAAAATGCGTTAACTAAGCAATATCAAAGTAAGCGTACGGCTTTATCTAAAGACTTATCAGAGATAGAAGCTCAACTTGCCCAATGGTCATCTTTAATGACTGAAATCGAACCTATGGTGCGTCAACTAAGCCACATAGAGTTTGTTTTTGAGCCTACAGAAAAATCAAAAATAAACTTAGGCGATCAAATCGAAAGGGTTAATCGTTGTAATCAAGCGCTGGAAAGTCGCAGCCGTGGTGAGAAAAAACTTAAAGAGTCCCTTACTGAGTTTGAATCTAGTTTAGGCAAAGATGCAGGCAAAGACTTTTTAGACACTATGACCCAAGCCTTTAGCCAATTAGACGAAGACGCCAATGTGCGTGAACGCCTACCTATTTTGCAGCGATTATTAAGTATATTGGAGTCTCGCCAAAGGCAAATAGTTGAGCAAGGCGAAACCATAGGGGGCGACCTAAACAAATTCTTCACAGTATTTAGTGATATAAATCGTAAGATCGCCCAACAGAGTCAACGTCTTACCGACGAAGTATCAGACGATTTAAGCTTAGATGGAATCGCACGCTCTGAAGTGAAAATTATTTCTAGCGTTGACGAATTAAACTTTTGGCAACCACTTAAACGTTTTGCTGAGCAATACAATAAATGGAATCAAAGTGATGCGTTTTTACCGAGCGAAGCTTATTTAGATAATTTAGCCGACGTAGTAGAAGTGTTGCCCAACGATGCCAACTACAGCATTGAGTCCTTATTGCGTTTAGAACTGCATTTAAACGAAGGGGGCTCTGACTTAGTGATTAAGAATGATCGCCAGTTGTTAGAGTCATCTAGTCACGGTATGGCTTACCTTATTTTATGTAAGTTTTTACTGGCCTTTACTCGATTGTTACGTAATCAAGCGCAGATTAATATTCATTGGCCGATTGATGAAATTGGAACTTTGGCTTACCACAATGTTGAAAAACTATTTACTGCCTGCGACACCAATAAAATTCATATTTTAGGGGCCTTTCCTAACCCAGAATCTGAAGTGTTAATGTTATTTAAACATCGTTATTTAATCGATAAACAAAAACAAAGGTTAGAAAAAATAGAGCCCAAACTCAGCCGTATAGCCGAACGTTTACAACAAAATAAAACGTCCACCGAAGCACCACAAGAGGTATCAGCATGATTGAACATGGCCCTTTGTTAGAACGTTTATTAGAAGGCGAGTTTATTTGTGCTGTATCTGATCAGCAAAGTTTTCACAAATTACAAAACCAAGCGTTAGTTGATGATTTAAATCACTTTTTGCGCCCATTGAATAGACGAGTGGCACAAAATGATGAAGGTTCGGTTTACTTTTTGGCCTATTGCGATCTTACACCTAACGCTAGGCAGCAAGTCAGTCAGCAGTTTGCCCATAGTATTCAAGCTTTGTTACCTATGTTGGAATGGATGCAATTGGTCCAAGAAGCATTGGGCCGAGATGGCGCATTAAGTGCCGGGGATACTATTAAGTTACAAGACTTTGAATCTAAAGTTGTAGACAACCAATCTTTGATCCAGCGTTTGGGGCAGTTAGCACAAGACAAAACCTTTAAATCCACCAGTGAAAAAGTCGACATGCAAATTAAGCAGGTATTTAAGCGTATTAAAGAGCTAGGCTATTTGCATCAGCCGCATAAAGACCGTTTGTTTTACATAGTCACGGGTAAAATCGACCACCTAATTGAGCTAGTGCGTTTTATTAAAGACGAAGAAAACCTTCCTATTGATGAAGACCAACCCGAACAAGAGGCAATGTTTTGAGTCAGTCTAGTAAAGGCGCAGCTGCAGCCCAAAGCAATCCATTATTTGCGTTAGGGGCACAAAGGTTAGAGTTAATAGGTAAACATGCTGAATTGTTGATGCAAGGTTATTTGCAAGGGCATGTAAATGAATCGGCTTTTTCTGTACAGGCGTTAGAAAAGTTAATTCAAAGTCGTATTTTATGGCGGGCTGATGAGCAACAACCCCTTAGTTTGCGCCCTAATATAAACGAACTTATTGCCAGTTTGACCCAAGATGAACGTAAGCGCCAAATCAACTCAGATGTAAGTGAGCACCTAGATCATATTCATACTAGAGTGCAGTCTTTGCAAAGCGCTAGGCAAAAAGGCGACTACGCTGCCACTGAACATCATATGCAATTGCTCAGTGAGCGCGTGCACGATATGACAGGGCAGTTTGGTGATGCCATAGACAGTTTATGGCACAGGCTAAATACAGAATTTGGTTTTGTTAGCAGCCTAGATGACAAAATATTAGAAATTGAACTGGCCCAGCGTCAATTGCGCCGCATTTTAGATGGCTTTGCCGAAATAGATTTTGATAACTTAATCCAGTTAGCTGGCAGTGATGGTAGCTTACGTAAGTTGTTGGTCAGTCAACTGCAGGCGCGTATTTCAGAACACTCGGGCTCGTTATTCGAAGTGCAAAAGCGTTTGGTTTTATTAATGGCTAGGTTCCGTCAGCAACAAGACAAAGCCTTGTTAATCAACCGCATGAGTGCTTTTTTACGCCAGCATCCTAACTTTCAAGTGGGCGATTATCCAAACCGTAGCCAGATACCAAAAGTTGTTAACGTGGCGCATCCGATTAAAGCACAAGCGGCCATAGCACTTGACCGTCCGCAAGACAGTTACACTTTGGCTGAGTTAGTTAGAGCTATACCAAGAGAGCCGACTCAAACCACTCAATCAGACCAACAAACCCATAGTTTTTCTATGGCTACTCAGCCGCTAGTGGCCCAGCAACAAAAACAGCTGAGCAAAGACGTAGAAGACTTTTTCATTTTTGTTATCGACAGTGCCGAGCCGGTCAGTGGCATCGATTATTTAGTTCAACAAAAACTAGAATGGGATGCGGAAATTTGGCTATTTCAAATTGTTGCTGAATACGAGGGGCTGCCTCAGCACAATAAACAAAGCTTTTTATTAGAAAAAGACAGCGCGCCTAAAAGCCGATTTAACCAATTACACATTATTCAAGACGTGAAGCTTGGAATTCGTTTTTTTGGTGACTTTCAAGCCACAGCTTAACTCTGTGGCTAGATAATCTAAGCGTTTTGTTTCATTGAGTTAGTGCGTTAAATCTGTTTTATTGGTTGGACAAATAGCCCTAATTCGCACAATTTCAAATCCATGCCTACACTATTTGAGTTGATTAAAAAATAACCAAACGTTGAGGCTGAATCAGTCTATTTTTATGCAGTTCAACCTAATCCTTTAAATACTTAATGTTGATTAGGTGGGCCCAAAACACGCCTAGATTACAAATAGTTAGCCGGTAGTTCACTTTATAATAATGTTATAAGGGGCTGGCATGGGCATTGCCGTAGCGTTGATCCTGATTGTGCTTGGATCAGTGATATTTCATTTTGTTTCACCTTGGGTAATGACCCCCCTAGCATCTAACTGGGGAGCCATTGATGACACTATGGCTATTACTCTGATCATTACCGGAATAGTCTTCATTGCCATTAACTTTTTCATTGCCTATGCAGTGATTAAGTATCGCCATAATACAAACCGCAAAGCCAAATACGAACCCGAAAACAAAAAGCTTGAAGTCTGGCTAACTGTGGTGACTAGCATAGGCATAATCGCCATGTTAGCGCCAGGGTTAGTGGTGTATTCCGACTTTGTTAATGTGCCTAAAAACGCGGCTATTGTAGAGGTAGTGGGGCAGCAATGGAGTTGGAATTTTAGGTTTCCTGGCGAAGACAATCAATTAGGTAAAAGCGCCATTAAGCACATTAGTATTGATAATCCTTTTGGCGTAGATCCTATGGATTTAGCTGGTCAAGATGATGTGTTAGTAAATGCTAACACACTAGCACTGCCTTTAAATCAGCCTGTTAAACTTTTAATGCGCGCCAAAGATGTGTTGCACGATTTTTATGTTCCGCAGTTTCGCGTCAAAATGGATATGGTGCCAGGCACTGTATCTTATATCTGGCTAACCCCTACAGTGTTAGGAAAGTTCGAAATCTTATGCGCGGAGTTTTGTGGGGTAGGGCACTTTAATATGCGAGGCCATGTTGAAGTGGTCACGCAAGAGGATCATCAAACTTGGTTGGCCACTTATCCTACCTTTGCTGAGTCTATAGCTCAAAATCAATCAGAGGCACTCAGTCAATTAGCCAAAAGTGGTGAGCAAGTTGCACAACAAAACGGTTGTATGGGGTGCCATAATTTTAGTGATAATTCTATCGGTCCTACTTGGATGGGCTTGTATGGCAAAACCCAAACTTTAGCCAATGGCCAAACTGTACTGGTTGATGAGGCTTACTTAGCTGAGTCGATAAGTGATCCCGCCGCCAAAATAGTTAAAGGGTACGCACCCATAATGCCACCCATGCAACTATCCGAGTTACAAGTCTCAGCTTTAATCGCTTATATCAAAGAAAAAGGCCAAGTTGCAGAAGCTACTCAAGTCATTAACCAAGTACTTGAAGGGGCCAAACTAGCGCAGTCTAAAGGCTGTTTAGCCTGTCATAGTGTAGATGGCATGCGTTTATTTGGACCGAGCTGGAAAGGCATTTTTGGCTCTACAAGAAAACTAGAAAGCGGCCAAAGCGTGTTAGTTGATGAACAATATTTAAAAGAGTCGATTTTTCAGCCTAATGCCAAAATTGTAGAAAGCTTTGCGCCAGTTATGCCGCCTCCAGTAGTGAGTGAAAGTGAGGCTATGGCATTAATCGAATACATTAAAACCTTATAACCCATGTTAGCTATAACCAGTTAAAAAATGGAGTCGCCAATGCAACAAGAATCAGAAATGGATATGCATGAGCCGCATAGCTTTTTTACTAAGTATGTATGGAGCCAAGACCATAAGGTGATTGCTATTCAGTACTCAGTCATTGCTATTTTAGTTGGGCTAGTGGCGTTAGTGTTGTCGGGGTTAATGCGTTTGCAATTGGGTTTTCCCGGTTACTTTGATTTTATCGACCCCAGTGCGTATTACCAGTTTGTCACTATGCACGGCATGATAATGGTGATCTATCTACTTACCGCAATATTTTTAGGCGGCTTTGGCAATTATCTGATTCCACTGATGGTTGGCGCCCGAGATATGGTGTTTCCTTTTGTGAATATGCTGAGTGTGTGGTTTTATTTATTGGCGGTTATTGTGTTATTGGCCAGCTTTTTTGTGCCCGGCGGCCCTAGTGGAGCGGGCTGGACCTTGTATCCACCACAAGCCATATTACCAGGCACGCCAGGCTCAGATTGGGGCATTATTTTAATGTTGGTGTCTTTAGCTATTTTTATTGTGGCAGCGACCATGGGCGGCTTAAATTATGTCACTACAGTGTTGCAAGCGCGTACCCGGGGCATGACCTTAATGCGCATGCCATTAACGGTATGGGGCATTTTTATGGCCACTATATTGGCGCTATTAGCCTTTCCTGCGCTTTTTGTTAGTGCTGTCATGATGTTATTTGATAAAACCTTAGGTACCAGTTTTTTTATGCCGGCAATTTTATCTATGGGCCAGCAACTGGATCATGAAGGCGGCAGTCCTATTTTGTTTCAGCATTTATTTTGGTTTTTTGGGCACCCCGAAGTTTACATAGTGGCTCTGCCGGCCTTTGGCATAGTTTCAGATTTAATTAGTACTCATGCGCGTAAGAATATTTTTGGCTACCGCATGATGGTATGGGCCATAGTGGGCATAGGGGTGTTAAGCTTTGTGGTGTGGGCCCACCATATGTACATCAGTGGTATGAATCCTTTGTTTGGTTACTTTTTTGCCACTACCACTCTTATCATTGCCGTGCCTACCGCTATTAAAGTGTATAACTGGGTGTTAACTATTTGGCACGGCAATATTCGGTTAAACGTGCCTATGTTATTTGCTTTAGGTTTTGTTTCTACTTTCACTATTGGTGGCTTAACCGGCTTGTTTTTAGGCAATGTAGTAGTGGATTTGCCCCTGTCAGATACCTATTTTGTTGTGGCACATTTTCATATGGTTATGGGGGTATCGCCTATTTTAGTGGTATTTGGCGGGATCTATCATTGGTATCCCAAAATGTCCGGGCGAATGCTTAACCCTACTCTGGGTAAACTACATTTTTGGGGGACCTTTTTAGGAACTTATGCCATTTATTTCCCTATGCACTATTTAGGTGTATTGGGGGTACCTAGGCGCTATTTTGCTTACGAAAACTACGACTTTATTCCTGACTCAGCTAAAGACTTAAACGCCATGATTTCGGTGATGGCGATCTTTGTGGCTTTAGTGCAGTTGATTTTTTTATACAACTTAATCTGGAGTTTGTTTAAAGGCGAAAAAGCTGGCGATAACCCTTGGCAAGCCACCTCTCTTGAATGGCAAACCGAAACCACCCCGCCTGGTCACGGTAATTGGGGCAAAGATTTACCTATTTGTTATCGCTGGGCTTATGACTACAGCGTGCCTGGATACAAGCAAGACTTTTTGCCACAGAACTTTATAGATAAAAAGCAAGGGAGCGCAACATGAATATGTTTTCGGCGTTAATGGAAAAGTCTTGGCAAGCTGAGCCTCAACCACAATCCCAATATTTAGGGCGAGAACAGGTAAGAAAAACTGGCCTTAAGGTGCTACTAAGTGTCATTTCTGTGCTGTTTTTATTATTTATTGTGGCCTATTTAATGCGCTCTCAATACCCAGACTGGCAACCTTTGGCAGAACAATCGAATCAGCCTTTGTTTGATAAATCTTTATTATGGCTAAATACCTTTTACTTAGTCATGGCCAGTGTGTTTTTACAGCTTGCCCGTTACTCAAGCCGTAGCAGCAAAATGCATATAGCTAAAATACATTTAATATTAGGGGGCCTGTGTTCTGGGGCTTTTGTTACTGGCCAATGGATCTTATGGCAACAGTTATATACCCAAGGTTTTGTGGTCAATAGTCATCCAGCTTTAAGCTTTTTTTATATCTTAACGGGTTTGCATGCACTACATGTAGTGGTGGGGTTAATAGTGTGGATATTGGCAGTACAAGTGATTTTACGTGGTAGCCCTAACCTAAGGCAGTATGTTGATTTATGTGCCACCTATTGGCACTTTTTATTAGGTTTATGGATAGTTTTGTTTGCCTTATTAGTTAGTAAGCCAGAAACCTACAATGCCATAGTCGAATTTTGTGGACTAGGAGTCTAAGCATGTCATCACAATCAGGCTTTAATAGAGATGAAGGTATTGATGGGTTTATAAAAGATTGGTCCGCTGACAAAGAGACGTTCAAGGTGCCTTGGGGCAAAGCCATGATGTGGATTTTCTTACTCAGCGATACCTTTGTGTTTAGTTGTTTTTTGATTGGTTACATGGTCATGAGAATGTCTGCAGTTGAGCCATGGCCCAATGCCAGTGAGGTTTTTGCCTTAGAAATAGCTGGGCAGCATATTCCTCTAGTGCTGATTGCCATCATGACTTTTATATTAATAACCAGCAGCGGCACCATGGCCATGGCAGTGAACTATGGATACCAAAAAAATAGAGTAAAGGCCGGGGTATTAATGTTAGTCACGGCTTTATTGGGGTTGTCCTTTGTTGGCATGCAGGCTTTTGAGTGGAGCAAACTTATTTCTGAGGGAGTGAGACCTTGGGCTAACCCTTTTGGTGCCGAACAATTTGGGGCAGTGTTTTTTATGGTTACTGGGTTTCATGGGCTGCATGTTTCTATAGGCGTTATATATTTGGCAATAGTGGCCATCAAAGTTTTAAAAGGGCATTACCAAGCTAAAGGGAATTATCAAATTGTAGAAATAGCTGGATTGTATTGGCACTTTGTAGATTTGGTGTGGGTGTTTATTTTCGCGCTATTTTACTTGTGGTAAATCATCTGGAGAAATCATTATGTCGGTTTCAAATCAACAAGAGCCAATGGTTGAAGGTCAGCAGGCTCACCCGGTCGGGTTATATTTAAAAATTTGGTTGTTGTTATTTGTGTTAAGTGGGTTGTCATACATGGTTGACTATATGCAATTACAAGGAATGTTGCGTTGGTCATTGATTGTGTTTTTTATGATTTTAAAAGCGGGTTTAATTGTTTGTGTGTTTATGCATATGATGTGGGAAAAAATGGCATTAATTTGTGCCATATTGCTGCCACCACTTTGCCTAGGTTTGTTTATTGGGATTATGGCAATAGAGTCAAACTATACCTTTTTTAGTCGTATAACTTTTTTTGATAATTAACGGCTAGATAAACCCAGCGCAAAGCCAGAATATGAGTTAAGAATATTCTGGCAATACGCTACCGATCACTAAGGCAGGGTTTTCATCACCTTACTAAACTTCTCTTGACCATGCACTACCCAGGCTGGCGTAGCTTCACCTGTACCGGCTAATTTGAGCTTGGGATGGTTCTCTACAACTTGAGATAATATGGATTCTTGCGAGGCATCAACATCAACAAAAAGCACATGTTTACCTTGATTAAGTAAGCTTTGAAAACGTTTGAACTGATAATTAGGAATTTGAATGCCAATTAATCCGCCTTCCCAGGTACAAAATCCTAAAATAATAATGGCTAAAAACGCAAAGGGGATCCAACCTGCTTCTGAATTATGCCAACCCATTAGGTAGGCAATGATTAACACAGTGGCCGCGCCTATTACACCAACCACAGCACCTAACTCAGTAGAATGCACCACATCTTGCTTAAGTACTGCTTCAATGGCGTGTAAATGGCGTTTTTCTACAGCTGCATCGTCTTCACTTAACACATGAATTTGTGGGCTAGATACGCCCTGTGATTCAAGTTCAGTTTCTATGGCTTGTAAATCGTCTAGGTCATCACTTATATAATAATGTCTCAACATAGCTACTCTCTCTTATGCTTATTTATTGCATATATTGATTAAAGCTTAACCAATTGAAAAAGTATAGTTTTGTGAGAGTTTTGTGACGTTAGACGCATAACACGCGCTAAATAGTGAAATTTAAAGAATTAAACTCAAGTATTAAAAAGCCCTGCGATCAGGGCTTGTATTATTCGAAGCGGTAATTTAAACCTAAGGTTAAGCGGTTATCTGTGCGGTTGCGCTCAAAGCTATCAGACTGACGATCTAACACACTGGCGCTTAGGTTAAATTTTAAATAACGAGTAATGCTACGATTAAAGTTAAGTGTAGTGGTTTTGATTAGATCTGGTGCATCAAGCTCACTATATTTATTTTCTGCAATATTAGTCACTAAGCTAATATTCGACTTACGTCCAAGGGAGTAATTAACACTCAAACTCACTCTATTGTTGGTTCTTTCGCGGTCTGATTCTAAATATTCAATATGTTGATAATTGGCATTCAACGACACTTTAAACTTACGTTTTTCGTAGCCAATGCTAGCAGTACCCATTTTACGCAACATCACTTCTTCGTTAATGTCGGTAATAACCTCTGTGGTGGCTCTAAATTGCTCACCGGCGGCCAATTGGTAATCTAAGCTATCAGGTTGAAAACATTCAGCCAAATCTGTGGCACCAAACTCACAAACAAATATGCCAGTAATGTTAGTGGTTGATTCACCTAAGCGAGAATAAGTCGTTAATTCTTCAGAGTAAGATACTGATGTACGAATAGACTTAGTTGCGTGTTTTAAACCAAAACTATAAGAGTCACCATAAAAACGCTTGCCATAGTCGAGGTTAACTGAGGTTCTAGAAGAAAAAGCCCAGTTTAGGTCAACCCCTAAAAAGTCGGTTTCTTTGTCGTTTTCGGTTAATCTGTTATAGGTGAGGGCAAGTTGTCGGCTGTCGCTGGGGCGCCAATTAATCCCAGCACCATAGCTATGGGTATCTAAATTTACTCGATTAAAAAAGCTCGCCTGCCCAGTGTCATACTCTTCTAAACTGCCTGTTACAACAAATTCTAAATCACTAAACAATGGCAAACCTATTTGCCCGTTAGCTCGGGTTGACTTAAAGTTTTGAAAATTAGTTCGGCTAGTGTCACGGTACTGTGTAGTAAAATCAAAATTGATAAATCGTACATCTTTACCATTATAAATACGGCTGGTAATTCCAATGTTTTTGTTATCTAGGCCGGTTTCATTATCTATGGTTTGTGAGGTTTTAGTATTTTGCAAACGGCTTTGTAAGTTAAAGCCTAGATAACTGGGGTTAGGTACGCTTAGATTTACTAAAGCACCATAATTTTGTCTTTTGGTAAGATTGTTTGAATTAACAATGATGTCACTAAAACCTTCTTGTTGCTGACTACGGTTTTGATAACTTTGTGAGCCGTTTAGCCCTAGGGTTAACACATTGTCTATCACCGACAAACTACTGGTAAATTTATAATCAGTAAAATCTTTGTCGCTAGAATTATTGGATGTTTCTGTTTCGCTGGTGCTGTCTGAGTCGCCAAGCAAATCGTCACTATCAACTTCTTTCACTTTAGAATGATTAGCAGTAAAAGACATCTGTAATTTGCGGCTTGCAAAGCTGGCAGTTAATGAAGGCTTAAGCACTATAGATTTAGTTTGGGTTGGATCTTGCTCTGCTATTTCACTCTCGTAAAAATAGGCTTTGCTATCTATAGTGCCTTTAACTTTTACTTCTTGGCAGAATCCACTAAAAGTAGTGAAGGTCAGCAAAACGCCTAGGTATTTTATTTGCGTAGATAGGCCTGTAAGTGTTTTAGGTTTACAACTATTAAACTGCAAGATTAATTTGCTCCGGCATAATAATATCCATAACCGCCACCTTCTAAATTCACTTGTTCGGTTTTGTTTACTACAAAGCCAATGGCCATTTCAGGATTTAAATGTTTTACTGCATTTTCTAAATCGACTAAGCGAGTTTTAAACTCTTCGGTTACCACTAAAGCCTGTCCGGCTAAGTTAGCTAATACTGCGGTTTCGTTTATACCTAATAGGGGGGGCGTATCAACAATAATAATACGATCTGGGTAACGATTGGAGAACTCTTCAACTGCGTCAAACATGCGTTGACTAGCCAGTAATTCAGTAGATAAGTGGTGAGACTTACCCGCCGAAATAATTCTAAGGTTGTCTAAGTTGGTGCGACACATCACATCTGCAATGTCATCTTTTTCACCCAATAAGTATTCCATTAGGCCAGTTTCGTTTTTTAGCTCTAAGGTGCGCATTACATTTGGGCGTAATACGTCAGCATCCACTAAAAGTACGGTTTTATTTTGTTCTAGGGCAATGCTTAGGGCTAAATTAATTGCAGTAAAGGTTTTACCTTCTCCTTGGCGAGAGCTGGTTACCATAATGACATTGCTGTTATTTAGCGACTTAGATAAAGGGCCAAAAGCATTGTCTAATAACTTACGTTTAATTACTCGGTATTCTTCGTTAATTACACTGCGTTGTGAATTAATGGATACAAAGCCTTTATCCGCTAGCTTTTGCAGATCAATGTTAATTTTAGCGTTACTGGCCCGCTCTTCTGGTTGAACTGCGGGCTCTGCTGTATTTTCAGTATCTGATTCTGTAGCTGGCGCGCTGCTGGTTTCAAGCGGCTGTTGCTCTTGGTTTTGCTGTACCTTTTGCAGTTTTTCAATTGAGCTTTCTGCTGAGTCAGAGGCGCTGCTTGCTTGTTGTTCAGAGGCTAGGTTTTTACTCTTAGCCTCTGCTTCCTGCTGCTGTTTCTGCAGAGCTTTTTCTATAGAGTTCAAGAGAAAATCCTCGCATAAATATTTATATTCATTACTTCTGCACTCATAAGGGCAGCATATAAGGCCACAATAATACTGGAGGATAAAACAAACACCAATAACCTAGTGCGTTTCACTTTTAATATGTGGGCTTTGTTAAGATGGCTGACCATACCTAAAACAGGATAAGAGGTAAGCTCAGTTAATTGGTTGGCTTTAACCAATACAGGGTTTAACAAGCTAATTAAAAACGCTAAACCTAAACCTGCACCAAAGCCAAGAATTAACACTACAGTATAGTTTAACATTCTATTTGGGTAGGCCGCTTCTTTAGGGGTTCTAGGGGCGTCTAGTACTCTAAATTGAACACTTTCGGTAGAAATATCGGCTTTTCTGGCTAGGTTCGATGCTTCTCTTCGGTTGAGTAAACCTTCGTATTTCTTTTTAGTAATATTATAATCACGATCTAAAGCAGTACGCTCTGCTTCAGCTTGAGGTACAAAGTCAATTTTTTGTTTCAGGTCGTCAATTTTGGCTGCAAACTCTTCTTCACGAACCCGTAACGAAGCTAGTTGCCCTTCTAAACGACTAATTTCTAATTTTAACTCATTGGCGATAGAGCCAATCTGTGCGGGGCGTTCGCCATCACCAGCGGCTAAGTATTCTTGTACGTCTTTCTTTCTGGCATCTAACAAAGAGTTAAGTAAATTGTTGGTTTCAATCACATCAGGATGCAACTCGGTATATTTCAACATCAATTGGTCGAGTTTTTCTTCTAAGTTTTTAATTCTATCGTCGTAGCGGGTAGAAATTGCCAGATTATCAAAAGAAGAAGTTTCACCTGCATCATCAGGTTTATTGCCATTGACTTGGGCTTTTAGGGTGGCAATTTGTTGTTCCACCTCTTTAATGGTTAAACGGGTTTGCTCAAGCTGCGAGGTTAAGTTGTTGTAATTTTGATAAAAGGTCCCTTGGTTAGGTAACAAGGTATTGTACTTTCTTTTGTAGTTAACTAAGCGTTGCTCGGCATTGATTAAACGGGTTTCGTATTCGGCAATTTGTTCATCAATAAATTGGTCAGCCGAGTCTGATTCTTTACGATTATTGCCTTTAGTGCCCTCAACAAATAAATCTAAGGTTTTTTGTACCACAATACGCGCAACTTCAGGATCTTTGTGAGTATAAGAAATAATATACAGGTTTTCTCTACCGGCTTTTCTTAATTTAATCGTTCTCGAAAGGTTAGTAATAAGGTTTTGATACTGATCATCATTAGAAGTGGTAATGTCTAAGTCTGAATTACGTGCAATGATCTCTAAATTTGGCCGTGTTAGCAGAGTTCTTACCATCATGGCCACTTCTTGTTCAGGATTACTCTGCAGCGCTAAGCCCCTTAGCATAGGGGCTAGCATAGAACGAGTGTCTACATAAACTCTAGCTGAAGATTGGTATACGTCTGGTAAAGAGGCAACATAAACAAAGCCAAGGGGGCAAATAAGCCATGAACAAATCATGATATAACGCTTTTTTACCCATACACCCTTGATATAACCAATAATTAATTCGAGGGTTTTGTGAAGATCTTGCATCTAAATTTCCATTTATAACTAACGACTAAAACCACGCCTCTGGGATAATAATAATATCACCAGGTAACATATCGATATTGTGTTCTATTTCTCCATCTTTAATGAGATCTTCAATGCGCAGCTTGTAGGTTTTTTGTACCCCAGCTACGGTTCTCACTAATTTGGCACTATTGCCAGCAGCAAATTCAGTTAGGCCCCCTACAGAAATCATTAAATCTAATAAGGTCATTCTTTCGGTATAATTCACGGCACTAGGGTTGGTTGCTTCACCTATTACACGTACTTGCTCGTACAATGGGCCTCTAAAACCGCCTACACTAACTGTTACTCTAGGGTTGTTTATGTATTTAGACAGTTCTTTTTCAATATGACGCGCTAACATAGTGGGGGTTTTGCCCGACACTTCTATGTCTTCAACTAAAGAGGTGGTGACTTTTCCGTCTGGTCGCACCACATAAGAGCCTGAAATATCTGGATTACGCCAAACAAAAATCGAAACTGTATCGCCTGGACCGATTAAATACTGATAGTCATCGACTGAGGTGGTCATTGAATTGTAGCTGGTTGCCATTGGCAATTTACCACTATTAGTACTGCATCCTACAGTTGATAATATTATAAAAAATATTAAATTTGCCCATGCTATTTTGTTAGTCTTCATGTAAATTACCTTCAAATAAAATTTGCACCCACTGGCGCAATGTAGCAAGTTTTGGGTAAGCTAGACAACTATAATATGATGATTAAATTGAAAAAAACGCTTTTTCACAGGATGATTTCAAATATACTCTTTCAATTTCATTGGGCAGGATGGCTATAAATGAGTTTTGGTAATCGTAAGGAAATTCGTCGTTCAAATATCATGATGATACTTGAAGCTGTCATCGTCAGTTACATTGGTTATCTTTCTTCTATTTTAGTTAAACATTTCTTTCCAGAGACCTTTGTTGTTGTTCCAATGGCAGACTTTGCCATTCAAGTGGCACTCTTTACCTTAATAGTGGTTCTTGCGGCTTTGTCTGTGGGGCTATACGAAACTAAATTACGTGAAACCTCTAGGGGCATAGTCAGGCGCATTTTTGTTAGCGTTGCCATCAGTTATTTTATCATTGAGATTATCACCAATAGCTTTTTCCCCACCATAGAAATCAGCCAGTTTTATTTCCCCACCTATGCGGGGCTAACAATTTTGGCGTTAGCCATTTTTCGTTATTTTATTAACCGTTTGGGTATTTTAGGTTTAGGGCAAACTAAAATTATAGTGATTGGCGCCGGTGAACGCGCCTCTATAATCGAAAAGCGCATGCGCCGCGAAGTCGACAGGTTTGGCTTTGAATTGCTGGGCTTTATTCCTATTCCAGGGGACAACCGCGAAGAAGGCATTCAAAACGAAAAATTAATCCACGTCAAAATCGACGAAAATTTCAGAAACTTTATTGCTGATAACGACATAGACGAAGTCGTCATAGCATGCGATCAAAGGCGTGGCACCTTGCCAGTAGAAATTTTATTTGATTGCCGCCTTAGGGGGGTAGAAGTCACCGATCTTCTAGATTTTATGGAGCGCGAAACCGGTCAAATAGTAGTGAATTTGATGTACCCAAGTTGGGTGATCTATTCCAACGGCTTTAATTCACAGAACTATCTGCGCGATGCCTTAGACTATTCCATTAACTGTATTTTGGCCTCTATTGTATTGTTATTAACTTGGCCTTTTATGTTGATTACGGCCTTGGTGATCTTCTTTGAAGACGTCAATGTTAAAAACGCCTCGATTTTCTACAAACAAGAAAGGGTAGGGCTAAACGGCCGACTGTTTAATATTATTAAATTCAGAAGTATGCGCTTAGATGCAGAAAAAGATGGTGCCAAGTGGGCTACCACTAACGACGATAGGGTTACACGAGTCGGGCATTTTATTCGCAAATATCGAATAGACGAACTACCTCAATTATTAAATGTATTTAAAGGCGAAATGTCTTTTATTGGGCCTAGGCCTGAGCGACCACAATTTGTTGAACAACTGATTAGAGAAATTCCCTATTACAATCAAAGGCACAATGTTAAACCCGGTTTAGCCGGCTGGGCGCAGCTCAATTACCCTTATGGGGCCAGTGTTGAAGATTCTATGGAGAAGCTGAAGTTTGATCTGTACTATGTCAAACATCAAAGCTTGATGTTAGATATCCTTATATTAATAAGAACAGTCGAAGTGGTGCTTTTCGGCAAAGGAAGGTAAGTGTTGCGACACTCTGTATTAAATGCCATGACAGTAGACGTAGAAGACTTTTTTCATGTCTCTGCGTTTGAATCTATTATTGACCCAAGTCAATGGAAGGAATACCAACCAAGGGTCGATTTTAATACCCGCAGATTGTTAGATTTATTCGCCAAACATCAAGTTAAATCGACTTTTTTTGTTTTAGGCTGGGTAGCCGAACGTTACCCTGAACTAATCCGTGAAATCCATCAACAAGGTCACGAAATTGCCAGTCATGGTTATGCCCACAGACGTGTACATTCACAAACCCGGGATGAATTTTATGAGGATGTAAAACGCTCTAAAGATCACCTAGAAGGCCTAATAGGCCAAAGAGTAACGGGTTACCGTGCCCCTAGCTTTTCAATTGGCTACGACAGCGAATGGGCTTTTGAAGTCTTGGCTGAGCTAGATTTTGGTTATAGTTCAAGTACTTACCCAGTTAAGCACGATCTTTACGGTACACCAGATTGGCCCAGATTTGCCTACAAACGTAAAGAAGGCCTAATCGAAATTCCTATTCCAACCCTTAAATTATTAGGTAAACAAACCCCAATAGGCGGGGGCGGATATTTTAGGCTTTATCCTTATGTGTTAAATAAGTTTTTGCTTAACCAGTACCTCAAGAAAGAAAAGCAGCCCTATTCGTTTTATTTTCATCCATGGGAAATCGATAACGAACAGCCGCGATTAAGTCATGCCCCCATGAAGTCTAAGTTTAGGCACTATGTGAACCTAGACAAAACCTATGGAAAATTAGAAAAACTGCTAATTGATTTTTCTTGGGATACCATGCAAAACGTCTACAACATTCCTGCCAAATAACTAATTTATTGTAGTAAGGGGCCGAAGTATTAACGCATTAACGAATAAATCCCTGAGTCATATGCAGCTAGTTTTAACCTGTTTTGTCGGCTTAATCTTGGCTTGGGTGTGGGTATTTTGGCAAGGTCTGAGCACAGCTATCGACATCTGGCTAATTTCAGAAGTTTTTAACCATTGTTTGTTTGTTATCCCTGGAGCGTTTTATTTAATTTATTTAAAACGGCGCGAACTGGACCTTTCGCTGATTAAACCCAGTTATCTTGCATTGCTCTTTGCATGTGGGAGTTTAGCTTTATATGCCATAGGCTTGGCCGGCGACGTACAACTCTTTATGCATGTGGCCACCTTTACCTTTTTACCTTTAAGTATTTGGGCATTTATCGGGCATAAATTGGCCTACAAAATTTTATTCCCATTGGTGTTTATTTTATTTTGTATTCCTGTAGGTGAAGAATTAGTCCCTTCGCTACAAGAAATCACCGCCGACCTGTCTATGCTGATGTTAAATTGGAGTGGTATACCGGTTTATCGTAGTGGCTTGTATATCGAAATCCCACAAGGGCAATTTTTAGTGGCCGAAGCCTGTTCGGGCATTAGTTTTTTTATCGCCTCTATTGTGATTGGCTCTTTGTATTCTTACTTAAATATTTATTCAGTTAAGCGCCGTGTGTTATTTATGGGTATCGCCATTTTATTCCCGATTATTGCCAATGCAATTCGGGTGTTTGGCATCATAATGACAGGTTATTTAACTGATATGGAACACGCAGTAGGGGCCGACCATCTAATTTATGGTTGGGTATTTTTTGCCTTGGTCATAGTGTGTTTATTATTTATTGGCGAATGGGTACGAGAAAAGCAGCCCATCACCCAAGCGCCGCAATCACAAAACACTACAGTGCCAGTGAACCGTAGTGCTGTACTTAAGTTATCCAGCGCACAATTGTTGGTTATGCTGCTTTTTAGTTTGTGGTACAACGCTATTCATAATCAGCTTAATGCGCCGCTCGATGCTAATCTGCAGCAATTACAGTTATCAGCAGCGCAACTAGAGGCAGCAGAAAAGCATAAGAGTGATTGGCAACCAGAGTTTAACCAGCCGTTTCAAGCCTTCCAGTTGGCCCAGCAGTTAAACGGTCAAACCTTAGATCTTTACTTAGTTTGGTATCCTAAAGGTCAAGGTGAATTAATTAGCTCGTTAAATCGTTTGTATCCCGAAACAGCTTGGACCTTAGAATCTAGCCAAAACTACATTATGGATACAGGCCAAAGCATGACACTTTCTGTAATTGTTACTCCAAGCAAAAAACGCTTATTAAGTTACTGGTATTTAATTGATGGCAAAGTGTTTACCAATAAGAGTCGAGCCAAACTTTACGAAATCTATCGTATCTTAATGGGTAGTTATCAAGGCAGTGGGCTAATTGCCATCTCAACACACACATCTAATGCCAGCCAAACACACGACATAGAGCAATTTATTGAGTTAACCCAAGCTAATTTAGCTAAGTTAAATCAATACTTTGCCTTTGAGTAGTGGTGACATGATGCCGCCTTCTGCGTTTTTTTCTACTTGGTTAAATGGACTTTTAGCCAAACTACAAAAACATGAATGGCGCGGAAAACATAGGTTGTACCTATGGTTAAGTAAGCACTATGGGCACAAGGTCATTACCCACAAAGTTAAAAATAGAGACTTTAGTGTACCTGTATCAGAGTGGTGTTTTTGGTTAGAAAAAGGCCCAGAAAACTATTACCTTGATGAGTTTTTGCCTTTTTGTGAAAAGCTAAATGGCTTAAATAAAACCTTCAGTTTTTTTGATTTAGGTGCTGATATAGGTACAGTTTCTTCTTTGGTTGCTCAGCATTGCCCTAAGTTAAAAAATGTCTTGGCCTTTGAGCCTAACAGCAAAGCCTATGCTGTACTCAAACATAATTTAGCTCAATTAAATTTGCCGCATCAGGCGCTAAATACGGCGATTTCCAATTTCCAAGGCCAAGCAAGTTTTCATGCTGATGCATCGCGGTTAAATGATCACGAAGGTTATATTGAAAAAGACCCTCAAGGTGAAACCAGCGTTATGTCACTCGACCACTGGTTAGCGAAAAAAAACACCCTATCGTTAGCATCTACAATAGTGTTAAAAATAGATGTAGAAGGGCAAGAAATCCCTTTGTTAGAAGGGGCGCAGCAGTTAATTCGCCAAGCCAATTTAGTGGTCATTTTAATCGAAGTGCATCCACAAGTATTGGCTAGAAACAAACAAACCCCAGAAGATTTGTTTGAGGCGGCAGAACAAACACGAGACTTTGAATGGTCAGTACCGGCAATCAATAATCAGCTAATAGATCGCAGTCAGGCTTTATTTAACCAAGTACCTGAAGCACAATACGACATCATTGGGGTGTCAAAAGCCACGCACTAACATAATTAACAAATAGTGCACAGCGATCGAAAAGACGGTTAATACAACCATAAGTACCTTAGGGTTAAGCATGAATAAAAAAGTATTAGTACTCACCGAAAACTTTCCGCCTATTGCTGGGGGCAGTGGACGTTGGTTTTGGGAGCTATATTCGCGCTTACCCAAAGAGTCGTACCTAATACTGGCTGACAATGTGCAAGGTGCGGCAGAGTTTGATGCCAGCCATTCCCTTAATGTGTTACGTATGCCGCTAAGTTCACCAGAATGGGGGTTTAAAAGTTTACACGGCCTTAAGTTTTATTGGCGAATGGTTAAACACATTCGCAAAATCATTAAGCAGCATAAAATTACTCATATTCATTGTGGTCGAGTTATACACGAAGGGGTAAGCGCCTGGTTAATTAAATGCTTAACTGGTACACCCTATTTATGTTACGTACACGGAGAAGACGTAGAAACCGCTGCAACCAGTGGTGAACATAACCTAATGGTTAAACAAGTTTGTAAGGGGGCCGATCTACTTATTTGTAATAGTCACAATAGCGCCCAAATAGTTAAACGCCTAGGTTATGCCCAAGACAACAAAATTCAAGTCTTGCATCCTGGGGTAGATGCAAGTGTGTTTGTACCTGCCGAACCCGATGAAAAATTTAAACAAAAAATGGGCTGGCAGAATAAACAAGTGATTATCACAGTGGGGCGTTTACAAGCACGTAAAGGTCAAGACATGATGATCCGCGCTATGGCTCAAATTAAAGAGCGTTTTCCCAATGCACTTTATGCTGTTATTGGGCGTGGCGAAAGCTTCGAAAGCTTAGAGCAATTAACCCAAGAGCTAAATTTAACCGAGCATGTGCAACTTTTAACCGAAGTAACAGACGCACAAATGATCCAATGCTATCAACAATGCGATCTGTTTATTCTACCCAACCGTACCATAGACAACGACATAGAAGGCTTTGGTATGGTGTTGGTTGAAGCACAGGCTTGTGCAAAACCTGTAATTGCCGGAGATTCAGGTGGCACCAAAGAAACCATGCGCCTAGAAGAAAGTGGTTATGTGATCGATTGTACCAATGCCCAAGTAATAGCCCAATCTGTAAGCCAATTATTAGATAACCCTGAACAACGCGAAGCTATGGGGGCTAAAGGGCGTAGCCACGTTGAAAGCGAACTCGACTGGCAAGCCCACGTTGAAAAAGCTAAGGCTTTGTTTCATTCGTGCTAACCAGCAAAGGTTTATTAGCCAGCTCGGCATTTTCTAGCGGCGCAAAGTTTTTAAGCCGAATAATAGGCCTAGTTAGTACCTTATTACTGGCTCGTATTCTCACCCCTAGCGATTTTGCCATGATCGCCATCATTGCCATTGTTTTACACTTGTTTGATATTTTGTCGCACTCTGGGGCCGAACAATACATAGTACAAAAAACGCAGGTATCAGATGATGATCTCAACACAGCTTGGAGTTTAGACCTAGTACTTAAATCGTTAATGTGTCTGTTATTGTGGGGATTAGCGCCTTTTATTGCAGGTTTTTTTACTCAGGCCCAGCTAAGTTTGGCCATTCAAGTTGCCGCTTTTGCGCTTATTATTAATGCCTTAAAAAACCCTGGGCTGTTGTTGCTTAAACGAGCCTTAGAATATAAAAAGTTGTTTTATTTATCCTTGTGGCAAAGGCTAGCCAGCTTTATTACCGTATTAGCTGTGGCCTTATATTGGCAAAGCTTTTGGGCCTTTGTGATAGCCGATTTAGTGGGGGCTGTGGTGTACAGCTTAGGTGCCTATTTGGTGCAGAGTTATAGGCCGCGTTTTAGCTTAGTCAATGTATCCCAGCAATGGCTGTTTTCTAAATGGTTGTTAGGTAAAAGCATAGTGGGGTATTTACGCTCACAAGTAGACACGGTTTTGGTGGCTAAGTTTTTCACTCCTACACAATTAGGTAACTATCATATGGCTCGCGATGTGGCTATGTTACCAGGGCATAACCTACTTGGGCCTGCCATTGAGCCATTGCTCGCCGACTTTAAAGATTATCAAAAGCATACACAGCAATTAGGTCAAAGGATAAGCAAGGTTTTGTATATAGTTGCCTTAGTGGTGATACCTATTACCTTGTTTATGGTGTATTACCCCGCACTGATTATTGAGGTGTTACTTGGTGAACAATGGCAAATAGCTGGGGATATTTTAGCGATTATGGCTTGGCTGTTTTTTTATTATTGTTTTTTATTAGTAATAGAAAGCGCGTTAACTGCTATAGGCAAAGTCAAAGCCATATTTATGTTTGATCTTGTCAGTTTAGTGGCTATAGTGGCCTTGTTATTAAGCTATTTACAACAAAACAACGACCTACACACTCTCTTATGGCTAAGGGTTGCTATTGGCATTGGTTCTACATTTTGCATCACTTTATTTCTACACCAATTTGCCCCGCTAAGTTTGCTTAAAATCATAGGCATGATGTTAGTGGCTCTGGTGTTTGCGCTGCTTGCTATTGCCCTAACTCAAAGCTTAATGGCCATCTTAACATTGGGGGCTATCAGTGAGTTCTTGTTGGCTGGTAGTGTATTTGTGGCTGGCTATTTAGTTTTAGTGTGGGGGTTTGTTACTTTGGGGTTAGGGCTAAGTATTAAAGAACTAAGTAAACAGCTAGGGGTTAAAAACCTTGCATAAAATGCTCTAGCTGGTTTTTAATGTTTTCTAAGCTACTTGATTGAGTGTTATCAACTAATTTAGCTTGGGCACCATCGCGTGCGGTAATAGCTTTGTTAGTGATATTGCCCTTTATTAACACATTCTGTGTGGCCCTAAAGCGGTACTCTATGGCATTAGGGTAGGCCGAATTCATCTGTATCACATTATTCAATATTTGAGTATTAGGGCTGCCTTCTAAAATAATGCCAGCATCCGCAAATTTGTGCTTGGGGTTACTATGACTAATGCTGTTGTTTGCAATAATTCCTCCAGATGTATGGTTCTTTTTATCATCGCCTAATCCAAAACCTATGCCCCTATCGCAGTTTTCTATGCTGTTATTGGTTACCGCTATATTTTCACTTTGTCGCCAAAAGTGAATGGCGTGTTGAGCCTGTTGGGTGTTAGGGCTAGCAATATTTTTAAAGCGATTATTGTGAATACTCCAATTGCGCGATCTGTGTGCATCTATACCGCCAATATAATATTGAGGCCCAATGCCGGCAGTGTATTCGAATAAACAGTTGCTGATATTGCCGCCGTCTGCATAGTCTTGGCTGTGGGGGGCAGACGAGACTTTTAATAATTGCTGGTAGGCATCGCGCAACACACAGTGACTCAGAGAGAAGTAGTCGGCATTTTTTTCGGCTCGTACCTGAATTAAATGATTGGCCGATTGTTCGAGGGTAATACCAGACAAACTAATAAACGATCCGCTAACATCTATTAACACTTCTGCTGTGTTTGATTTTTTCATGCCCTTGCCCGACAACACTACAGTGCTGGGGTCGTTCGAAATTGAGCTTAGTTTAATATTTGAACCACTAAGTTGAATGCGGCGATTTAGTTGGTAGTGGCCGTTATTGAGTAAAATATGGGTGCCTAATTTTTCGCGGTTGGCTTTTTGTACCGCGTGGTAAAGCTCGTTAGGGGTGCTGACATAAATACGTTTGGCATAATGGTCGTTGGCATAGGTGAGGGGAATTTGTAGCCAATATATCCAGCTTATTAAGCAAAAAGCAGCAAATTTATTCATCTTTCACTCGGCTTTTTAATACTTTGGCAGGATTGCCCGCCACTATTGAATTGTCGGGAATATCGTTTATCACCACAGAGCCCGCGCCAACTATGCAGCCGTTGCCTATGTTAGCCATAACTAGAGCGCCATTACCTAACCAGCAATTTTCGCCTATGGATATTTTTTCAAAGGTGCCGCCTTGTTCACGAATGGGGGTGTGTAAATCGTCAAACTTGTGTTGCTCTTTGCCGCTCATAACATGTACACCACTGCCTAATAAGGTGTCTTTGCCTATACGACAACGGCCAATATTAGATTGAGCGCCTATGTATACACCAGCGGCTAATTCGGTATCTTGCTGCGAAAATTGCACTAAAAACGAAATAACTACATCTGGGCTGCAGTGTGTAAAAACAAAACGGAAAAAACCAGATCTTAGGTATACCCCAATTTTACCAGGCAGTAAGCTAAGTAACTGACTAAAAGTGGTTAAGACTGTGTCTTGGTTAAATAACAAAGCGCATAAAAAATACAACAGAGTAATAGGTGCAACCAAAATGGCACTAAGAATAAAACATAACTTTTTTAGCTTAGATTTCATTGAGTGTCCTTATTGGCTAGGCACAAAACCAAGGGCTGCAACTGACTCGGCCAAGAATAATGCTGTTGAATAAGCTGCAAGGCATTTTGTCCAAGAGTATGTGCATATTGCGGATTTGCAATTAATGCATTGGCCTGAGCAATAAATTCTTCTGGGGTATTGGCCAACACTACATCTTGTTGGTCTTGGCACAAAATACCCTCAGCCCCCATAGGCGTAGCAATAACAGGTAATCCACAAGCAAAAGCCTGCAACACTTTGTTTTGTACCCCTCTTGCTAACCTAAAAGGCGCCACAAAGATGTTGGCTTGATGATAATAAGGCAAAATGTCTTCTACAAAGCCAGTGACTTCAATGTTACTAATATTGGCAAGTTGCAGTATGTCTTGGCTAGGGTTCATGCCCGCAATAATAAATTTAGCCTGAGGATGCTGCTTTATAATTTGCGGCCAGCATTCAGACACAAACCAGATCACTGCATCTTCGTTAGGTTTGTAATCCATCACACCAGTAAATAAAAATACAGGGCCTGAATTAAGCGGTTTATTGGCCGGAGGGTAAAATGTACTAGTGTCGAGTCCATTGCCCATAACCTGCACTTTTTTAGTTTTAAATACAGTTTGATTAAATAAATTCACCTCGGCTTGGGCAATTAAGTAGCTAGCATCAAATTGTTGAGCTACGCGGCTTTCGTATTTTGCCAATAGGCGCTGCTCTCTGGCATACACAATATTCATAGGGAAGGCGCTTTTAGCTTGGTACTGCCCCCACTTGTCTGAATCTACATCCATAAAGTCCATGATCAACATAGGCTGTTTAGCTAATTTGCTAAGCTCGGTGCTACTAAATACATATTCGGCCATGCTAGATGCGCTACATAGTATGGCATCGACTTTGTTGGTTAATAAAAAATGGTCAAACTTATGTTGCAGTGCCTTGGTATAAAAATTCGCCACACTCATAGGTTGGCCTTTTATTAGCCCAGTTAATAATCGAATGGCTTTGGTTTTTAAAGGAATGGCAGTGACGGTTTTACAATACTCTTGGTTGAGCGCATCAAAATAAGCTAACTCAGTTTCATCCTCATAAGGCGAAAATAAATGGATCTGATGACCCAGTTCACTTAAATATTCTATTTGGTGAAAGGTGCGAATTTTTTCACCTTTATTAGGCGGGAAAGGAACGCGGTGAGAAAGGATAAGAATATTCACAGTGATGTAGCCCAAGCCCTTGATTTAGATTAAAAAACAAAGTAATAGCATAACGTTAATTAGGTTTGGTTTACAGTCTTTAGCTAGTTCAATAACGAGCTTTTATTTACTCGTGAGAGTAGTTTTTTGATTTGCTAGCCTACCGGCTTAGCCAATTCTATATTAGCATCTAAAATTTCGTTTCAGACGAATATAAATTTATACCTAAACAGCCCTTAAACTAAAGGCTAATTGAGATTAATCTATCTTATATAAAACAGTGGTTTAGCAGGTAATTACCTTATAAATCTAGTGGCTTTAGGATATAGTTTTACAGCTTTTAGGTATTTTTTTTTATACTCAAGTACAGTTAGAGCGCTCTTTATTTTAAACCTTAGGTTTAAAATAAGAGTACAAGATTTACACAGGCAATTTGAGCACCTAGGTCATGGCATTTTTAAATACGCTTAAACACACAACTTTTACACTCGCACTCAGCCTAGTTTTATTTGCCTGTGGTTCGGGTGGAGATGCAGAACCAACTAACAACACTATTAGAACCACCGCTACAACTCAACCTGCTCCAGTGCCTGTTCAAGAACAAAAAATCCAATTGCTTTTTGAGCAAGACATTGCCAAAGACATTCGCCAATCCAAGCCCAATGATATTAATTTGCCTTTAGGATTAGAGGCCGCTTTTGATATTGAATACACAGGGGCATTTAGGGTTGAGGCCGGAGGAGAATCGAATTCTGATTATGCGGTAGGTCGATTAGGATTTAATCCAGATAGTCAAAGTCTGTATTTGGCTGGCCATGCTCATCACAATGCTATTGCTGAGTTTGAAATTCCAACTACTTTATCTTTTGCCGAAAACGCAAATGATATTGAGCTTGCCCCAGTACTTCAAAATTATGTCAAAGTTTTAAACAAAAAAGAAAAAGGAAACCAAACAGATAAAATTAGCGGCTTGTTATATTACAAAGATAATTTACTAGTAAGCTCTGAAATTTGGTATGACGGAAAAGCAAATAATAAAGATAACTTGCAAGTTTTTTCTAATGCCCATGACATTCGTTCGTCAGATTACAAAGGAATGTTACAACTAAAAGGTGAAGCAAAAGCCGCAGGTTATATGTTTAAAGTACCCAGTGAATGGCAAGATAAAATCGGTGCAGAATACCTGACAGGGTGGGCAACCAATAACGCAATAGTTTCTCGCTATTCTCATGGTCCTAGTTTGTATAGGTTTGACCCTCAACAAGCTATAGATGCAGTAGTCACTGTAGATCGAGCCATTGATACTAATGCACTAATGGTTTTTCCATTTGAAAAAGATAAACAATTAGTTGCTGGCTCTGATGAATATAGCAAAAATATTTCTCCTATTTGGGGACCAGTTACCAATGCTCAATACGGTTTTATCGTTCCTGGTACATCATATTTTTTAGCTGTAGGTAAACATTCAGGAATCCATAGCGGAATCGGGTATAAAATCACACAAGACAACGGCAGATTGTGCGGTGGTCCTTGTGCATACGAAGTTAGTGATAATTACAACTACTTTTGGATTTTTGATATTAACGACATGTTAAATGCAGACGACCCTTGGAATGTCAGCCCTGTAAGTTATGGTAAGTGGAGCCATCCTTATGATCGTGCAGGTGTAAGAGGGATTTTAGGTGGAGCTTTTGATGAAAACACAAATACACTTTATTTATCTTTAGAAAAAGCAGGTCAAACTGGAACCTACGACACTGCGCCTCTAATTCTAAGCTATCAAATTACCGCCAAGTCATAACTAGGCCTAGTTATTGGTTTTAGCCAAACTAATTAGATTAAGTTTTTTGAGGTCATTCAATGTGGTTTAACTTTTAGTTAGTTTCTTGAAGCGATAGTAGCTAAAGCTAAAACATCTAAAACCTAAGCCAAACAACTGCTAGAACTTTAAAGTTATCAATGCAATACTTGTACTGGTGCGCTAATAAGCATAGGTAGCAGTTAACTATGTTTAGCTAAAACAAAGACCAATTAATCAAGGAAGTCACCTAAGTAAATGAAGTTAATTGTCCAAATTCCATGTTATAACGAAGAACACACGCTACCGGCTACCTACAACGACATCCCTAAGCAAATAGACGGGATAGATAAAGTCGAAATTATGATCATCGATGATGGCTCTAGCGACAATACAATTGGTGTAGCTAAAGAGTTAGGTGTAGATCACATTGTGGTTAATAAAAATAACCGCGGATTAGCACGTACTTTTAGAACTGGTCTAAACGAATGTTTAAAGTTAGGCGCAGACATAATAGTTAATACAGACGGCGACAATCAATATGCCGGTTGGGACATTCCTAAACTCATTCAGCCAATTTTAGACGGCAAAGCCGATGTAGTAGTAGGTGATAGAAACACCTCTAAAGTCGCGCATTTTTCTCCTCTTAAAAAACTGTTACAACGCCTTGGCAGTTACGTAGTAAAAACCCTTTCTGGGGTACAAGTACCAGACGCAGTGAGTGGCTTTAGAGCCTACAGCCGCGATGCTGCTTTACAGCTTAATATTGTCTCGCCCTTTAGTTATACCATCGAAGCCTTAATTCAATCAGGCAAAAAGCACATGGCCGTTACCTCGGTGCCAGTAGAAACCAACGCTAAAACTCGCGAGTCTAGATTATTTAGCAGCATTCCCAAATTTATAGAGCGTCAACTCACTACCATAGTGCGCATGTACGCTATGTATCAGCCGTTAAAAGTGTTCTTTTATATTGGTCTTACGCTATCTATTTTGGGTTCCATACCTATTATTCGCTTTTTATATTTTTATTTTACCGGAGATGGTGGCGGGCACTTACAGTCTTTAGTTTTAGGAGGGGTGCTTACTATTCTTGGATTTATTTCTTTTCTAATTGCTTTGCTTGCAGATTTAATGAATTTTAATCGGCAGTTAATTGAGCAAACGCTAGAGAAAGTAAGGCGGATAGAGTTAAAAATTAATGATCAAGATAAATAAAGCTATTCATCAATACGCATCGCTTTTATTAAATTTTTCAAGAGCAATACAGAAATGCGTGTAGTAGCTTGGGGCACTTACGATATTGGTAAACCTCGAGTGCGCATCTTGCTAAATGGCTTGCGATTAAATGATGTTGAGGTTATTGAATGTCATAAGGATATTTGGGGAGATGTAGAGGACAAAAGCCAAATAAAAGGTTTAAAGCAAAAGCTTTTTAAAATAGGTAAATGGCTTATAAGTTATCCGCAATTGATTTGGTCATACTGCAAATTGCCAAAACATGATGCAGTTCTAATTTGCTACATGGGGCAATTAGACATTCTGATTATATTCATTTTTGCAAAGCTAAGGGGCACTCCAATTATATGGGATGCATTTTTATCTTTGTACAACACTGTAGTTGAGGATAGAAAATTAATCAGTAAATATAATCCTTTGGCGTGGGGACTTTATTTTTGGGAATGGTTAGCTTGTAAGTCGGCTGATACTATTATTCTAGATACAGCAAGCCATGGCCTTTATTTTGTCAATAAATTTAATTTGCCAGAATGCAAGGTCAATTCAGTATTTGTTGGTGCAGAACCAGAAAGCTTTCCTGCCGCTAAAAGTGGGTATTGTGCAAATAAAGAAAACGCTAAAATTTTATTTTACGGGCAATTTATTCCATTACATGGAATAGAAACAATTATTCGAGCGGCGAGACTAGCAAAGAATGATAATTTAAGTTGGATAATCATCGGAACAGGTCAAGAAAGGGAAAAAATTCAATCATTATTGGATGAAGAGCCATTACCGCTACTGAGGTGGATCCCTTGGATCGAGTATAAAAATTTAATTAAAGAAATTCATGACGCTGATATCTGTTTAGGAATTTTTGGAGAATCTGAAAAAGCGGCTAGGGTAATACCGAATAAAGTTTTTCAACTAGTAATGGCTGGTGTGCCAATTATTACTATGGACTCACCAGCGATAAGAGAATTGCTCCCTGAAAATCAACCTGGGATAAAATTAGCAACCCCTGGTGAACCTATGAGTTTATATATTGAGATAAAATCGTTATTAAAAGAAATAGCTACACTTCAAAGACCTTTGCATAGAAACTTAGTTGAAGAAATTGAACCAAAAAAATTAGGGAAAAACTTAGTCAAAATTATTGGTCATGCTGCAGGGTAATACTTTAATTTAAAATAAGAAGTAAATATGAAAATTGGAATAGAAATTGGTTGGTCACATAAAGCTGGTGGAGCAAGGAGGGTGGCGTTCAATACTCTTGCAGAAATGTGTAAATTACGTCGAGATTATCAATTTCATTCGTTTACAAACGAAAACTTAAGTGATTGTAGTGCGCCAAATTTAACGTCTACGGTTTTGCGTTCGCCGTTTGGCGTACCTCAAACTATTTGGGACCAGTTTTTATTCCCTCACGTGGCTGTACCAAATCAAATTAATAAATTAAAGCTTGATGTTGTTCACTTCACCAACAACATTGTTCCAATTTCTTGTACGACACCTTACGTAGTCACTATTCATGACATGACTCCATTCGTCATCCCTGATTCATTCAAAAGATTTCATGGCCGTTACCAACGTTGGTATTTTAAATTAGCGGCTAAAAATGCGAGTAAAATCATTACAGTTTCTCAAAATTCTAAAAACGATATTTGCCGATTATTAAATGTAAATGATGAAAAAGTTGTAGTTGTTCCTTTAGCCCCTTTAGAAAACCCTGCGACTATAAATCTTAGTGATAATGACGATCCTGAGTATTTAAACTCTCCCTATCTCTTGTATGTAGGCGCCATTCACCCAAGAAAAAATGTTAAACGGCTAATTCAAGCTTTTGGTCTTCTTAAAAAGAACAATAAAATCCCACATAAACTGATGATTGCTGGTGCCAAGCGTTGGGGCAATGATGAAATAGATGGCCTAATAAAAAAATTACAGTTAGATGATGAGGTTCAATTTCTCGGTAGAGTTTCTGATGAGTTATTAAACAAACTTTATAAAAATTGTAGTGCTTTTGTTTATCCATCTATCTACGAAGGTTTCGGTTTACCAGTAATAGAAGCGATGGCACAAGGAGCTCCAGTTGTTACCTCGCTAGGCTCTTCGCTTGAAGAAGTGGCTGGAGATGCAGCAGAGTTAATTGACCCTTATAGTGAACAAGATATTGCTCGCGGGTTAGAAAAAGTATTGCTAAATAAACAGTATGCTGATGACTTGCGGCAAAAAGGCATTCTAAGAGCTAACGAATTTACTTGGGAAAAAACGGCTCAAGGTATTCTTAATGTGTTGGAGTCTGTTTAGTGCAAGCAGAATCGAAAACCAATAAAGTTGAGAAAATAAATGGTGATTCTCCAGTTTGGATAATTATTGTTAACTTTAACAGCCAAGATTTAGTTTGCAGGTGTATCGAATCCTTAGAGTCGCATATAGCTAGGCCGTTTAAAGTTGTAGTTGTTGATAACAGTCCACGAGTTGATACTGATAAAATAGAAGTGCGTTTCCCTACGTCAGTTATATTAAAAGCTAAACGAAACGATGGTTTTGCTGCTGGTTGTAATATTGGAATAGAGCATGCAATTGAACGCAGCGCCGAATTTATAATGTTGCTAAATCCAGATACCTACACAGAACAAGATTTTTTGTCGCCAATGCTTAATGCGTTTAAACACAACAGCAAGTTAGGTATGGCTGGGCCAACTATTTATTACGAAAATCCTCGTGAAAAATTATGGATGGCAGGTAGTACCATTAATTGGCTTAAAGGAGGCTCTAAACACGTTGTTGACGATTCTTTAAAACTTCAAGGCCAACCAATTAATGTGCCATTTATGTCTGGGTGCTGCATGTTGTTGCGAGTTAAGGCGATAGAAAATGTTGGACTTATGGATGAGCGATATTTCTTATACTTTGAAGATGCAGATTATTGTGAGGCCTTTTTAAATAAAGGTTGGCAAATAGCCTATGTACCTAAATCAGAAATTATTCATACGGCATCTAGTACCACAGGCTTTCAAAGTGAAAACTACATTTACTATTTCTCTAGAAATAGATTGTGGTTTTTATATAAATGGGCGCCAATAGGAGCGTTTATATATTACTTGTTGTTTACTACCCTAATAAAGCTCCCCGGCTCGATAATTGTTTTTACTTTTTACAGACAACGGCCAAACTTAACTTTCGCTTTTTTACGTGGTTTTATTCATGGAATTAAACGAATGAAAAGTAATGTTTAAATCTGTTTTCAATGAGACTTATTTAGAAAAACTATTGTTTTAATTATATGAACGATAGATTTTGCAGGAGAATTTAGTGAATTTTTTTGAAAAATGTAGAAACTTATTATGGCAATTAATGCTGATAAGTTTGAAGGATACCATTCGAGCTTTATCTTCAAGTAAACACATTCTGCGATGGAGTGATGACCAGTTTAATAAAAATAACTTTGGTGACGCGTTGAATCCATTATTGTTTTCTAAAGTTAGTAATGGGCAGGTTGTTAGTGTAAAAAATGTTTTAAACTTTACTAACAAGCCTGTTTTCTATTTTATTGGCTCAATTTTAGATAACTCAAAAGAAAAAAATGCCATTGTGTGCGGTGCCGGATTTCAAAAAGAGAATTCTCGCTTTAGGAGAGCACCCAAAGAAATTTTAGCGGTTCGAGGGCCGTTGTCTAGACAGATTGCGTTAAAACAAGGGCTTTCGTGTCCTGAGGTTTATTGTGATCCTGCCTTATTGTTACCGTTTTACTACCCAAGAAATAATTATAAAAAACTATTTAATGTTGGAATTATCCCGCATTACGCAGATAAAAATATCTTAGACAAACTAGAGATTGAACGCGGTGATTTTACGTTCAATATAATCAATATTGAAGATAATGTTGAAAGCGTCATTGATAAAATATGTGAAGTTGATTACATCCTCTCTAGTTCATTACATGGACTTATCGTAGCGCACGCTTACCAAATACCAGCTGCTTGGTTATTGTTAAGTGACAATGTCATAGGGGGAGATTTTAAGTTTAAAGATTATTATTTTTCAGTTGGGGCTGACGCTGTTCCAACATATGCACCAACTAAAGTTATAAACTTAAGTGAAGGGGTAGCGACAACGACACTGCACGATACAAATAAAAATGCACAAGCTTTGTTAAAACAATTTGAAAAATATTTTCAAAAGGAAGTTAAACATGAGCTCTCATGAGCAAGGTAAACTAGTAAGTATTATTATTCCAGTGTTTAATTGTGAAAAGTATATTAGGTCATGTGTTGAGTCGTGCATAAAACAAACATACAAAAATGTTGAGATAATAATAATCGATGATGGGTCTACTGATAGTTCAAGAGAGTGTATTGCAGATTATATTTCGTCTGGAGAAGTAAAATATTATTTTCAGGAGAATAGAGAACGCTCTACCGCTAGAAATAATGGCTTAGATAAAGCACAGGGTGACTATATTCAATTTTTAGACGCAGATGATGAAATCTATCCAAATAAAATTGAAACTCAGGTGAATTTCTTGTTAGCCAATGATGATTTTTTTGCTGTACGCTGCCAATCAGCTTATAAAAATATATATGGAAATATCACCCATTATGCAGATGCACCCCACAATGGCTTAATTACTAAAAAACTTATAAAAGGTAATTTTATACCTATTCATACTATGTTGTTTAGAAAGACAGACGTTCGGTTTGATGTTAGTAAACGACTACAGGAAGACTGGAAGTACTGGCTATTTGCGACCTTTAATAAAAAAGTGGGTTACATATCTAATGTACTTTGTTCGGTAACGATCCATGACTCTAATTCGTCAAAAAGTGATATTACTATGCGAAAAAGCGAGTTGTTAGTTATTAAAGAAATGATGGCAAACAGTAAATTTCGTCAGTACTATTTACTTTTGTTAATGTTATACATAAAAAAGCAGTTAATTTTATTAAAATTGAATGTAAAACTTTTTGTCTTTAACAGCTAAATTAACACTATTCATATTTGTAAAGGTATTCAAAGTAACTTTACAATCAGTTGGTCATGATAACTGAAACTGATTACCACTCTTGGTCAGAGTAAAATAAATGTGAAACTTCTTGAGTAGCCTTTCTTATTTTTTTAATTTCTTCTTCGCTAAGCCTTCTTTTCCAATTTAAAATGTTTGCTTTACTATTACGAATGAATTCGTTTCCGGCAATTTGTTCGGTAGGATTGTGTCCCCCAGAGCTTTTTAAAATGGCTGATGTTGCCTTTGTAGTCATTTCTAACTCAAAGGCTTGGTAAATAGCCTTAAACTGCTTTAGTGGCTCAGCAGATAGCGTTTCGTGCTTTACAAATAACCATTCAGGATGACGTTGCCGGTAAACATAGATAGTGTGGTGAATACAATTCCAAAGCAATATTGCTTGGTCAAGAATATCTTTTTCATTGTTAGCAAATTCTTGTATCTCTTTCTCAAAAACATTTAGATACTCACGCATTAATAATGGTTGATCTAGAAAATGATTGAAGTTAAATCGCCAGTTTTTTTTAATTAAACTTGAGCAAAAAGCGGCTGGATGCCGGATCAAAACTAACACATTCATGTTGAATGTGTTAGCCAGCCATTCAGCTGAAAATACAGCAATAGGATCTTTAACAATTGGCGTATCGTTTTTTATCGAATGAAACCAAAACAGACTTTGATCTCTGACCACTTTGGCTAAGTGTTTAGAAGTATGAATTTTGGCAATGTTGCTTACTAAAGGGTATTTAAACCTTATTACATCATTTAGTAATGGTTTTATATCACTAGAGTTATCGTTACATATAAATTTAAAAGAGTACTTAAAAGGATTATCAAAAACGCTACATTTTATGTCTATGTTAAAAGGTTCGTGGATATAGCCAGTATTTGGCGCCTTAGCTAAAATCTCGCCAGCCCAAGTAGAACCAGAGCGATGAGAACCAGTAACTAATATCGGCTTTTTGTATTCCATTTAAGTACTACCCCATTTCACTTGCGTTCAACAAGATCGTTATACAAGAGTGTTGACTCGAGTTAAAGTTCGTTTTTAAAGGCTCTTTTTAACTTACTGGCATAAAACCTTATCCATTCACTTATTGAATTGTGGTGTGTCTTATGGGCTAGCGTTCTACAAGCATTGTAATAACTTTTCAGTTTCAGCATTACATCTTTATCAGTAAAAGTGTTAGTAATATTGGTGTCGTGTCGACGGTAAAATGCATAGGTTTTGGTGGTATATTTTAGTTTGCCGTGTTGTAGCGCTTTAACATAATAAAGCCACTCTCCATAATGGAGGTAAGATTCATCCCAACCGCCAACCGATTTAAATACACTTGTTCTGCAAAGTAGGCCGCAGCTGCTTACAAAGTTATTTAATGACAGTTCAAACAAAGCTTGAGATGTTTTAGCTATTTGCTTTTTATCATCACAGTACAGCTCGATTTCTTCGCCACGCTCGTTAATTTGCATGCTGTTACAATGCACAGCTACTACATCTGGTTCAAATTCGTCCACCATAATTTTAATATGGTCTTTAGCTAACAAATCATCGTGGCCCAAGAAGATAAAATAATCACTATTGATTTTATCAACTGCTTGATTGATGTTTTTAACAATACCTAAATTTTTGTCATTGAACACCAGTGTGACTTTATCTTTAAAAGCTAGTAATAGTTCGCGGGTGCCGTCGGTTGAGCCATCATCTATTACAAAAATCTCTATGTATTGGTAACTTTGTTTTATGCACGACTGAATTGTTTCTTCAATAAACTCTCGCCCATTATAAGTAGGGATAATGATGCTGACTGACTGAGGCATGTCTATTGGGCCTTAAATTTAAACATTATTAAAAGTATGACATTGTAATAGTAAATTAATAGTAGAGGCATAGAGCTCGCATAATTAAGCCCAAATTTTATCCTGCAATAACTTAATTAATTATAAGTTTCTAAAAATTAATACATATTATTTTTCAAGCTAAAAGCACTATGTTTGCTTATTACAACGCTCAAAAATTATTTTTGTAACATCCAAAAATGCTGTGATTTTTAAATACCTACACATTCCAATATATACAATGCTACCTACTAAAACCTTTATTATCATTTGGATAGCAAGGCTATCGTTAGTAATAAAAGTGATACTCAAGTACATTACCATTGATGCGGTAGCAACTGGAATAATTTGCTTAAATTGCTCTTTAGCACCAAATCCAAAAAGTTTTCCAGGATAATAAGTATTAATAAAAAAAGAAATGAATGTGGTGATTAATTGAGCCACTGCGACGGCTAATATTCCATATGGAATGGCAATGAAAAGCGCTGCAATAGTCATGGGCAATTTGCTTAAATCAGTTTTTAAATAAAGATCTGAACGACCTCTTGCATTGAGTATATTTAGGTTCAAAGCACTAATTGGAGTGATAAGCCTAGCAAAACACAGAATTAAAACAATTGGGATGATAGGCCGCCATTTTTCCCCTAAAAACATTAAGACAAACTCTTCTGATACAGCAGCAAAGCCAACAAAAACAGGAAACGTAACCAATGTAACCATGCCCATTACCTTTACGTATACTTGAACTAAACGCTCTTTATCTTCTTGTATCGATGTCATAATTGGGTAAGTTACGCCCTGAATTATTGAAGAAAGTGTTGTAGCTACAATATTGGTATAGTTAGCGCTCTGTTGAAAATAACCGAGTTGAGCCGCATTAAAATGCCGCCCAATTAAAACTGAATAAAGATTTTGAACAGTAGTAGCAACAAGTCCTGCAAGCAGTAAATTAGACCCAAAGGCAAACATCTTTTTGAATGACTTGAAACAGAAAAGCCAAGCAGGTATCCACCTAGAACAGATAATTAGTAATGTTGTATTGATCAGCGCTTTGGTTAAATTCAAACCTACTAATGCCCAATAACCATAATCATTACGCACCATATAAACTGCCACTGCAGCGCTAATAACCATTGCAGCACTATTAATTAGTCCTTGGCTTTTAAAGTCTACTGCTATTATCAACTTAGCTTTTGGGACTAATGCTAAAGCATTAATTATAACAATTATAAATAGCACTCTAGATAAGTCGATTAAATTTGGCTGATCGTAAAAGGCTGCGATTGAAGGTGCTGAAATGTAAAGTAACAAATATAAGAAAACAGATACTAATAGATTTACGTAAAATACCGTTGATAAGTCTTCTTTAGTAACGTTATGACTTTTTTGAATTAATGCTTGGGAAAAACCTGAATCTATCAAAGATTGAGAAATAGCTAAAAATATCGTCAACATAGCTATCAAACCAAAATCTGAAGGCGATAACACTCTGGACAGATAGATTAATAAAACAAAATTACCAGCTTGGTTGATTACTTTATCTAAGAAGCTCCAAACAATGCCTTTTATTGCCTTGTGCTTTAAGTTAATGGTCATTGTTTATTAATGCAGTTCCCAAATGTTGAATAATCAAATCAGATGGTAACATTGTATAATGAAGTAAATATTTTTTTATAAAATTTTGTCTTAAGATTTCCTTGCTATCTATTTCTTTTATAACGCTATTTACAATAAAATTTTCGATTTCTTCAGTGGTGAAACCTTTTTCATAAACATTTTGATAATCACGCATTAATAATGGTTGATCTAGAAAATGAATGAAGTTAAAACGCCAGTTTTTTAATTAAACTTGAGCAAAAAGCGGCTGGATGTCGAATCAAAACTAACACGTCCATATTGTATGTTTTAGCTATTTGCTTTTTATCATCACAGTACAGCTCGATTTCTTCGCCACGCTCGTTAATTTGCATGCTGTTACAATGCACAGCTACTACATCTGGTTCAAATTCGTCCACCATAATTTTAATATGGTCTTTAGCTAACAAATCATCGTGGCCCAAGAAGATAAAATAATCACTATTGATTTTATCAACTGCTTGATTGATGTTTTTAACAATACCTAAGTTTTTTTCGTTAAACACCAGTGTGACTTTATCTTTAAATGCTAGTAATAGTTCGCGGGTGCCGTCGGTTAAGCCATCATCTATTACAAAAATCTCTATGTATTGGTAACTTTGTTTTATTCACGGCTGAATTGTATCTTCGATAAACTCTCGCCCATTATTACAAGTATGGATAATGATGCTGACAGAGGCATGTCTATTGAACCTTGAATTTATATATTAGAAACACCGTAATGAAATACAAGAAAGAATTAATCGCAAAAGCATATATCGCACCAATTAATCCAAATGAATCGACTAACGATGAAGTCAAAATACACCAGCTAAATGCAAATGTTAATTCAGTTGATACAGTGTATTTTACTAGCCCTTTAGCAACCAACACATAGCCAAATAGCCAGCCACACACTTTGATTAGATTACCTATTAATTGCCAAAAAAATAAGTCTCTCATAGCGTTAAACTCTTTTGTATATAAAACCAATATTATGAAATCCCGCATAAAATACATAGTAACTGAAATAAAAACAGTAATTGGAATAATGAGCTTATAAGCTGCAATCAGTTCTAATCGAATTAATTTTTTATCTTTAAGCTGAGACAATTTGGGTAATAGATAGGTAGCTAAGGAAGTTGTAATCAAAGATAACGAAATTTGAGATATTGCCCACATTGCCTGCCAATTTCCAGCCACAGTTGCAGAGAGGTTCTCTATTAAATAACTGCGAATGTAAACCGTTGAACCGTTTGAGGCCATTATCGATACAAAAGTAATTAATGCAAAGCCGAACAGTTTTTTGTAATGAGTAAATTCAGTTTTATAGAAGAAGTATTTTATCTTGAACCATGTTCGATTTTTTAAAAAAACAAAAGTGATTAAAAAAACAATTGATTGATTTGTTACATTAGCTATCAATGCCCCAGTTAAACCAAACTTCCAACTCAATACGCAAACTAATATTAATGAAACAATGCTAAGTGCAATGTTCAAGGTTATGTAATCTTTGATCTCTCTCTCGCCATTAAGAATGGCTAACAAAAATGAATTAAAAACAAAAAAGGGCAAACTAACCGAAAATACCTTAAATATGTATCCGTATTCAGTACTTCTTAAAAAAAATAATGATATTTCTTCGGATAGTAAAAAGAATGTAAAAATTACTAGGATGTTTAAACCTATTATAATTTTAACAGCACTAGACCATATCCTATATTTTTTGTTCGCAGCTTCTTGATACTCTGCGGTAAATTTTGTTATTGCGGTCTTTAAAAAATCACCAGTGACTAACATTATTAAATTTACAACATTTTGTAGTTGACCAATAACAGCTAAACCCGCAGGACCAGCAAAAAGTGCAACAACCTTTGTTATTATCAGACCACAGATAATTCTGATTACTGTGGCAACACCTGAAAGCATTGATGTCTTGAACAAATTCATAAATTTATATAGAGCGCATTTTGAGAATTGTAATATTTAAATGAGCAAAGGTAGATATAGTTTCACTTTCTGAGTTCTTATTTTTTAACAATTGAAAGTGTATTAGATAAAACTTTCTCAAATTTTAAATCCATTAACTATTGCGATAACTTCCCGAATCTCGCTTTCTAACATTGTTGGACTAATTGGCATTGACAACACTTGGTGGTGAATTAAATCAGTAATTGGTAATGATTGGCGGCTATATTCTAAATAAGCCTGCTGTTTGTGTGGCGGTATTGGATAATGGATTAAAGATTGCACGCCATTTTCAGCCAAATAATTAGCAAGTTTTTCACGCTGATCAGTTTTAATAACAAATAGATGCCAAACGTGAGCGTCTGGGTCTTCGACAATTGGTAACTCTATCGCTGGATTGTTGATTTCTTCTAGATATGTCTTTGCAACCGTTTGGCGGGCTTTTATCTCTTTATCGAGGTAAGCCAATTTAACCCTCAACATAGCAGCTTGAATTTCATCTAGGCGGCTGTTCATACCTTTATATAGATTTTTGTATTTTTCGTGAGAACCATAATTTCTTAGGGCTGCAATGGTATTGGCTAACGCTTTGTCGTTAGTGGTTACCGCGCCACCATCACCTAAAGCACCTAAATTTTTACCTGGATAGAAACTAAAGCCCGCAGCATCACCCAGAGAACCCACTTTTTTACCTTTATATAGGGCGCCATGAGCTTGAGCACAGTCCTCGATGACTTTAAGTCGATGGGTTTTAGCAATCGTATTAATTTCATCCATACCCGACACCTGACCATAAAGATGTACGGTTAAAATTGCTTTGGTTTTTGGGGTAATGGCTTGTTCAATTAAATTAGGGTCTAAGTTGAAGGTATTAATCTCAGGCTCTACTAATACTGGCGTTAAGCCATTTTCTGAAATGGCTAAAATAGAAGCAATATAGGTATTTGACGGCACAATCACTTCATCACCAGGCTGCATAACACCACGCTCAATGTAAGCTCTTAATATCAGTATTAAAGCATCTAGACCGTTGGCAACACCTAAACAATGTTCACTTTCGCAAAAGGCCGCAAACTCTTTTTCAAATTCTGCTACTTCATTGCCTAATATATACCAGCCTGAATCTATTACACGGGCACAGGCTTCTTTTAACTCATTTTGATATTGTGCATTGATTTTTTTTAAGTCTAAAAATGGGATCATTTAATAATTTCTCTAGCGGGGTTTCCAACAACAGTGGCATGCGGCGCTACATCTTTTGTCACTACAGAGCCTGCACCAACCATGGCAAACTCGCCTACGGTTATACCAGGTAAAACTGTTGCGTTAGCACCAATAGAAGCATTTTTTTTAATTAGGGTTCTAAGAAACACTTCGGGGTATTGTTTTGACCGAGGAGATTTGTCATTGGTAAAAGTAACATTTGGGCCAATAAACACATTGTCTTCAATCGTAATACCATCCCATATTTGCACACCACTTTTAATGGTTACGTTGTTACCTATGACTACATCGTTTTCTATTAAACAATGTGAACAAATATTGCAATTTTGGCCTACGACAGCTTTAGGTAGTACAACACAAAATTGCCAAACATTGGTGTTATCTGCAATAGTCGCAGATTGTACATCAGCTAAGGGATGGATCATTATTTACTAATTCCAAAAATGTATCATAGTCGCGAATATAGTCAGCTTCATCGTAGTGTTCACTTGCCAGCACTAACAGCACACAATCATCTGAAAAGTCGGTCATTTCTCTCCAAATTAACCCTTCAATTAACAATCCTTGCTCAGCGCTATCTAATTTTACTGTGGTGCGTTTTTTTCCGTTATCTAAGATCATATTACACGACCCCTTTACTGCAAACGCCACTTGTTTTAAGTTTTTGTGTGCGTGAAAGCCGCGACTTACACCATTTTTTGTGTCGTAGAGGTAATACACTCTTTTTATTTTGAACGGAATATTTAATCCGTCTTCAATGGCAACTAAAGAGCCTCTTTCATCACCACAGACGTTAAACTGTAGCATCTCTACTTTGGGTAAGTTTGACATACTTTCCTTTCTTAAAATTAAACACCAACACTATAAATTTAATCGTTTCTACATATTTAATTCGCAAATTAAACTAATGCGATTCTAAATAACAGTAGGAATTCAAAATTCGTGCGTTTGTTGGATGTTTTTATTTGGTTTTCCTTAAATATCGACGGTGTTAAAAGCAATAAATTAACGAAATAGAAAAAAATAAATTTTATCTAAAATGATATTTAATGTTTTAATTAATAAAACTTTATCACCTATTTGCTTATTCCAGCTTTTTAAAAGTTGAGATTGAGCGAATTGATAAAATGTAGTTACATCTTCATCAATTTTACTCATCCAAGTTTGCATTTCTTCGCATCGTTCGTTTATTGTCATATTTGGTCTAGTCAGCGAGGCTAAGTGCAATGAAGTTACTTGAAACAAGCTTTTAAATCTAGCCGGTTCATGCCTTAACCATTGTCGCCACATATGAAGATCGCTTGGGGTTTTTTTAGGTTTAACTCGCCAACCAAAAGGTAGGGACTTATAACAATCTAACCGATGCGCCACTGTTGTTGGTCCAAAAAAGTTGTAGCGCTCAGTTAGCATTCGTTTGCGAACTTTTGGGTGATTTAGATCACCTGCATGTACATGCCAATTATCGTCTTTATATATTGTAGCTTGTGCCGATTGAACAAAGTCGTAATCGTTTAAATACGGCATTAGTGTTTCTAAGTGATTTGGTAGCCAAATATCATCGTCGCCTAAATAAGCAATATACTCACCATTTGCTTGTTCTATCGCCTTAGCGCGATATAGTTCGCCATGCCCTTCACCTTTAGGATTTTCAAAATAAGTAATTCTGTTATCTTGTTTTGATAAATCTTCGACTATTGCTTTGGTTCGCTCAGTTGCGCCATCTCCTACAACAAAGATTTCAAAGTTTTGATAGGTTTGTTTTAGCACACTACTAATTGCGTACTTAATCGTATCTTCATGGTTGTATGTTGGGATAATGATTGTGAACATTTTGGTTTATTCACTCACCATACTTCGTAATTGGTCAATTAACTCAATTGTTTCATAGCCATGAGTAAAGGATGATTGCAAAGGCACATCAGGATCGTTAAGAAAATCTACAAAAGTTCGAAGTTCTGCTAACAGCGGCATATTCACTTCAAATGGTATGTCAGTTGGCTTATCGCCAAATTGGTTAAGGTTATTTTCCATCATCTGAATTTTGTCAGTATAAGCATTTTCTAAATGAAAACTCGCATGTTCACATACAACATGCACCGAGCGTTCCACGCTAACCGAATCGCCAGAAACTTCAATAATCACCTTGCTTTTTTCAACTTGTAATATTGCATGTAGAGAATGAATAAAATCTTCGCTGACTTTATTGCCGGTTGCATAAAGGGCTTTTGGGGTTTTTCCCAATAACAGCTGAGCGATGGATATATCATGGGGAATTAATATCCATACGGGATCTACATCTTGATGAGGTGAACGCCACTGAGTTCGTCTTAACGTTAGTTGGGTAACTTTCCCGTATTTACCACTATTGATAAGTTCAGCAAGTTTGAGAATTCCATTGTGATATTTCCATTTATCCATAACGTATAGTGGATAGTCAGCGTTTTCGTTTAACAACTCCTTTGTTCCATTTACGTTATTGCTTAGCGACTTTTCTGTAAATATTGGCTTACCAGTAACCATCAACTCTTTGATCACTTGTAAATGAGTATTTGTTGGTGAAGCAATAACATAACCATCACAAGAAGTGTCGAAAAGAGCAGAATAACTTGAAACGATTTTATTTGCGTGTTCATCCTTAGCCGTTTTGGCGGTTTTATCTGACAAAGATAAAACAACTACATTGCATCCTATGGAATTTAAGTCGCGTAAAATAAATTTACCCCAACGCCCACATCCTATTAAGCCAATTGTTTTGGGTTGATTATTCATAGGTTAAGCCTATTTCATCTAGTTTCTGCATTAGTTCCGAAAAAGTGCTTGCATGGGCATCACGCTCTGATACTTCAGGGTTAGTCATTGGCCAATCAAAGCCTGTATCTGGAGCGTTCCATCGAAAACCTAACTTCTCTGAAACATCCCAAGGATGAGAGAGACCATAGCAATAAATAGTATCTTCTGGGAAATAAAAGCCATGTGCAACTCCTGGAGAAATGCATGCAATGCAGGGCTGCTGCATATTTAGTGTGTGCAATTCTGTAACACCAAATGTATTGGAGTGTTTACGGCAATCTTTTAACGCTAGGAGCATAGTTCCCGACAACACAACTAGGTAGTCGCTATGGGTTGAATGTAAATGCATGCCTCTAAAAGAATTTTTTAATGAGCTTACATAATTCAACTGGGCCAGTGAATACTTATCTGTTTTTGTATTAAACAGTTCTGTCAATTCTCCACGGCTATCTTTAAATAAATTGAGTTTTTTGAATTCTATACAATCTATCGCACTTAACATCTACAACCTCAATTAGATTCATAAAAATTCAGAATCTTATAACTCTAATAAAAACTATTAATTATTTTTATTAATAGTATTCGCTTTTAGTAAAATCTACTCTCATTTTATCTTTTGCTGAAAGCGATGGAGATTTAATCTTACCTAACTGCTGAATAATTGCTAGATTAGGAACATCCCAAGCAATACATCATTCAAATTAAGACGCAAAATAATTGGGTGTTTAATATAAAACATTGTGCAATGTTACTAAGCACAACAAAGCCTTGAGCAAAGCTTTCGAGTATCTATATTCGCTAATAGTTCTAGTCTGCTAGTCTTTAACCTATCCAATGAACAATAGTCTGGAATTCATTGCTAATATCTTCGACCACATCAAATATTTTGGATTCAAAAACTACCACATCCCAAATGGCTAATGGTGTAGCTTGTATTAAATATCGGCTTCTTTAAGAAGTTTTAATAAATACTGGCCATAACCTGTTTTGGCAAATTTTTTGGCCTGTATTTTTAACTCTGTGGTGTTAATCCAGCCATTATTAAAGGCAATCTCTTCAAGACAAGCCACTTTCAGCCCTTGTCGATGTTCAACAGTTTGTACATATTGTGATGCTTCAATTAAGCTGTCGTGTGTGCCTGTATCTAGCCAAGCAAAACCTCGCCCAAAACACTCAACTTGCAATGTGCCACGTTGTAAGTACTCGTTGTTAACACTGGTAATTTCTAGTTCGCCGCGAGATGATGGTTTGATTGACTTAGCAATTTCAACCACGTCATTATCATAAAAGTACAAGCCAGTTACTGCATAATTCGATTTAGCTACAGCAGGTTTTTCTTCAATAGAAATAGCTTTGCCTTCTCTATCGAACTCCACTACACCAAAGCGTTCAGGGTCGTTAACTAAGTAGCCAAAAACGGTACCACCTACTGTTTGAGCATTGGCGTTTTTTAATGCACCAGTAAAATGTTGACCATGAAAAATATTGTCGCCTAACACTAAACAAACAGAGTCATCGCCAATAAATTCCTCACCAATGATAAAGGCTTGGGCTAAACCATCTGGGCTAGGTTGTTCGGCATAAGATAATTGCATACCAAATTGTTCACCGGTGCCGAGTAGCTTTTCGAAATTAGGTAGGTCTTCTGGCGTGCTAATAATTAATACTTCTTTAATCCCGGCTAACATTAATACCGATAACGGATAATAAATCATAGGTTTGTCGTAAATAGGCAATAACTGTTTTGATACGCCCATAGTGATTGGGTGTAATCGCGTGCCAGATCCTCCAGCTAATATAATACCTTTACGTGCCATGACAGCTTTCCTTGTTAATTTATTAAATTATTTAATATTTGTTCTACGTGATGCTTTGTATTTAATCGCTAAAAATTCTAAACATTTAAATGTCAAAACGCACTTTTTATATTTTTGATTTAAATTGCTTACTGGCAAAAATGGTTATTGTTCTTCTCTATTGGTTACTTCTCTTATAGCGATAGTTGCTACTGCGCAGCTTAAAAACAAGGCACCAAATGATTCTAAAAACTGCTCGTAGCTAATGTCTCTATTAAACAGTACTACCGTGCCTTCGTTGTATAAAAAGTCGGCCAACTGCGAAAGAACGGTGCAAATAGTAAATAGAATTAAAAACACAAAAGTATTTTTTGTGAAAGTGTCGGCTAAACGACATAGTAATAACAAACCAAGCAATAATGCATAAAACAGAAAGATAAAGGTGTCTTTTATTTTTAGTTGCTCACCTAAAAATTCGTGGATCATGTATAACTCGTCTAATGCTAAAACAACCAGTAACAAACACATCAGCCACCACCACATTGCTTGATTTTGCTTAATTATTTGTGGTGCTTCAATCTTAAGAACATATATAAAATAAGAAACAAAGGCTCCAAATAAAAAGTAAATTGAGGTGATAAAGTCACCTAACTCACTTTCCATGGTTGGTTGCGCCCCCGAAATCCTTATGGCAATAAACAGAGCGTAAAATACAAAGGGTAATGAAAAGAGTTTTGCTAACCTTGCAATGTTTAACATAGGTTCTGTTCCTTCAGTTGGAATAAATATTGAATTATCAATTTAATTAATTTATGGCTAATAAATTAACTGTAATATATTTGTCATATATTAGCTAGGTTATTGTAAACAATAGAAATTCTGCTTTTCAGAAAGAAAGTTTTTTACTGTCAGAGTATATGGGAGGGGGTTATTTAAACAGTGCTGTCAGCTTTTTGTAAAAAAATGGGCTTAGCTTGTGAAGTTCAACAACCTTTTGCAACCCCTCAGACACCCAAGCCAAACCCACATACATAATAAACACTATAATGGCGCGTTTGCCCCAGCCACTTTCTATAAAGAGTCTGGCAATGGGTTCGGCTACGTCGTATAGCGGCATATGGCCGATAAAAATTATGATGGTATTGCGCGAGAAAAAGCGTACCACGCGATTGGCAGGTATAGCGCTAAAACACTTAACTGCAAGCCAGGTATTCGATAAATACACCACTGAAATGGCCACTGCTATGCCAATGCTGGTGAGTAAACTTGCGTGATCTAAAGGTAACCTAAAGGGAAAGCTTTTGGTTAAGTTTAGTGGGTTTAATACACTGTCCCATACAACCAGCACTACTGCCCATAGGGTGATAAAGCTCAGGGCTTTAATAGGGTTGTGGTTGTCTTGTTGCTGGTGCATGTACATGCCCAAACAAAACACAGTTAACCAGTTAGAAATTAACATGTAGCCAGTAAACAAGCGGTCAATATCGATAAATACACTGCGTATGGCAATTTCGCTCAGGCATACCAGCAAAAGCAAAGGTAAGCTGAGTGTTACCTTGCGCATGACCAAAGCCCAAAACAGTAAAATATGTAGATAAGTGCCTATATACCAAGTGGTGGGATTAGATGGGAAAAAATCACCTAGCACGTTAATACCCGCAAAAAACGGCAGGTAGTTAGTGATAGCAGGGTGCCCTTTGGTTAGCATAAATATTGCGCTAATAAATAACGCTATGGCTAGCCCCCAAAAATACATGGGGAACAAGCGGTTATACACTACTTGCCATTTGGGTCGGGTTTCGCTGGCTAAGCCCCAGCCCATAACAAATACAAAAAATGCCACGCCAAGTTGTTTGGGGTAAATGGGTTGGGTGAATTGATCAAAAGGATCGCCAAAATAGTGGCCAAATACTATTAAAAACATGCCCACGGCTTTTAGCCAATCGACAAAATCAACTCTGTTTTTCATTTGGCACTTCGTTTAATGGAGTTGAAATGATGCTCTCTTGCGTATGTAACAAAGAGGGTAAAGGCAAGCGTTTGATAAAGCGTGCAGGATTACCTGCTAACATCACATAACTTTTGGTATCGCTCGAAATCACAGTACCAGCGGCAATTTGGCAACCTTCGCCAATGTCGGCCATGACTATGGCAGCTTCACCTAGCCACACGTTTTTACCTATGCGAATTTGTTTAATGTTGTCGGGTGAAAAAGCGCCCCATGTGCCAGTTTCGTCGTTGTGAATATGTTGGCCACTACCACTTAATAAGCTTGAACGGCTACCTATAAGGCTGTTCTCGCCAATGTGCGCCGAACCTATGGTGCAATAATTACCTATGTATACGTTGTTTTCGATAACGGAATTGCGGTGGCTGAATAACGAGCCAAAGCCAATGTGACTGTCTAATGAGCATTGATCTAAGGTTAACGAATAAAACCCACGACGTAAAAATACCCCAGGTAAGCCGGGTAAGAGTGCAAAAATATTGGTCCAAAATACAAAGATCACTTCTACTTTTTTACTCATTAACGATTCAAGCCAACAAGTAAGCACAAAGGGCAAAGCTATCAATTGAGACAGCCGATTAATAATGAGTTTTATTAGGTATCGCATAGCGTTTTCCTTCGCGCTTTGGGTATTTTGCCTTGGTTAGGCGGTACGTTTGCGCATTCGTTTAAATCTAGCATTATGAGTATGGTGCTCGATTAAGCTAATTTTACTGGGAATTTTAAAAGCAGGCATAAGTGCAGCGCAGTGTTTGCGTAGCCTTACTTTAAACTCACTTAGGGATTCGTCTGTGGTGAGCTTTATTTCGGCGGCTACCGCCATGCCAGTAATAGGGTGTTTTAAGCTATATACAGCTACATCTTCTACACCTTGTAGTTGTAACACCACGCTTTCGACCTCGGCAGGGTAGACTTTTTCACCGCCCACGTTTATCACTTCGCTTTCGCGCCCCAGTATTTTAATCCATTCGCCGTCTTGCTCTACCTGATCGCCCGTATGCATGTAGCCGTCTTCATCAAAGGGCAAAGGTGCATTAAGGTAGCCCAACATAGCAGACTTACTTTTAATGCAAAGTTTGCCATCGACAATTTTGGTTTGATAATCTTCGCCGCCTACTTTTACCCACAACGAGTCTGAGTCGCGCGACTTAGAGCGCAATATTCCCACTTCTGATAGCCCGTAAGTTTGCAGCATACGAATATTAGGAAAGTCTTTATTCATGGCGTCTAGGGTGCTTTGTGGCATAGGCTCGGTGCCATAAGTGACTAATTTAAGTGAGCTTAAATCGCATTCGTGAGCTGCGCCCGATAACAACAGCAAATTTAAAAAGGTAGGTGAGGTGGGTAACACTTCGCCTTTGTGTGTTTCTATTGCCTGGCAAACCGTTAGCGGTCGTCGGTTTTGTGGAATGATAGCCATGCCTTTATTGGCTAAGGTGTAGAGTAAAGTGTTAATGCCGCCAATGTGGTCAAACTGCAAAAATAATACTGTACGCATAGTGTTGCGCGGCACGGTAAATTTTGCCAAAAGTGCGGCTAGGTCGTGCACTATGGCTTTGCTTTTGCCAGTAGAGCCAGACGAAAACAACACTAAGCCAGGCGTGTTACGTTGGCGAATTTGTTGATAAATAGGATGGTCGGCAGTGGTTTGCGTGCGGTGTAACTGGTATTGCTGGTTGCTGGCAACAAATTCGTATTCTACTTGGCCGATTTGGCTAAATTCATCAAACTGGGTTGATGAGTCATTGGATAAAGGAATAATTATGGCTTGGTAATCGGCCAAAGCTAAAAATAAGGCTATGGCATCGGCTGAATAATCTCCTTTTATGGCTACTACCGCCCCAGCTGGCATGTTGGATTGCTTTAAAAATTCTTGCCAATGATTAAGGCGATCGTAAAGCTGCGCATAACTAATGCATTCTTGGCCAATTGCTACTGCATCGGCGTTACCGGCTTCATGTAGTTTGTTTTTTAGAAACGCTACGCTCATGCTATGCCTCCTAAATATAACACTTGGCCAGTGACCATTTTGCTTTGTGGTAAAAGATAAAAATCGACAATATTGATCACGTCTTCAACCGCAGCCATTTGTTTTATGGCTTGTTGCTGAATAAGGGTATTGATTTTTTCATCGCCCACTCCGCTTATTAACTGTGTGGCAATAGGCGAGGGGCCAATGGCATTACAGGTTATGCCAAAACTACCAATTTCTTTGGCGACGATACGGGTGAGCGTTTCTACTGCACTTTTAGATGCAGCATAAGCCGCTTCACCGGCTAAATTTAAGGGCACGGCCACAGTGCTTAAGTTAATGATGCGCGCATTGGCCGATTTTCTGAGTAAATTAATGGCCTTTTGGCAAAAGATAAAGGTGCCCATAAAATTAGTATTTATAATGTCTTGGGTGTTACTAATAGGGGTTAAGGCAAAAGCATTCATTCTGGCAATGCCAGCATTATTAATTAATACATCTAATGCGCCGTGTTCACGTTTTACTTTGGCAAACACTTGCTTGGCATCTTCTTCGCTAGCTACGTCTGCTAAATAGTGAAAATAGTTATCTGCAGATAGTTCTGACTCAGAACGAGCCACACCAATAACAGTGTCGCCCAAAGCTAAAAAGTGCTGCACTAAGGCTAGGCCAATGCCACGGCTGGTCCCGGTGATCAAAATGGTACGAGCTGCCATGTTAAACCTGCGCAGTGAGTACAGTTTGAATATATTGGGTAATGCTTGGAATATCTTTAAAGGGCGAGCGCGATAAAGACATGGCTTTTTCGTCGCTGAGTGATACTTCTATTCCCTGATCTTGTAAAGCGTCTTCAATGTCCATTAACAGCGCCACCAGCGCCATTGAATCTAAATGCCCGTTTTGGCCAAAAAGTATGGTGTTGTCTGAAATGGGAATTTGCGAATCGTCACTTCTAGATTGGTTTGATAACTCTAGTGCCAGAATAACGATCTGTTTTGTTGCGTTCACGTCCATATAACCATCCGTATTAAGCCGTTTTGTTTATTTGCTACTTCCTTGAACAACATACTGCGTGCTCGGTTAAATAATATACACAGAGTATTTTATTTAACAATGGCCAGATTTGATTTTCTAAAACCTTTTGTAAGAAAGCTAAATTTCTAAATTTTTTGGCAGGATATCAATTCATCTATTTTGGCTTGCCATAGACCGTCAATATGTTCTGGCGAAAATCTTTGTTGATAAAAAGCTTTAATAGCTGGATTTAACTTTTCTTTTTCTAACAATAGTCGGTTTACATGCAAATGTGCATTGTCGATATCGTTTTCTTTAACCAAAACTACGCCAGGGCAATCTTTAAATTGTTCAAAGCCTTCAATGTCAGATAAAATGCAAGGGATTCCCGCAGAAAGTGCTTCGGCTACAACTAATCCAAAGGTTTCCTGCTCACTTAAAAAGACCAATATATCAAAACTATCAAAAATGATATTGCGATTACTTTCCCAAGTATGGTGCACTACACGTGGGTTTGCTGAATATTGTTGTTCTGTAGACCAAAGCTGAATTTGATCACATTGAGATTTTAGCCCGACTTTTATACTTAACGCTGCGTTTTTTTGAGGAATATCTAGGTTACCTACAACACCGATGTTGCGAGTTGAAGTTGATTTTAAAACTGGAGTAGCAGAATTTGGAATTATAAAATAGTCATTTTCATGCAATTGATAGGATTTTTGTTGTACTTGACCAACAAAATGTACCGCGTCAGCTAAAGAAAGCATCTCATCAATGTGCTTACTCAATAAACTATGAGCAGAATAACGTAAACCATGAATGGTTAATATGCACTTCTTCTTTTTACTTTTAACTTTTTCAACTTGTTTAACATCGGCACTAAGATCAAAGAAGTATATATCTTTGTCTAAGTCTAAATTCTTAACTGGCTTTACAGAAGGAGCCAAAAGTCGATTAAAAAAACTTAAAGGTGAGACTTCGAAGCTAACATCAAAGGTTTTGGATAAGCCGTTGGCAATGCCTGCAATTGCTATAGGGCCACCTGTTTTACCGTGGAAGCCACAAATAAAACCAATTTTAATATTTGAGTTAGAGGGTTTGTAATTCAATGTATTGCAAAGATAGCGCCATACATTTTGTGTATTCTCTTTAAATTCATATAACATTTAATTTCGCAATATTTTCTAGTGTTAAGTTAAAAGATACCCTAACTGTTTGATTAACAACAATCTTGATAATAAATTATTTCAAATTACTAATGGGGATGTTAAACAATTATGTGTAAACTCAAACTGACGATAATACCAGATTGCCTATTTATTAATGACTGATTTAAAAATAAACCAACGCGCTTTTTTTTATACGTGTTTCATTGCTTTTGTCTGTGGACTAGCAATTAGTTATCTAGCCACAAATGGAACATTTAACTTATTTCAGCCAAGTTTTTTATGGAAAGCTTACAACCATTATTTTTTGAGTCTAATTGATGGGCGGTTAGATGTACCTGCTTTTGCAATTGGAAAAGAAGGTAGCTTTATTAACGGTAAAGCCTATATGTATTATGGGATTTTACCCACGGTTCCAAGATTGTTGCTTTTTCCATTTGTTGATTTAACACAGGTTCCAGTAAGTTACTTTGTTGTTTTGTTTTTCACAATTTTAGGAAATTCAGTTTTACAATATAGTTTATTAGCAAAGTATATGTCTTTGAAGTTATCGCAAGGTTCAAAGTCAAAGCATACGCCAAGTTTAGCGCTTTTTATCGTGGTGAGTGCTATTGTTTGGATTGGCTCAGGTTGCTTTATTATTTCTCAAAATGCGACCCTTTATCATGAACCATATGCAGCCAGTCTTTGCCTAGTTAACTTGTTTTTAGCTCTGCTTGTTAAAAACGATTTTTTCACTGGAGATTATCGAAAAGTAAATTTGATACCCTTCTCCGTAGTGGCAGGCTTATGTATACATGCCCGGATGCCCAGTGCATTGGCTCTTTATTTAGTTACCGGAATAATTATTTTAGTTCAGACCTATCGTTCTCAATTAGAACACAATGTAAAACCTAATTTTTATAGATTAATTGTTCAGTCAATTACCCAACATTGGCCGTCTATCTTAGTTTTGGGTGCGTTTGGGGTAAGTATTTTATGGCTAAACTATGTCAAATATGGTGATGTGTTTAGCTTTATGGGCAAGAATTACGGATTCAGATTTTTTGAGGGGCTTTCTGAAAGAGTCTGCAGTGTTATACCTCATGCTTATTTTTATAAATTTTATCGTATTCTTGTAAATGGCTACATATACCTCAGTGGAGATTGGCAAAGCCATTGGAGTTTAATTCGATTGTTTTCCACTGGTTATGGTCGAGTAGAATTGCCAGTGGTTCCACTATTAGTGCTATGGGCTTTGCCTGTGTCTACTATGGTATTTTTGCTCTTTACATTTTTAAAAGGATTACGTCAGGTCACAAATCGTTTGTTATTAATCGCATTTCTTTGTTTTAGTGCCGGGGCAATTTTTCAGCTAATGTACCCAACTATATCACATAGGTATGTTGTTACTTTATGGCCACCATTGTTGGCTAGTGTTCTATATTGCTGGTTTAAATATAGTCATGTTATAAATTCGACTATTAAATTATTGGTAATAACGCTTGGAAGTTTGGGAATAGCATATCAATTATATTTGGCCTTATATGAAGATTATTATATTAACGATGGCCCTGTAACATCGAAATTGCTGCCTACATTTCATTACTCAGAGTCTGATAATGCATATCTTGAATCTTTAACACCTGAAAAAATTGACGCTTTTAATGAAGAGCTGAAAGCTAAAAGAGCCGCTGAGTGCGCTAAATTTAAGTAGTCTTTTAAGTTTTTAGCTTATAAACCAACATTACTGGCGCTAATTCAAATTGACTTTGTGAACGATCGGCTTCTTTGAGTAATAAGTATAAGAGGTTTCTTTTCTCATCAAAGTCTGCGCCTATAATGTTATCTGTGTTGTTTTTTGGTGCGAATGGTAAAGATAATTTACCATAGGTTTTAGGTAGTAATTCGTATGGCTTCTTTTTACCTTCTTGTACGCGAATGAAATCATTTACATCGAATATCCAAAAAAAGTTGTAGTAGTCATTAGGATCATACGCACATGGGCCAGCACATGTTTTTCCATTGGTTTGTTTGGCTTTGTATCCGATTTTACTTTCGTGACCACCAGAGTTGCCAATAACTAAATATAAGTCTGTTTCAGGTACGATAAATCCATAATAGGCATTAGATACTTCCGTCCAAATTTTATTGTTTCCCGACTTATTATATAAATCTTTGACCATTGGATTTTTTATCGAAAAGTCCATTAGCTTTCGTGTTGGAATTAAACCATTGGATTCATCAATACCAGCAAACGCATCTATGTAAGATACAAATGCAGTTGGTCCCATGCTTAGTCTTGAGTTAATAGCGTAATTGCCTGCATAACCATTTAGAAAACTAGCAGAGAAAGTTTTACGCCATTTGGGCGGTAGTTTACTAATCCAACCTGCAGAATGAGCTGCCCCCTTCATAGAAAAAAAGCCATCTACTTTCGAATTAGCTAAGCTATTAATGTCTCTGATTATGAAAGTAGTATTTTTGTTATTTGCCGGAGCATCATAAAACTCTACTGCATTTACAAATAATTCGCCTTCGATTACTTCCATTCCAGAGATTCGGTCTAACTTTTCTGGATTGTTTAAGCGATTACTATTTCTTAAAAATGAAGTAAAGGGTTGAATATTCTTAGCTATTAATAAATCTTTAGTGTTGTTTGATTTTCGTAATTCTGGGATCTCAAATTCTGCAATAGATTGGTGTTGGTTGTGTCCGACAGCAAAAAGAGTTTGTCCATTTGGGTTAATAGCAAAAGTACCATTTGCATATGGCATTCTAGAGCTTCCGAATGGTTTAGTTGAAAACTTAAAAGCGCCTTTATATTCGAAATTAAACTCAGAGTGGCTAGGGAACAAATCTTGACTTGATTCTTTTGAATCTGAAATGGGGAGGTAGCCCAACAAAAAGAAAAATACTAATGCAATTTTCTTCATACCATTACCACTACTTTTATTAATAACATTTTATAGTTCCAGAGCTTTTATGTTTGAGTTATGCTTTGTAAATATTAGCCTTAAACACCTTTAGTTTACCAAGTAAAAAAATTGGGTGTTAGCTTTCTATTGTATTCATTTTTAATTATAAAGGACTTTCATTGCTTAATGTTTTAATGTTTTTATCAACATTTTTAGGTGGTGCAATTCTTACATTTGCATCCACCCCGATTTTTGCATTTGCACTTTATCAAGTCGTTTATTTCTTTTACCCACAAAATCGTTGGTGGGGGGATATGGTGCCAAATCTACCTTACTCTTTTTATACCGTTGTTTTAATGGCATTAGGCCTTCTTATTTGTTTTAAAGACTCGTTTCAAAATAAGCTATTTGCTGTTCCGCAATTTAGATGGTTATTTGTCATTCTAATTTTGTTTGGTGTGACATCTTTCTATGCTGTTTATCCAACTATACACAACGAGGCATTAACAAACTTTTTAAAATTGGTCATCATAATGTCAATTGCCTATAAACTAGTACTTGGCGATCGTGAACTGAACATTGCGATATGGGGGTATATCTTTGGAAGTTGGTATATATCATTTATGGCCTATCAACTGGGGCGAAATGCTGGTGATCGAGTAGAAGGTATTGGTGCTGTTGATTCCCCTGATGCTAACGGTACCGCAGCGTCAATAGCCCCGTCTTTAGTGTTAGCTTTTTATTATTTTTGGGCTACAGAGAATAAGCTTGCTAAAGCGGCATTAGCAATTGCCGGAGTGTTTATAGCTAACGCAATTGTATTGATTAATAGTAGAGGTGCTTTTTTAGGCGTTGCTGTATCAATGGCGTATTTTGTTTTTCACATGTACTTTTCTAAATTTCAAAGAAAAAACCAAAAGGCTACAGTAATAGTTTTAGTTGTTTGTGGGCTACTTGGTGCTTCTGTGTTGGTTGACTCTAGTTTTATTGAGCGAATGGCGACAATTACTAAACAGGAGGTTTCTGAAGACAAAGAAACAGGAGCCACAAGAACTGTTTTTTGGATGGCGGCATGGGATATGGCGAAAGATCATCCAATGGGAGTTGGAGTTGCTGGGTTCCAGTTTTTTGCCCCTCAATATATTGACGAGAATATTAATACTGGGAGGTCCAGAAATAGGGCAGTGCATTCAACCTGGTTTGAAGCCCTGTCTGAACTTGGGTATCTCGGATTTATAGCATTTATAGCTATGATGATTTCTTGCTTTTCAACTATGTCAAAGACTCGAAAAGTATTAAAAGACAAAAACCAAATAGACGAATTTTTTAAAGTTAGGGCAATAGAAGCTGCTTTAATTGCATTTATTATTTCTATGACCTTTATTAACCGCTTAAGAGCCGATGTTTTGTACTGGTGTGTATTGTACTCAGCCTGTGCCTACAATATCTATGTATTAAAGCACTTTACGAGTAAGAGCCTTAATTCATTTGAGGTTATAGAAAAGAAATAAGCAAAATATTCTTGTTTATGAATTGTTTTTATTTCTCTTTTTTTTTGCAAAAATTGACTGAAGTATAGGCATTATTTCAAAGTAAATAGGATGTTTAATTAACCACACGGTTATCAACCAAATTATAGGCATAATAGCTGCTAATAGTGCGAAACTATGAATGGGTGGTGCTTGGTTAAAGTTTATTCCTAGGTTTATGAGGTAAGCGGCAATACTACAACTGCTAATTAGTAAAAGGTTTGGAGTCATAGCTTTTATAAACCTCCAAGGGGATAGGTTAATTGCCTTTTTAAGGACAATCGAACATAAAACATATTCAAAAATACCAATCCCAACCATTCCCCATGATAAAATTTCTAGTCCAAAACGGACGGAAAATAACAAAGTAATAATAGTGGCTATGAACATTATAAACTGCTTTAGAAGTAATAAAGATTCATGCCCGGAGGAATATAATAAATTGGTGCTTAAACTATGAATCGACTTAAATATTGCCCAGCCTGTTAAAATAGTCACAATCGGAATAGCTGCGGTCCATTGGTCGCCAAACATTAATAAAATTGCGGGAGTACTGGCTATACCCGCTACGGCTAACACAGGCCAGACTACAGAACCAAGTAAAAGTGTTGCTTTAACATATGCTTTACTTAAATTCCCCTTTTCTCTTTTGACTTTAGATAAATGTGGTAGTGCAACTTGGATAACGCCTGAACTTATTATTTCACTAATAAAAGTTAAAAAACCCATTCCTCGTGAGTAAATAGCTACGTCTACTGGGGTTCCTACTTTACCTATGATTATGTCTGGCGCAGCGGTTTCGAAGCGAGCCATTATATTATTGATTGAAATAACAATACCAAATTTTGCAATTGGCTTAAGTCCTTTAAATCTTGGAAGCCAACTTACGATCTCTGGTTTGAAATAATAAAGGCAAATTAGCTCAACAATAGTGCCTAATACAACACCCCAAGCTAGGCCGTAAAAGCTGTAGCCAGCTAACACTAAACCAATACTAAAAATTAGTTTTAATCCTTGCGCTGTTATATTTACATACATTAACTCTGCGAACTTCATTTCTCGAGTGAGGAGAGCGCTTGTTACGCTAATAAATGGGGCAAAAAAGAAACTTATCGAAAGTATTTTAAATATGTCGTTTAAAGCTGAAATTTTATAAAAGTCGCCTATTGTTGAAGCGGTTACAAAAACTACTGCACCGAGTGACCAGCAAATAATTACTGTAAGCCCTACACCGGATTGAATTAGTTCTTTATTAATTACTTCTTGGCGAATTAAATAGTTGGTTGTACCCAACAATCGAAATTCGGTTGCAAGCATAACCACAGAAGATGCTATTGCGAATATACCAAGCTCTTCTGGCGTCATAATTCTTGCAAATATGATTACAGATAAAAAGCCGATAAATTTAATTAAATATTGAGAGCCTGCAGAAAATAATATGGCTTTTCGAATACTAGACACTTCAATTCACGCTTTTTGAAGCAAATAAATTGTTTAAATAAATAGTTAGGTTTTTTTCGCACTCTGCTTCTAGTACGCTAAACCAGTTTTCATCAGCATACTGTTTCCATTGGTCTGTTTGAGGCGGTTGAATTACGCTGCAAAGGGATTCTATTTGCTCTTTAGGCAAATCCAATAGATTGTATAGGTTGCTAATTTCCTCTTTAGGCTTTTGCGTTAATTGTTCAAAACTCAAATTATGGTCTGAATATTTCACTCCATGCAAATAAGACAATTTCCATAGATAATAGAATCGTTGGTATGGGTGAGGGGTGTGGCGTTTATCCAATACAGGGTATTGTTGCGCTAAATCGTTGCACCACACATCTAGGTAAAATGCATCGCGATAAGTTTGCGCTACATCGTTTTTATTCATCAACTTTTTATCAGTTAAAAATGAACACCATTGATCCCTTGGGTGCCGATATAAATGAATGATTTTTGCATTTGGAAAATGGGTTTTTATCCAAGGTAGCCTAAAGTCAATGCGATTAAACTGTAAAACTGGGCGGCCTTTAGCATGCTCAATCAACTTTTCGATATAAGCTTTCATGTTGGGAGCCCAACTTGCTTGGGTCATTAAGAGGTTTTTGTTGATCCAGCTTTCGTTATAAAGTGACTCAAGGAATTCTAGCCCATCGTATTCTGCTGAATAATCATCAACTCCTCTATGAGTATTATCTACAGTGTTTCCTCTTAAATTAGGGTTAAACCATTGTCTTTCATTAAAAGGTTCGTAATAAGATGTACAGTCATTTGTTTGCCTAAAAAGATTCCATAACAAAGTGGAACCACTGCGAAATCTGCTAGTAATAAAAACAATGTCATCGCGCTCTGACGTAGATGTAGCCTGACTAAAACCTGCTGTAGAGTAAGGTGATTTTAGATTATTAAGATCTGGCAAAGTTTGACTAGCGCATTGTATTTTATCTTCTAGTCTTTTCTGTATTTCATCTTGACTTATAAACTTAGAAAATATTTTAATAGCCTTAGCTTTTAGCAATGCTTTCATTACTGCTCACCCATTATTTTGAATTTTTAAACCGTTACTTTTAGGTAAAGTATTTAGGTAAATAGATTGATATGCTTTAGCCATATTGGGAATACTAAAGCCTTGCTCAAATCGTAATTTTGCTGCACGAGAAAATTGTTCTTGTAGTTTGAAGTTGTTAGCAAGCTCTACAATTGCTTTTACAAATGCAGTTTCGTCATTATTAGGTGTCACTATGCCGGTTACTTGATGTAGAACTATTTCTGGGTTGCCTCCAGCATGCGTGACTATGCAAGGCTTGCCAATAGACATTGCTTCTAGCAGTGTCATTGATGTTCCTTCACTCAAAGAAGGCAATAAGAAAATATCCATCAATGCTAAGTGATTTTGTGGGCTTGGTTCATACCCAGTTAAAATAACCTGATCCTTAATATTTAATTCATCTATTAAAGTTAATAACACTGGCATTTGCTCGCCATCACCAACAATTAAAAGTTTACACTTTATGCCAGCATCTAAGACGCGTTTAAAAGCTTTTAGCATCATAGTATGATTTTTTATTGGGTCTAGTCTTGCAATTGTTCCAAGGCAAAGTGTGCCATCGGGTATAGCAAGTTTTATAGCCAGTTCATCGCGAACAGTAGGATCGACTGCTACGCCAAATATACCGTTATAAACAACTTGAATAGCGCTTTCTTTAATATTTTCAAAGTCGATTAAAGCCTGTTTAGTAGCCTGAGATATCGCTGTAATACCATCTGTGATTTTTGCTAACCAAGGGTTAATCAGCTTGCGTTTCCAACTGCTAGTGTCGGGATAAAAGCGCCCATGTTCGGTAAATATTACTTTGGTTTTAGTGCCTAGTGCTGCTAAAACGCCGTACACCCAAGGGGTATATTGATGGCAATGAATTATATCTATGTTGTTGGTTTTTATGTGTTGGCGAATTGCCGATATTAGAGAGGTGTCAAAACCTGACTTGCGCGCTTTGCTGGTAATGGGTATGCCACTTTTTTGTAAATCTATTCCCCATGGGCCTAGCGGTTCTTCAATACAAAATATCGACATTTCAAATAGATTAGAGTCCGAACCTTCAATTAAATTCTTTATTACCATTTCTGTGCCGCCAATCCTCATATCAAATGTGATATGAGTTATTTTTAGTTTTAGTTCTTGTAATGGTTTATTCATATTAATTGGTTGAACTTTGACTGGTATTGCTAACTTGTGGTTGAGAAATAGAGCGAGTTACAGAGAAACGCTCTCGGGCATTCATAAATGGCAGCTCTACTAAACGATATAAAACTTCAGATACAAACATGACTAAAATAAAAGCAACGGCAAAGTAAATAATAAATGGAACTTGGCTTATAAACTTTTTGCAAAGTGCTAATACGTCTGGATGAACAAGATACATAGCGTATGAGCGGGTGGCAATATAATTACCCCATTGTGTTAGGGTTGGATTGTCTATTAACCTTGTTTGGGTTTTTACCGTATTAGCCCAAATAACCCAAGAGCCAAATATTATTGCCAACCAAAATCTAGAAGGGGTAGTGATCCAAAAGTCTGTGGTGTATTTTGATAAAACAACAGTTAAAAAACAGAAAACACTAAAGTAGATAAATGTTTTATTGGCCTGAGTAAAGGTTTGCCAAACTTGTTCGTAGTTATGGCGTATAAAAGCTAGCAACACGCCCATTATGCAACAGTCCCAGGCTACATGTGTTTCGTCTATATGTCCGTATAAATAGTAGAATCGAAATATTGAGGGCAATATTAATAAGGTTAAAATAAGCCCTAATTTAATATGTTTGTTTAATGTTTTACTAAAAAGTAAAAAAGGCGCTATGAATAAATAAAACTGCTCTTCAACGCATAAAGACCAACTTATAGTGAAAAATGAAAGGGGAAATTGATAGTTTTGTATGAAGATGAAATAACTAAAGGGAAATTTAAAATCGTTTGAGGTTAAGTATAAATAAATAATGCTGAAACATAACACTGCATAATAGGCTGGAAGGGTTCTGAGCCACCTTCTTAACCAAAATCGTTTTAAATCTATAGTGTTATCTTTTTTTAACTCTTTAAATAATTGATTACCTATGAGCCAGCCAGACAGAACAAAAAATAAGTCTACACCAACTCCCCCAGTTTGAAGTGGAAATAACCAATAATCTGGGCCGTAACTTAAAACACTATGAGATAATAAGACCATCAATATAGCGATACTTCTTAAGTAGTCTAAGTAGGGAAGTCTATGACTCACAATGCAGCTACCCAAAAAAGTCTATTATTGAGCATACTTCTTCCACCACATCTCAAACATTAACATACTCCATAATAATGCGCCGTGGTCGGCTTCTTTGGCTTGGTGTTCTTGCCAGAGGGTTTGGATGTATGTGTGATTAAACAGACTTTTTAGACCCTCGGCTTGGTCTATTAGGTGCTTTTGCGCTAAGTCTTTAATTTCGTGTCTAAACCAACTGGCCAGTGGCACAGAGAAGCCCATCTTTTTACGGTATAAAATGCCGTCGGGTAACATAGGTTTAAAGGCTTCTTTGAGTATGTGCTTTTTCTCGCCGTTTTTAAACTTTAGTTCTGAGGGCAGGGTGGCGGCAAATTCTACTACTTCTTTGTCGAGCAGTGGGGCTCTAACTTCTAAGGAGTTGGCCATGCTCATTCTGTCTACTTTTACCAAAATGCCGCCTGGTAAATAGGTTTTCATGTCTGTGTACAGAATTTTAGCTAGGTGATCGGGGCCATCGGATTTTTTATAGGCGTCTATGGTGATCTTAGATGGATGGTAGTCACCGAGTTGGTTTTTAATCTCTGGTTTAATTAGCTTGTGCCATTGGCGATCATCTATTTGTGAGTTAGTGGTATAAAACCCCATAGCTGGCTCTTGACTTAAGCTTGTTAGTAAAGACTTACCCTTGCGCCAGATAGTGGCATTGCTAAGGGCTAAAAAGTCTGCAAGCTTGGGAAACAGGTGTTTGCGTAGGGCTTTAGGAAACTTATTGCGCAATCGGTTTTCGGTGGCATCTGTGGTGTATTTTTCGTAGCCCGCAAAGACTTCGTCACCACCGTCGCCTGCTATGGCTACCGTTACTTGTTGGCGAGCCAATTCAGATACAAAAAATGTAGGCACTAAAGAGGGGTCGGCAAAAGGTTCGTCAAAATAACTGACGATTTTTTCGAGGTTGTCTGCCACATTTTGGTGTACGGTAAATTCGTGGTGTTCAGTGTGGTATTTGTTTGCGACTTCTTGGGCAAATTCGGTTTCGTTGAATTTTTTGTCGTCAAAACCAATAGAACAGGTTTTAACTGGGGTGTCGCTGTTTTTGGCCATCATGGCCACTACGCCACTTGAGTCTACCCCTCCACTTAAAAATGCCCCTAGAGGTACATCACTAACCATGCGCTGTTTTGTACAGTGGGTGGCGAGCTCTCTAAGTTGTTGAGTTAAGTCACTTTCGTTGGCATTGCTAGTGTGTTTAAAGGATACGTCCCAGTACTGTTTAATCGTGATACCTTGGGCATTGACCGTCATAAAGTGCGCGGGTGGCAATTTATGAATATGGGTGAAAATACTTTTAGGGTCGGGCACGTATTGGTAGGCAAAAAAGTCGTACACCGCATCTAGCCTGATGTCTTTAGGTACATTAGGCAAGGTTAAAATAGCTTTGATTTCTGAGGCAAAGGCAAACTGGGTATCGGTTTGTAAGTAATAAAGTGGTTTTTTACCCATGCGATCGCGGGCAATAAAAAGCGACTCTTTGATGGTATCCCAAAGTGCAAAAGCAAACATACCATTGATTTTGTCTAACAGCTTTTCGCCTTCTTGGGCATACAGAGCCAAAATGACTTCAGTGTCGGTATGGGTTTTAAAAGGATAACCTTGGGCGCTTAATTCGTCTCTTAAACTTTGAAAGTTATAGATTTCGCCATTAAACACTATTATGTAGCGGCCATCGTGTGACGTCATGGGTTGTACCCCAGCTTCAGACAAATCAATAATGGCTAAACGTCTATGAGCTAGGCCTACCTGTTGATCTAGGTACTCGCCGCCAGCATCGGGCCCACGATGGAAAATACTGTCACCCATAGCTTTTAGGGTGCGCTTGTCTCCCATGTTTCCTTTAAAGTGGGTAAAGCCAGCTATGCCACACATGTTATTACTTCCTGTTTTGCATCTATTGCTTAATTTAGAAAATTAGCGTGTTACAGACTAATATGTTTTCGAATTTTGGGGCCTAAATGGGTGGTAATGCCCAGCGGCAATTTAGCCCATGCCTTTTCCACTAAGGTGCGTATTTTACTGACCTTGAGTGAGGTATTTTTATCTAATTCTGGTTGCTCTGCAACTAAGTTTGACCATGCCAATGGCATAGGCTCGGCGCCCCATTGGCGTTTAAACTTATAGGTGCCCTCATTATATGTTGAGCGACCAAAGTCAAATTCACTATAACCCTGTTGAATCACGTATTCGAGTAGCGACCAATATAACAGCATATTGGGGGCTAGCTTATTGTACTGGGCAACGGTAGAGGCCCACGGAATAGCGGCCTTTTTGCCATTTAATAACACAATGCCAGCGCCTACTGGAGTGCTGTCTTTGTATACCACAGATAAAATAATGTGCTCTGCGTAATGTTCTAATAGTGCTTCAAACCAGGCTTTGCTGTGAACAGGTGAGCCTAACTTACGCATGTTAATGGCAAATATTTGGTAAAAGTCGTGTATTTTTTCTGGGCTGGTGGCAATTTGATAATGCAGGCCGTTTTTTTCAGCTTTACGAATTTGACTTCGTAGCTTTGATTTAAAACTTGCCATGAGATCGTCGGCAGTATCGGGCAAAGTAAGTAACATGCGCACTTTTTGCCCAGTTAAATCACCATCTGGTAAGTGATTATGGGTGTCTCTGTATTCAAAACTTTGGCCATTTTTCTGCGCCAGTTGGGCTAAAGCAAAGTGCTGTAAACCTTGTACAATGCTAGGGTTGTTGGCCAACGCATGACCTAGATCGCAGTAGGGTAATGAACAATAACTTACTTTAGCCCAAGGTTTTTGCATTGCAACACAAGGTAATACACCCACTACTTCACCTTGATCTATGGCAATCACACTACTGTTTGGATGCTGGTAGGCTTGTTCTATGCTTTGTAACCAAGCAAACCTATGATAGGGCGAGCTATCTTGATGTTGGCTTACGTAGTTGTCCCATTGTGCCTGGTCGCTGGCGACCACAGTTCTTAGTTCCATTAATTACCTGCATTACGCTTTTGTAGCAAGTCTGCCGCTTGAGATATGGTGCAAAACTCTATTGTATAGTGTTGCTTTAATTCAGTGACCACCTGGCTAACGGCATCGCTAATAAAGTCAAAGGGGTTTTTCTGACAACCCAATAATCCTTCTTGATTGTCGAATAAACTCGAGCTGTGCATGTACATGTGCAGCACTGGGTAACCTTTTTCAATAACATTGTGACACAGGGTTAGCATGTCGCTAGGGGCAGATAATTCTGGGCATAGATAGGTTTTACGGATTAACTTGGTATGCCAAGCAAAGCCATTAAAACGGGTGTAACTTAAAGGCGGTTTAGCAAAAGCCGTGTGTATTTTATTGGCCAGATTAAAATTGCCTTGGTTAAATCCTACAGTAACCGGAAATTCGTATATGTCGTTTTGCGAGCCAGCTTGCAAAGGGTTATTTAGATCGGGCCAATAGGGTAAGGTTGGGGCTCCGTTACAATGAAAATATTCGTTGGCATAAAAAGGGTACACGCTTGAGTCTACATTAATGCCGCTTTTTATTAATAATTGCATAACCTTGCTGTCTATTCCCCAACGGCCTGTTCTAAAAGATTTAGGCTTAACCGCAAAGCTATTTTCTATTTGAGTGACTAGGGCTTGGAGTTTTTGTTCGACTTGTTCTACCGGTAAATTAATAACATGAGATTCGGCTTCGCCCACTTCACCAAAATAAGGAGGGTTACACCAAGGATGTAAATGCGCCCCGACTTCGCATTGGCCTTGATCGGTAAAGCTGCGCATATGAGCAACTGCTTGTGGATTATTGGCTACGGCAAAATCAATAAAATAAGTGGGTTTAATCCCCAAATTGGCGCATAACTGATGAAAAGCAGGTAATTTTGCAATGTTGTCTACCTCGGCCACTTGCTGAGGAAAAGGCCCCGACCAATCCCACTCTTCTTCGGTGTCTATGGTTAGAACAAATAGAATTGCTGGCTTATCTGCTGCTTTGCTCACTTGGCCTCCGTTGCCAGTTTTTCGAATAAATCACTGTATTCTTGGGCCATTCTGTTGGCTGAATAATGCTGATAGACAAAATCTTTGGCATTGGCCGCTAAGTTGGCTGCGTAGTCTGGCTCAAACAAGAGCTTTTGCCAATAACCTAGTAACTCTTGTTTTTGACCTAAAGGCGCTAATAGCCCAGTTTTTTCATGCTCAATAAGTTGATCGATGCCGGCAATATTGTAGGCAGCAACAGGTATATTGGCGGCTGTGGCTTCCATTAAGCAACGTGGAATCCCTTCGAGAGTCGAGGTCATAACAAACAAATCAAAAGATTTTAATAGTGAGAGTCGGTCGTCTCTAAAGCCTAAAAACTCAATATGACTGACACTAGCCAAGGTTTGGGCATGGGCCTCTAGTTCGGCTCGGGCATCACCATCACCTAGTAAAACTAACCGAGTGTTAGGGTGTTGGGCATGGAGTTGGTCAAAGATATCTAAAATATCGTAGATGTTTTTACGGCTGATCATTTGCCCAACAAAACCAATGCGTTTTTCTTCTGGCTTGTCGCGAGTAGGTACAGGCGTGGCTTCTACTTCTGATAAATCTACGCCATTTTGAATATAAAGGGTTTTAGCGTCTTTTACCCCCATTCTTTGGCAATCGCGTAACAATTGTTGCGACAAGGGCACAACTTTAGTGGCGAATTTCATGGCTTGGCAGCCTAACCAAATAAAAGTGCGAAGCTTGATGTCTTTGGCGTTTTCGAAGCCATGGGGGGTAACTACCACAGGAATACCGGCTTTTTTAGCAGCAATAACCCCTATGATGTCTGATTTATAGCCGTGTGTGTGCACTATATGAATATTGTGCTGTTTGATTAAGGCTACCATTTGGGTTACTGCCGACCAATCAAACTTGCTGCTCATATTTATGGTATGACAAGGTAAATCAAGCTTTTGATATTCTTTTACTAATTCTAAGGGGGCTTGACCTGGCTCCATAGTGACGGCTAAATCACAACGTACTTTTTTAGGATCCAGATGTTTGGCTAGGGCTAACACCCAACGCTCGGCCCCATAAAATCCGGTAGAGCAAATAAACTGCAGCACATTAACTGTTTGAGTCATGTAATTCCTTAATGTGTTTTTACGCCTATAGATTTAAACAAACCTAATACTGTTCCAATGGCTCTGGCCGGAAAGTAAAAAATATAAAATTTTACGATTTGTATTAGCGAAACGCTTTTTTTCGCGACCATATACAAACGCAAACTGTATACAAAAAGCGGCAGAGCTGCTACTAAAAAAGCCCATAAGGCTAGGGTATGCTCGCCTAACAGCACTAATACTAGGGTGAGCATTAACATCAGCATGATAGCCAAAGGTGCAATAAAGCTAGGCCATTCGCGCAATGGAATTGCTCTACCAGCTATGGATTGTAAATTTGATTGCCCACGCCAGATTTCTTTTTTGAACATGGCGCCAAAGGCTTTGTCTTCACCTATATGCACATAGGTTGCTTTAGAGGTGTAGTAGAGTTTGCCTAATTTAGCGGCCTTGTCGGTAAAGTAATAATCTTCGCAAGTTACTAAATGCTCGGGAAACCCGCCTATTTTTGCAAAGGTTGCTTGGCTTAAAAATAGATTTCTACCGGGTAAAAAAGCCACGTTTGTATCGATTTCGGCGTTACTTAAGCTGGTGCGTATTTGTTCTAAGGGTGGGGCTTTGTCGTCACAAATTTGCATGGCACTAGTAATAACTCTTTGTGGATCTGCATTTAGCTCAGCTAACATTTGGGTTACCCAGTTTGCAGATAGCCCAATATCGGCATCTAAAAACGCCAGATACTCTCCCTTAGCCTGAGTTACGCCATAGTTGCGCAGCGCTGAAATAGTGTCTGTTGTGGGCCGAATAATCACATTGAGTTTAACATCTGGGTTGTCTAACAACTTTTGCTGTTGAATGTCGGGGGTTTGGCTAACAACAATAACCTCTAGGTCGGACAAGTGACAGGTTTGCTGGCTAATAGATTGAAGTGTTTGAATTAACATTTCGAATCTTCCCTTGTGGGGAATTATAAAAGATACCTGCATTATTTTAATTTTTTCCTGTCATGGTGAGCTTAGTTTAAACGTCTTTTTATCCAGTCGATTTCGGCTTTGGGCGATAATTTGCGAATTCGAGCCGTTAATAGTTTTACTAACCCTTGGCGTTCTGTTTGTTGTTGATAACTGGCGGGTGGCCAGGTTTTTCTTGGTGCTAAATTTGTATTTGTAGTCGTTAGTTTAAAGCTATCTATGGCACCTTGGTTTTGCATTAATAACACTAAAATGCGGGTGTAGGTTTTAGTTGGTGCTTGGCTTAGCTTATCAGCTACATACTGCTGAAAAAACTCTGCTTTTTGCATATAGTGATTTTTTTTCTCTGGGCTGTAATATTCAGCCGCTGCTAATACATGGGTTTTACGTAGATCTTGCGCGGTCCAAGTTTCGTTTGGGTATTCTAAAATGTCGGGTTTTTCTAAATAAGGATATTCGTGCTCGAGCATCCAGTCGGCGTAATTGAGTAAACTATCACGGCAATAGTAAAAGTCTTGGTCAAAAGCTTGTTGTTGTTCTTTTACTTGTAAATAGCGGCAAAGCGCTTGTAACAGAACGGTATAAAACCAAGTGCCTTCAACATTATCTAAGTTGCGTAGGCTAACATCTTCATTTGGATGCAGGGTGTGCCGCAAAATGTGCTCAGCCTGAGCTAAATAATGTTGGCTTTGGGTGAGTGCATAACTATCGAGTAGCGCGTTAATATAGTTGGCTATGCCTCTATCTAAGGGGTACTGGCCAGTAAAGTGATTTTTAATGCCTGGTACATTTCGGTTTTTAAAGGCCAATAACAATTCAAGGCATGTGCCTGAGCCTTCGTAAACATGGGTGATCCAATTGGTGAGTGTTAATACAGCCTGTTTAGAGCTGAGCTGCCCAGTTAAACAATAATGTAGGTATAGGCCAGTAGTGTAACAATGCTGACCTCCTGGGCCGCCGCCACCTGCATGATCTTGATAAGCATTGCTAGATTGATGCTTAGAATAAGAGCGGTGGCTAGAGGTATAGGCTTGTAAGTAGTGATCTGTGTGCCAAAACAAGCCGCCGTTGTATTCGTTTTTATCTAGCTGGGTGTGATAGATGTCAATATCTTTTACATGTTTTGCTAAGTCGTCGGCCAAAGTAAACCACTGGGTATCGCCGCTCAGTAAATACTGGCGTAAAAACCCATAAATGGGGTCGTATTGGTTATTGTAATGGGAGACAAAAATATCCTTGCCGCTATAACCAGCGGTTTCATGATCGGCGTAGAGTTCGCCAAAGTTTCGCCACCCATATTCGTCTAGTGCTTCGCGCTTAGCCACAAAACCGTGATTTTGCTCTAAACCTAAATTTATTATGGGTTGTAGCGCACAGCTTTGGGCTGGGTTGGTTTGTATAAAAGGGTACAAATGACATTGATTAAGCCACTGCCAATCGACGCTCGCGCGGCTGACTAGGTTTGATTCTGTTAACCCTTGTTGGCTGCTATCGAGCGACAGCATCATAGAATGGGTTTTCTTTTCGCCACCTTGTAATTCGTATTGATAAGTTCGAGCAGGAAACAGCCCCCATACAGCCAGCTGATTATGTACCTTGAGACTTTTTGGAAAATTTTGCCAAAACTTATCAAAGCGCAGGGCAATATTGCTTTTTAATTGCACAACTGGCTCACAGCGCAAACCTGAGATTGCCTGTGTGTTGTTATCAAAACCATCAACTTTTATTTCGAAGCCATTCTGCTCAAGTTCAACTTGGTTATTTTGATTAACGTGTACTGGACTTTGCCAATTTTCGCCACCACTAGCATATTGTTGGCACTCAAAGTGTTGGCCTTCTATGCGAGTTTGGTTGTTGAGATCGAGTAACACATTAGTTAGCTGGGCTTGACTGTCGCTTGCGGTATTAAACTCTATATTCAACTCGTGAAAATAATAAGAGCCAGCATCACCTAAATCCCACTTGCCGCCCTGATGTATTGCTCTGTTGGTGTTGTGGATTTGCATGTCGAATTTAATTAGGTCAAAGGGCACCAGCCAGTCGAGCTGTAAACTGAATTCAACCTGAGTATGCAAAAATTTACCGGTTATTTGTAACGCTATGGCATCGGTTTGATTAGCCGCTAGACTGACTAAGGGCATTACACTAGCGTGAGTAAAATGTGCGGCAATCGGGTGGTTAAACTGGTTAGTAAGCTTTATATCATTGGCGCCAAAGCTTAAGACTTGCAAAGCTTGTTGATTAACAATATTAAGCTGCTGTGCGTCTAAGTCGAGGGCTAATTTTAAGCCTTGCTCCTGAGAGTTAGGGTAACTAAATTGTCGTCCTAGAGGTGTAAATTGTGACACCTGCTGGTTTTGTTGTTGCGCCTCGTGGGGGGCAATGTTTAGCGCTAATTGAGTGTCGTTTAGAGGCACATAAATAAATTTTGCCCATTTAATGCTGTTATCTGACCATAAGGCTATGACTTGGCAAACAGCCTGCACTTTTTGTTCGGTAGACAAAGATTGTATTGAGAGCTGATCAAGGCTAAAAACCTTTGATTGTGGAAAAGGAAGCGCAAGCTCACAATAAGCGCCTTGTTCTTGTGGGGATGTTATTGGCACCATGACATTGGATTGAGACTTAGTCATGCAGCTTCATCCATAAATTTGAAAACATTTTGCCAAGAAGTTTGCGTTTCCACTTTCTTAAAAACTCGCGTAACTTCAATATTGGGGTTTGTCGATAATACACGTAGATATTTTGTGCATAGGGTAAAGCGTTTGACAATGACGCTTTATATTGGGCTTCTCCAGCCAAAAAGTCGTACACCTTTACGCCATGTAAAATGGCTTGTTCAATCACTAAACTATGCATAACTAAGCCAACTTTAATGCGGTTATCTGAGTTAAATTGCAAAGCAGAAAGGTAAAAGCTCCAGGTATCTTGGTGGGTGAATAAATATACATAACCCAAAGCTTTGTGGTTTTGATACAAAGTATAAAGTCGGCAGTGTTGATTATCTTGATCTTGGGTAATGAGGTTTTGGTGGAAATCATAAAAAATGGGATTGTCGAAGCCACTCCCGTAAACAGTAGTGCGCCATTTTCTGCGATGTAATTCGGCTATGTTAGCTAGGGTTTGAATTTTTTCGTCGGTGCTGGTGGCTAGCTCTAAATGGATAGGACTTTGCTGGTTTAATAACTTAAATGCGCGTTTTATATGTGAGCGAGTGTTTTTTGACAGGCTAGCTAAATAGTCATCGAGATTGTCCATTCCTGCCAAGTTAGCCAAATAACCCGTTGAGGTTAATTCGGTTCGGCGTTTAAACCCCAGAATATTTAAACTGTCATTAAAACGTGGCGAGCTTAAGCCAATTTTAATATCGTGTAGGGGGCGTATTTGACTTAATTGCTGGCAAATCTGTTGTGTGACTTGAGCTTGGTAGTTGTTATGGCAAAGAAACTTATTGTGCTCAATCCAGATCTGGTCTTCTTTTTTATTCCCACTTTTGTGTAAAAAAAACTGACATATGTTAATACAACCCAAGACTTTCTGGGTTTTGATACCAAATAGTGCTAAGCCAACTGTTGTTTGATTGTAAGTGACTTCGATGCAAAGGCAATTTTGGCCAGACAAATCTTTTTGAGCCAGCCATTGATTAATCCAAAACCAACTAGTAAAGGCTGAATGCTGAGCCTGCTCTTGTAACCCCTGCCACTTTTGCTGCAATTCGGGCAGATGCTCGTTGAGCACATAATAGGTGCTAGTGTTAAATGCTGTAGTTGGCATGTTGTGCTTTTCCATTTGCGACTAGTTTAGTTTCCAACATAAATTTAATGATAATTCAGTGTGTTAAGGCTAACTGAAAGTGCGTTTAAATCACATAAAAAAAGCCTGTAAATTTAAAATTGCCGCTTACTTTAGTACAGTGTATTTAACTAAGGTCTGCCTATATAGTAATCACAAAAAGTATCACTAAACAAAAGATTAGTGTTTTTTGTGGCTCAAGAGGTAAGATATTGAGCAGTTAATCATTCAACTTGGAAAGAATAATGACAAAGTATTACCCCGCACTTATTTTTGGCCTTTTAATTGGAATTACTGGCTGTACAGAGAAAACTTCTGAAGAATATATTGCATTAGCAGAAGCACAAATTCAGCAAAACGATAATGCTACAGCCATTATAGAATTAAAGAATGCTATAGGAGTGAATCCAAGAGATGCTCGCGCACGTTTTTTGTTAGGGGATTTGTACGCCCAGCAAGGTAGTAGTGCCGCAGCAGAAAAAGAATTAACCCGCGCATTAGATTTAGGTTACGAGCCTAACGAAGTCTTACCTGTTTTGGCCAATGTGTATAGTTTGCAATTTAAACACAATGAAATTATTAAGCTGGTGGAAGATGCGAGAAATTTAGCGCCAGAAGTGTCGACCTCGTTATTGTTATACAAAGCCTTGGCGCATTTTCAGTTAGGTCAACCTTATAAAGCCAAAAGAGCAATTGCCGATGCAAACGAAATTAATGCGGACTCTTTATATAGTAAATTAGGTAATGCTTATGTTGATTTTAGTAACAAACAAATTGACACTTCACTAGAAAAAATTGAACAAATTCTTAAAGAGCGCCCAGACTTTGCAGATGCGCATTTATTAAAAGGACAATTAACTACTGCTGCAAATAATACTCAAGCTGCAGTTGAGAGTTACGAAAAATATAAAGCGCTCTTACCAAAAACCTACCAATCTAGAGTGTTGCTAGCCAATGCCTATTTAAAAAATAAGCAATACGAAGAAGCTGAAAAAGAAGTAGATATTTTATTGCAGGTTAACCCTGAGCAACCATTTGTTAATCAGTTGAAAGGAGCGATTCGTTTTCAAGCTCAAGATTTTGAAAATGCTAAATTGCATATCGAAAAAGCCATTCATAATGGTTCGGCCAATTTACCAAATAAAATAATAGCGGGTGTGAGCTCTTTTCAATTAGGTTCGCATGAACTGGCCTACGAATATTTAAATTCGATTAAAGGTCAGTTACCAGCAGGGCATCCGATATTTAAAATGTTAGCCATATTAGAATTGAAATTAGGCAATAGTGTAGATGCTGGAGAAACTTTAACTAGCTTGGATGGGCTATCGGAAGATGACATCATTTTATTGTCTGCCGCCAGTGCGCAATTAATGCGTGAAGGTAATACCTCTCAATTACGAACTATTTTAGACAAAGTAGACACTATCGAGTTTAACGACCCTTTACGTATTGCTCAAAAAGGTATGTTGAGGTTGTCATTAGATGATATAGATGGATTGGCCGACTTAGAACAGGCGTTGTCTTTAGATCCAGACCAAGATTTAGTAAACACAGCTCTAGCAAGAGCTTACGTTAATAATGGTTTGTACGAAAAAGCTTTAGAGCTTAGTCAGAAATGGATAGAGCAAAAACCTCAAGAGGTTTATGGTTATGTGCTGGCGGCTATTAGCTACGACAACATGAAAAAAGCCGCACTAGCCGAACAAATGTTTAATAAAGCTTTGTCTTTTGACCCTAATAATATTGCCGCAAATACTTATTATGCAGACAAAGCCGAAGCCGCAGGTGACAAAACCCTGGCCATTAGTTTTTTAGCTAAAATTATTGGGGCTTATCCAGAGCATACGTCAAGTTTAAGAAAACATTTTGTATTGCAACACGAGTTAGGCAATGACAAAGAAGCCATCAGACCAATAGAGTCGGCGTTTAATCGAGCTAATGATAAATTTCAATTTAGATTGTTATTTTCGCAAGCATTATTGACTGTAGGTAAATACAGCGAGTGTATTGGGGTGTTAGAAAGTGTAGAGCCTGATGCGAAACTGCCTGATGCCTATTGGGTAGTATTAGGCAATGCCTATTATTATAACAAACAAAGAGAAAAGGCCTTAAATGTTACCGAAACTTGGTTATCTCAAGAACCAAATAACAAATCTGCTTACTTACGCTTGATAGCACTGCAAGATTTGTTTAAACAATTTGAGAATGCACTAGAAACCACAAAAAGTGCCAAACTTAAATTTTCTGATGATCCACAATTTACCCTGCTTACTATCTATTTCTATATAGTGACTAATGATATTAAGGCTGCCGAGTCTGTCTATTCTGGGCTTTCTGACGAAGTAAGAAATAGCGTGGCAGGGCAAGGTTTAAGAGGGCAAATTATGTTAGAAAAAGGTGATGCCAAATCTGCATTACCTAAACTGAAAGCCTTTTATGAACAAAAAACCAACCAACGAAACGCAACTTTAGTAGCTAAGGCTCTGAAAGAGCTTAAGTTATATTCACAAGCAATAACCTTTTTGCAAGGTCATAAAAAGTATCAAGGGGAGTCTGTTACAAATGACGTGCAAATTGCAGAATTAGCTATAGTGTCTGGCAACTATCAATTGGCTATTGATCAATATTTATTGGTACTGGATGTAGAGCCAAACAATACTCGAGCATTAAATAACTTGGCTTATATATTAGTAGACCAAGGTAATTACCAAAGAGCATTACAGTATGCAGAGCGTGCTGCGGCTTTAAAACCCGATTATCAGCCTATTTTAGATACTTACGGCACTACTTTGCACAAATCAGGCATGTTTTCTAAGGCAGCTCAAGTCTATGCCAAAGCTTATAGCTTAGATAAAGCCAATGTTGAATTAGCGATTCGATATGCTGAAGCGTTAATTGCAGCCAAAGAACATGATAAAGCAGCCCAGCTCTTAAGTAGTCTACAACCCAAAGATCCTGCTACTCAAGTCGCAATACAACGATTGCAGTCTGAAATATGAGGTTGTTATAGCTGTAAAGTTAGAGGCTATGTAGGCAAATAAGTGTCGGGTATTTTTACATTTGCTATTTGCTTGTTATTTTTTGAGATTTTAAGTTATTGATTGTAAAGGTTTTTTAAAAGTTGGCACTGTTCGTGCTTTATTGTTTGAGAAGACATTAGCGCCGTTAATAGATAATAAACAAGTTTAGGTATGCTTTAGCTGTGTAGTGTTTAAATTCTAATTATGCTTATAGGAAGTAGATGATGAAAAAATTAAAAGTATTACTTGGTGCTTTATCAATGCTTACGCTTGGTGCATCAAATGCAAGCACCTTAGTGTTAGATAGCTTTAACTACAATCCATCTTTGGCTTTAACAGTAGCTAGTAATGGAGCGTCAACTGCTTCTGACTCAGTTATTTCTGCAGAAAGTGGTGCAACAGCTAACTACACTCTTACCTTTGAAGGTGGTACTGGTGCAGATGCTGTAAATGGTAACGTGTTTAGCGCTGGTGTATTGAGCTACAATGAAGATTCGTTAGCTAATGGTTCTCTTCTAATTGAATATACCATTGACGCGCCTACTCCATTCAACACCTTAGACTTTACTGGGTATGATGCCTTTTACTTCGACATCTTAGCGATTGATGGAAGTGGTGGTTTTGATATCTTGTTAACTCTTACTGATTCTGATGGTACTGAAATTTCAGCTACTTATACTATTACTACTCCAGGTACTTTTATGGCCACTTTTAGTAGTATGACGTCTGACCCAGACTATGCTGATTTTGATTGGTCTTTGGTAACTAAAGCGTCGACTAGTATTACGTCTGACGGTACAGGAGATGATTTCTCTCTTGCTGAGGTAGGTTTAGTTCCCGAGCCTTCTGCTCTAGCGTTATTAGGCTTGGGTTTGGTTGGACTTGGTCTACGTCGCAGAAAATTAGTTTAATTAACTAATCCGATTTCGAAGCCCGCGTTAAGCGGGCTTTTTTGTGCCTGAATTAACGTAAATTGCTTTAACGCTCTACTGTAAATAACAAAAGAACATGATACTCACCTTATACCTAGCTTGATATTGCCTAGGATACTTAGGGATATTGCTTGTTTGAGTGTCGGTATTTTTTACAAATCCTAAAACACTGATTTGATCGAAAAAATTAACTATTTGAAATATATGCAAAAAATATTTTTGGCCTTATTTATGCAGTATTTAAAATGATGACATTAGCAGCGTTATTTAACCTTAGGAAAGGGTAAATAATGCACTTGCTGTAGCTATGTTGAAACTCTAAATATACTTTAAAAGGAAGACATGATGAAAAAATTACAAGTATTAATAGGTGCTTTATCAATGCTAACGCTAGGCGCTGCCAATGCAGGTAAATTAGTATTAGATAGCTTTAATTATGATCCGCCTCTTGATCTTGAAGTATCAAGTCTAGGTCCGGCAACCGATACTGATACTGTTACTTCAATAGAAACTGGTGCAAGTGCTGTATATACCCTTACCTATTTGAGTGGCACTGGTGCAGACAAAGTTGATGGTAATGTGTTTGGAGCAGGTAATTTAAATTATAACGAAGATTCTCAGGCAGATGGTTCGTTATTGATTGATTACTCTTTACCCTTTCCAGCACCGTTTAATACCCTTGATTTTACTGGATATGATGCATTTTACTTTGATATTTTAAATATAGATGGAAGTGGTGGGTTTGATATATTAATTACCCTAACGGACAGTGACGGAACTCAAATTAGTGCATCATATAATGTTACTTCTGTTGGTATTTATATGGCTAATTTTAATGACATGATGGCTGATCCAGATTATGCCGACTTCGATTTTGCTTTAGTTGCAGGTGCCTCTACTTTCATTACTTCATTGGGCACTGGGGATGATTTCTCACTTGCAGAGGTTGGTCTAGTACCAGAGCCTTCTGCTCTAGCTTTGTTAGGCTTAGGTTTAGTAGGTTTAGGTCTACGTCGTAGAAAGTTAGTTTAATTTTCTAAATAGACATTAAAAAGCCCGCTTGTATGAAGTGACCCCCAATAGTTGGACATACCAATTACTGGGGGTTTTATGTCTGCATACAGTAGAGAGTTCAAACTAGAAGTAGCAACGCAAGCCAACACCAAAGGTTCGCGTCTGCTTTCAA
>NZ_JBRKBA010000010.1:0-111409 GCF_052983255.1 Paraglaciecola aestuariivivens | reverse complement strand
CCGTAGGTTTTAGCCAATACAGTAGTAATTGCCGCTGTTAATGTTGTTTTACCGTGGTCAACGTGGCCGATAGTACCGACGTTTACATGCGGTTTAGTACGTTCAAACTTTGCTTTTGCCATTTTACTGGTTTCCTAAGTTAAAAATCCGACCCTTAAATAGACCCGGATCAGACCTTCATTAAAATTTAAGTTCGCGCATCAGTAATGGCTTTAGTGACATTACTAGGCGCTTCTGCGTAATTAAAAAATTCCATTGAGTATGATGCTCTACCCTGAGTTGCGCTACGCAAATCAGTGGCATAACCAAACATTTCAGATAAAGGTACTTTTGCGTGTATTATTTTAATACCTGCTACACCATCGTCCATGCCTTCAATCATACCGCGACGCCTATTGAGGTCGCCGACTACATCACCCATCCATTCTTCTGGAGTGGTAACTTCTACTTTCATTGTTGGCTCAAGTAATACAGGATTTGCTTCTGCAGCCCCTTTCTTGAATCCCATCGAACCTGCGATTTTAAACGCCATTTCAGAAGAGTCAACATCATGGTATGAACCGTCAAATAAAGTGACTTTCACATCTAGTACCGGATAACCCGCCACTACACCATTTTGCATTTGTTCCTCAATACCTTTCTCAACAGAAGAGATGTATTCTTTTGGAACCGCCCCTCCTACTATCTGATTGATAAATTCGAAACCTGCGCCTTCTTCATTTGGTTCGATAGTTAACCAGACATGACCATATTGGCCTTTACCGCCTGATTGACGAACAAACTTGCCTTCCGCATCCACTTTCTTACGAATCGTTTCACGGTAGGCTACTTGAGGTTTTCCAACGTTACACTCAACGTTAAACTCACGCTTCATACGGTCAACAATGATATCTAGGTGTAATTCACCCATGCCAGATATAATAGTTTGACCTGACTCTTCGTCAGTTTTGACTCTAAAAGATGGGTCTTCTGCGGCTAATTTGCCTAATGCAATGCCCATTCTTTCTTGATCTGGTTGTGAGCGTGGCTCTACTGCAATGGAAATAACCGGTTCAGGAAATTCCATGCGCTCTAGGGTAATAATATGATTAGGATCACACAAAGTGTCTCCCGTGGTCACATCTTTTAGCCCTATTGCCGCTGCAATATCACCGGCACGTACTTCTTTAAGTTCTTCTCTGTCTTTGGCATGCATTTGCACTATTCGGCCAAAACGCTCACGTTTTGCTTTTACTGGGTTGTAAACAGCATCACCGGAGTTGACTACACCAGAGTAACAGCGGAAAAAAGTTAAAGAGCCAACAAAGGGGTCAGTAGCAATTTTAAATGCTAACGCAGCAAACGGCGCTGAATCATCAGCAGGACGTTCAGCTTCGGTTTCATCTTTGTCGTTTAGTACACCTTTAATGGCTGGCACATCCATAGGCGCAGGTAAATACTCAATTACAGAATCAAGTACAGCTTGCACACCTTTGTTTTTAAATGCCGAACCACAGGTTGCCAACACAATTTCGTTAGCCAGGGTGCGCTTACGTAAACCAAATTTAATTTCGTCTTCGGTTAGCTCAATGCCTTCCAAATATTTATCCATTAACTCATCGGTAGCTTCAGCTGCTGCTTCTACTAGTTCAGTACGCAATGCTTGCGCCTTTTCTAGTAAATCAGCAGGGATAGCCTCGTAAGTGAAGGTCATGCCTTGATCAGCCTGATTCCAATTAATGGCTTTCATTTTGATCAGGTCGACAACACCTTTGAAGGTTTCTTCGGCACCAATATTTAAATGGATAGGCACACAATTTGCGCCTAAACGATTTCTAATTTGTTTAACTACACGCTCAAAATCAGCACCAGCTCGGTCCATCTTGTTAACAAATACCATACGTGGAACGTGGTATTTATCAGCTTGACGCCATACAGTTTCTGATTGAGGTTCTACACCTGACGAACCACAAAAAACCACCACAGCGCCATCTAGTACCCTAAGCGAACGCTCAACTTCAATAGTGAAGTCAACGTGCCCTGGAGTATCTATGATATTGATACGGTGTTGGTCAAATTGTTGGTCCATTCCCGACCAAAAACAGGTCGTCGCTGCCGAAGTTATGGTTATGCCACGCTCTTGCTCTTGTTCCATCCAGTCCATGGTGGCTGCGCCATCATGGACTTCACCGATTTTATGTGACAAACCAGTGTAGAAAAGAACACGTTCAGTGGTAGTGGTTTTACCCGCATCCACGTGGGCGACAATGCCAATATTACGGTAACGCTCAAGGGGCGTTTTACGAGCCATAGCTTTCTCTTATTACCAACGGTAGTGAGCGAAGGCTTTGTTAGCTTCGGCCATACGGTGAACGTCTTCACGTTTCTTAACCGCAGAACCTTTGTTTTCAGCAGCATCGAGCATTTCAGCTGCAAGGCGTTGAGCCATTGATTTTTCACCACGTTTACGAGCAGCGTCAACTAACCAACGCATACCTAGGGCATTTCGACGAACGGGACGTACTTCTACTGGTACTTGGTAAGTAGAACCACCAACACGACGAGACTTAACCTCGACTGTAGGGCGGATGTTGTCCAACGCTTCTTCAAATATGTCTAAGTGTGCTTTGTCAGCTTTAGAAGCAACAATATCTAGCGCACCGTAAACGATTTTTTCAGCAGTCGATTTTTTGCCGTCTAACATGACGACATTCATGAATTTTGCAAGTAATTCTGATCCGAACTTAGGATCTGGTAGGATTTTACGTTGACCTACGACTCTTCTTCTTGGCATTTTACTTTCTCCGTAGAAATTTCAGGGGTTTCCCAAAACTCAATTAATTCTTAGTTTGGCCTTACTAACGGAGAACCGTTAAGACTTAGGCCTTTTTGCGCCGTACTTAGAACGACCAGCACGACGATCACTTACGCCTGCACAGTCTAATGTTCCACGAACAGTGTGATAACGAACACCTGGTAGATCTTTAACACGACCACCACGAATAAGAACAACACTGTGCTCTTGTAAGTTGTGACCTTCACCACCAATGTATGAAGAAACTTCAAAACCGTTAGTCAAACGAACACGACATACTTTACGTAATGCAGAGTTCGGCTTTTTTGGTGTGGTGGTATATACACGAGTACATACTCCACGGCGTTGTGGGCAGGCTTGCAAAGCCGCGACGTTGCTCTTCGTCGCAGGTTGTTTGCGTGGCTTGCGCACTAACTGGTTAACTGTTGCCATTAACTAGCTCCTGATTAAATTTACGACTGTTGCCCATTTTTGCAGGGCGTTAAACGCGAAAAATCCGCGAACCTTAATTTGATGGACATTTAGTCACCAAATTTCGGGTCGCGGAAGTCTAATGATCAATGGCTTAGCTGTCAAGTAAGACTACGGCTATTCTGCATTTTTATAGGTTTTAGCCTAGTTATGCCTAGCCGTAGTGACTTTTCCAGATCACCTGTCGATCTTTACTGTTATTCCTCGGCAGGTGAGTCGCTAACTTCAGCATTTAATGCTTCTGTTAACGCCAATTCTGCTTCAGAGGCAGAAACTGAAGGTTCTTCCAGCTCCTGTTGTTCTGCTAGTTTTCTAGCAGTACGTTTTTGGTGATACGCAAAACCAGTACCTGCAGGTATTAAGCGACCAACGATAACGTTTTCTTTCAAGCCACGTAACTCATCTTCTTTACCTTGCACTGCTGCTTCGGTAAGTACACGAGTAGTTTCTTGGAAAGACGCCGCTGAGATAAACGACTCAGTCGACAATGAAGCTTTAGTAATACCCAATAACTGTGTTTCGTACTTAGCAGGAATTTTGCCCTGTTTTTCCAATTCACGGTTAGCGATCTTCACGTTAGATACTTCTAACTGCTCACCTTCAAGGAAGTTACTGTCACCGGCGTCTGTAATTAAACACTTACGCAACATCTGACGAATAACCACTTCGATGTGCTTATCGTTAATTTTTACCCCTTGTAAGCGGTAAACTTCTTGTACTTCGTTAACGATATAGTTAGAAACCGCACTGATACCTCGTAAACGTAAGATGTCGTGTGGAGACTCTGGACCATCGGCAATAACTTCGCCTTTTTCTACAGTCTCACCTTCGAACACGTTAAGTTGACGCCATTTAGGGATCATTTCTTCATAGTGATCACCGTCTTTAGGCGTAATAGTTAAACGCTTCTTACCTTTAGTTTCTTTACCAAAACCAATCATACCTGAGACTTCAGCTAAGATAGCTGGCTCTTTAGGCTTACGGGCTTCGAATAAGTCAGCAACACGCGGTAGACCACCGGTAATATCACGAGTTTTCGAACTTTCTTGCGGAATACGTGCTAATACGTCACCTGGTTTAGCGTCCATACCATCTGTAGCTTCGATGGTAGTAAAGCTAGGTAAACGGATTTCTTGTAGACCAAACTCTTCACTTTCTAGGATAAGTTTAGGCTCTTTAGCATTCGCTTTAGATAAGTCGTTAACTACTATACGAGTTAAACCAGTTAGCTCATCTTGTTGCATTTCAGTATTACTGTCATCAACGTCAGCAAAACTAATTTTTGCAGCACGTTCAGTAACGATTGGATGCGAGTGAGGGTCCCAGTTAGCCACTACTTCACCAGCAGTCACTTTAGCACCGTCATCCACCGTTAATATTGCACCGTAAGGTACTTTATAACGCTCTTTCTCACGACCTTGATCATCAATAATGGTGATTTCAGTTGAACGAGAAACAATCACTACTTTGTCGTCAGTATTGCGAACAAACTTAGCATTATGCAGTTTTAAGGTACCTGTGGTTTTCACTTGTACACTGTTTTCTGCAGAAGCTCTCGACGCCGCACCACCAATGTGGAAGGTACGCATGGTAAGCTGAGTACCTGGCTCACCGATTGACTGAGCAGCAATAACACCAACAGCTTCACCGTGACCAACCATGTGACCACGTGCTAAGTCACGACCGTAACATTTAGCACAAACACCAAAGTCGTTTTCACAAGTGATTACAGAGCGTACTTGAATTTGGTCAACAGAGTTAACTTCAAGCAGGTCTACTAAGGCTTCGTCTAGTAGTACATTACGTTCTACTAATACTTCGTTAGTACCTGGTTTTAATACGTCTTCAGCTACAGTACGACCTAGTACACGTTCGCGAAGTGGTTCAACAACATCACCACCTTCGATTAGCGGTGTCATTTTCACCCCTTCGAATGTGCCACAGTCATCATTGTTAATAACCAAATCTTGTGCAACATCTACCAAACGACGAGTTAAGTAACCCGAGTTAGCAGTTTTAAGTGCCGTATCGGCCAAACCTTTACGCGCACCGTGAGTTGAGATGAAGTACTGTAGTACGTTCAGACCTTCACGGAAGTTAGCGGTAATGGGAGTTTCGATGATTGAACCATCTGGTTTTGCCATCAAGCCACGCATACCCGCCAACTGACGGATCTGAGCGGCACTACCACGAGCACCCGAGTCGGCCATCATAAAGACTGAGTTGAAAGAGGCTTGCTCTTCCATTTCGCCATCACGATTTTTAACCGATTCTTTTGAAAGGTTTTCCATCATGGCCTTAGCAACTTTTTCGTTGGCATTAGACCAGATATCGATAACTTTGTTATAACGTTCACCGGCAGTAACAAGACCTGATTGGAATTGCTCTTGGATTTCGAATACTTCTGCTTCAGCGCCTTCGATAATGTCTTTCTTAGCGTCTGGAATAACCATGTCATCTATACCAACAGATGCACCAGCAATCATAGCGTAGTGGAAACCTGTATACATGATTTGGTCAGCAGCAATAACTGTATCTTTCAAACCTAGGGTACGATAACAAGCGTTTAACAGCCTAGAAATCTGCTTTTTACCCATAGCTTGGTTGATAATTTCGAATGGCAAACCTTTAGGTAAAATAGTCGAGAAAATAGCACGACCAACAGTGGTATCTGTTAGGGTCACTTTTTCTACTTTGTTGCCTTCTGCATCCACATCGTATTCTGTGATACGTACTTTAACGCGTGCATGTAATTCAGCTGCATCTGTACGGTAAGCTTTTTCAGCTTCGTGTGGGCTAGTGAAGACCATGCCTTCACCTTTACCATTAACACGGTCACGTGTCATATAGTACAAGCCCATTACCACATCCTGTGAAGGAACGATAATTGGTTCACCGTTAGCCGGTGATAAAATGTTGTTGGTAGACATCATCAGTGCGCGTGATTCAAGCTGAGCTTCAATCGTAAGCGGCACGTGAACAGCCATTTGGTCACCATCGAAATCGGCGTTGTATGCAGCACACACTAGAGGGTGTAACTGAATAGCTTTACCTTCGATTAGGATAGGTTCAAAAGCTTGAATACCCAATCTGTGAAGAGTTGGTGCACGGTTAAGTAACACTGGGTGTTCACGAATTACTTCGTCTAGTACATCCCACACTTCCGGATCTTCACGTTCTACTAACTTTTTAGCGGCTTTGATGGTAGTAGCTAGGCCACGACCTTCTAATTTTCCATAGATAAATGGCTTGAATAACTCAAGTGCCATTTTCTTAGGTAGACCACACTGGTGTAAACGTAATGTAGGACCAACGGTAATAACCGAACGACCAGAATAATCAACACGCTTACCCAGTAAGTTCTGACGGAAACGACCTTGTTTACCTTTGATCATATCGGCCAAAGACTTAAGAGGACGTTTGTTAGAACCTGTGATAGCACGACCACGACGACCATTATCTAACAAGGCATCAACTGCTTCTTGTAACATACGTTTTTCGTTACGTACGATAATGTCAGGCGCGGCAAGGTCTAATAGACGCTTCAAACGGTTGTTACGGTTAATTACACGACGATATAGATCGTTCAAATCAGAAGTCGCAAAACGTCCACCGTCTAGTGGTACCAAAGGACGTAAGTCTGGTGGTAACACAGGTAGAACTGTCATGATCATCCACTCAGGCTTGTTACCTGATAATTGGAAAGATTCTAACAATTTCAAACGCTTAGTAATTTTCTTACGCTTAGTTTCAGAGTTAATTGTAGGTAACTCTTCACGCATAGCGGCAACATCTGCGTCAACGTCTAGGGCTTTAAGCAATTCAAATACTGCTTCAGCACCCATTTTCGCTTCAAATTCGTCACCATGTTCTTCAAGCGCATCTAAGTATTCTTCTTCGGTAAGAAGTTGACTACGCTCTAAGGTTGTCATACCTGGCTCTGACACCACATATGATTCAAAATAAAGAACACGTTCAATATCACGTAGGGTCATGTCTAACATTAAACCAATACGTGACGGCAATGATTTTAAGAACCAAATATGTGCAACTGGGCTGGCCAGTTCAATGTGACCCATACGCTCACGACGTACTTTAGTTAAGGTAACTTCTACCCCACATTTTTCACAAATTACACCACGGTGTTTAAGGCGCTTGTACTTACCACATAAACATTCGTAATCTTTTACTGGACCAAAGATACGTGCGCAAAATAAGCCGTCACGTTCTGGTTTAAAAGTACGATAGTTAATGGTTTCTGGCTTCTTAACTTCACCAAATGACCACGAACGGATCATATCCGGTGATGCAAGACCAATTCGAATATTATCGAATTCTTCTGTCTTATTTTGTTGCTTAAGAAACTTTAATAAATCTTTCACATTTCTCTCCCAGCGGAGTCAATTGCAAAGGTGTAGCAATTAAATTAACTGCTACACCATCCTGTCTAAACGCTCAGCAAGAGCAGCTTATTGCTCTTCAAGTTCGATGTTGATACCTAGCGAGCGGATCTCTTTCAACAATACGTTGAAGGATTCTGGCATACCAGGTTCCATACGATGATCACCATCCACAATGTTTTTATACATTTTAGTACGGCCATTCACGTCATCAGACTTAACAGTTAGCATTTCCTGCAAGGTGTAAGCAGCACCGTATGCTTCTAGTGCCCATACTTCCATCTCTCCGAAACGCTGACCACCGAATTGCGCTTTACCGCCCAACGGTTGCTGGGTAACCAAGCTGTAAGAACCAGTAGAACGAGCGTGCATTTTGTCGTCGACCAAGTGGTTCAGTTTCAGCATGTACATATAACCCACAGTCACAGGACGCTCAAATGGGCGACCAGTACGACCGTCGAACAAAGTAATTTGTCCGCTCTCTGGGATATCTGCCAAGGTTAGCATGTGTTTGATTTCTGCTTCAGTAGCACCATCAAACACTGGTGTGGCCATAGGCACACCTTTACGCAAGTTACCGGCTAAACGGGTAATTTCGTCGTCAGTGAAGCTATCTAGGTCTACTTCTTGGTGCGATTTGCCAGCGCTGTAAACTTCTTTTAAGAAGTTACGTAGCTTAGCCATTTCTTCGCGCTCTTTAAGCATACGGTCGATTTTCACACCAATTCCGCTAGCAGCCATACCTAAGTGAGTTTCAAGTACCTGACCAATGTTCATACGCGAAGGTACGCCCAGTGGGTTTAGTACGATATCAACAGGTGTGCCGTTTTCGTCATAAGGCATGTCTTCAACAGGCTTGATAGTCGAGATAACACCTTTGTTACCGTGACGACCCGCCATTTTATCACCAGGTTGAATATGACGTTTAACAGCTAGGTAAACTTTAACAATTTTAAGTACACCTGGCGCTAAGTCATCACCTTGAGTGATTTTGCGACGTTTAATTTCGAACTTAGTATCAAAGTCAGCTTTGATTTCAGCGTGCTGATCAGCGATTTGATCAAGTTCCGCTTGTGCATCTTCGTCATCTAAGGTTAAGTCAAACCACTTATCACGCGGGATGCTGTCTAGCTTAGCTTGATCAACACCTGATTTAAGTAACAAGTTAGTTGCACGAGCAAAGATGCCGTCGGCTAAAATGTTAAACTCATCTGATAAGTCTTTTTTCACTTCGCGTAATTGCATATCTTCAATTTCGCGGGCGCGTTTGTCTTTTTCTACACCGTCACGGGTAAAGACCTGAACGTCGATAACTGTGCCATGTACACTGTTAGGTACACGTAACGAAGTATCTTTAACGTCAGACGCTTTTTCACCAAAGATGGCTCTTAATAGTTTTTCTTCAGGGGTAAGTTGGGTTTCACCTTTAGGTGTCACTTTACCTACTAGAATATCGCCGCCTTTTACTTCAGCACCGATATAAACCACACCAGACTCATCCAGTTTACCTAGGGCAGACTCACCAACATTAGGGATATCAGCACTGATTTCTTCTGGACCAAGCTTAGTATCACGAGCGATACAGCTTAATTCTTGAATGTGGATTGAAGTAAATCTGTCTTCCATAGCAACACGCTCTGAAATCAAGATTGAATCTTCGAAGTTATAACCATTCCAAGGCATGAATGCGATACGCATGTTTTGCCCAAGAGCTAAGTCACCCATATCAGTTGACGGACCGTCAGCTAATACATCGCCAGCCACTACAGGCTCGCCGACATTACAGGTAGGCTTTTGGTTAATACAAGTATTTTGGTTAGAACGGGTGTATTTAGTTAGGTTATAGATATCAATGCCCGCTTCGCCTGCAGTCATCTCTTCTTCATTTACCTTAACTACAATGCGACTTGCGTCAACATAGTCAACCGTACCGCCACGTTTGGCGATAATTGTCACACCAGAGTCAACCGCTACTGTTCTTTCCATACCTGTACCTACTAATGGCTTTTCAGCAATTAATGTAGGAACAGCTTGACGTTGCATGTTGGCACCCATAAGTGCACGGTTAGCATCATCATGCTCTAGGAAAGGAATGATGCTTGCAGCAACAGACACAATTTGTTGTGGTGACACATCCATATAAGTAATGTCTGAAACCGACATTAAAGTAGTTTCACCACGGAAACGACATGGGATCAAATCTTCTGTCAATTTACCGTTTTCATCTACTACTACATTTGCCTGAGCGATGGCGTATTGGCCTTCTTCAATGGCAGACAAGTAGTCGATTTCGTCAGTCATAACACCGTCGATAATTTTACGATAAGGAGTTTCTAAGAAACCAAAATCGTTAGTACGGGCGAAACTTGCCAAAGAGTTGATCAAACCAATGTTTGGTCCTTCTGGCGTTTCGATTGGACATACACGACCATAGTGAGTTGGGTGTACGTCACGTACTTCAAAGCCTGCACGTTCACGTGTTAGACCGCCTGGGCCTAAAGCTGAGATACGACGTTTGTGTGTCACTTCTGACAATGGATTGTTTTGATCCATAAATTGTGACAACTGGCTAGAACCAAAGAACTCTTTCACTGCAGCCGAAATAGGCTTAGCGTTGATTAAGTCTTGTGGCATAACTGCATCTAGGTCACCAAGACTTAAGCGTTCTTTAACCGCACGTTCAACACGAACTAAACCAACACGGAATTGGTTTTCAGCCATTTCACCAACAGAACGTATACGTCTGTTACCTAAATGGTCGATATCATCCACTTCGTCTTTACCGTCACGAATGGTGATAAGTTGCTTCATGACTGCAACTATGTCGTCTTTGTCTAGTGTACCTGCACCTGTTGACTCTTCACGTCCTAAACGACGGTTGAACTTCATACGACCAACAGACGATAAATCGTATCTGTCTTCAGAGAAGAACAAGTTAGTGAACAAGGTTTCAGCTGCATCTTTAGTAGGTGGCTCACCAGGACGCATCATACGATAAATTTCAACTAAAGCTTCTAGGCGGTTAGTTGAGCTATCTATACGTAAAGTGTCAGAAATATAAGCACCGTGATCTAGCTCATTGATATACAAAGTATCAAAAGCAGTGATCCCCGCTTCTTTTAATTCAGCTAGGTTTTCTAAGGTTAGTTCGTCATTCGCACTAACAATAACTTCACCGGTGTCTTGGTTGATGTAGTCACGGGCAAATACACGACCTACTAGATATTCTGCAGGTACTTCAAGTTCTGTGATTTTTGCTTTTTCAAGTGCACGTGTATGACGAGCCGAAATACGGCGTCCAGTCTCAACTAACACTTTGCCTTTATTATCTAAAATATCAAACTGTGCGGTTTCACCACGCAAACGGTCTGGTACTATGTCAGATAAGAATTTATCACCGTCGATACGCACTTGGTTGGTCTCAAAGAACAACGCAAGGATTTCTTCGGTAGGCATTTCTAATGCACGTAACATAATAGTCGCTGGTAATTTACGGCGTCTATCTATACGAACAAATAAATTATCTTTAGGGTCAAATTCAAAGTCTAACCACGAACCACGGTAAGGAATAACGCGGGCGTTATATAATACTTTACCTGATGAGTGAGTTTTCCCTTTGTCGTGATCAAAGAACACGCCTGGAGAACGGTGTAATTGCGACACGATAACACGCTCAGTCCCGTTGATAACGAAAGTACCGTTATCAGTCATAAGTGGTATTTCACCCATGTAGACTTCTTGCTCTTTAATGTCTTTTACAGTGCCTGGTGCTGCTTCTCTATCAAACAACACTAAACGCAATTTCACACGTAAAGGAGCTGAATATGTTACACCACGAATTTGACATTCTTTCACATCAAATACGGGCTCACCTAAACGGTAACTTACATATTGCAACTCAGCGTTACCTGAGTAACTCTTTATTGGGAAAACTGATCGAAATGCTGCTTCCAGTCCATGTTGACCATCTACATCTAGGTCAATAAACTTCTTAAAAGAATCTAATTGGATTGAAAGTAGATACGGTATTTCCAATACCTGTGGGCGTTTGCCAAAATCCTTACGGATACGTTTCTTTTCGCTATAAGAGTAAACCATGGGTTCCTCAGCCTGCCGATTTTTGACCCAACTTGCTTAGTGAATAAAATTCATCATTCAGCTAAACAAACTTCCGCTACCCTTTAAGTTGCAGTTAAAACGTTTACCAAAGTCATTAAGAGGCTTACTTAACTTATTGGTTTTATGTGGTTTTATCTACAATTTGCGCTTCTTATTTAGAATTTATATCAAAGGATGAAAATAGTAAATCCTACAGCGCAAAAAGGCTGGTGACTAAAAAGTCACCAGCCTATGCCATTTCAGGCTAACAATCTGTGTTTAGGCAGATTATTTAAGCTCAACTTCAGCGCCAGCTTCTTCAAGCGTCTTCTTAAGTTCTTCAGCTTCTTCTTTCGCTACGCCTTCTTTGATAGCTTTAGGAGCAGATTCAACTACTTCTTTAGCTTCTTTAAGACCTAGACCAGTTGCGCCACGTACTGCTTTGATAACAGCAACTTTGTTAGCACCGAAAGATGTCATAACAACATCAAATTCAGTTTGCTCGGCAGCAGCTTCAGCAGCAACTGCAGGGCCAGCAACAGCAACAGCTGCAGCAGCAGAAACGTTGAATTTTTCTTCAGCCGCTTCGATTAGTTCAACTAGTTCCATTACTGGCATTTCAGCAATAGCGTTTAAAATATCATCTTTAGTTAGAGCCATTTCTCTAAACTCCTGGGTTTAATGTTAAAAATTTATAATGCCAAAGTCGAAAATTATTTTTCTTCTTTGATCGCCGCCAATACGCGCACAAATTTGCCTGGAACTTCGTTGATAGTACGAACGAATTTCTCGGCAGGTGCTTTGAAGGTAGCAAGTAATTTTGCCAGTGCTTCGTCGCGGGTAGGAAGTGATGCAACTGCGTCCAATTTCTCTGGACCCAATAAACCACTACCAATAGAAAGTGCAGTAACGTTTAGCTTGTCGTTAGTTTTAGCGAAGTCTTTGAAAAGACGCGCCGCACCACCAGGTGCATCTATAGAAAATCCATAGATCAACGGACCAGTTAACGCACTGTCAATATCAGCAAACTTACTATCAGCTAAAGCGCGCTTTGCAAGAGTGTTACGTACAACACGTAAGTAAACACCTTGTTCACGAGCTTTAACACGAAGGTCAGTTAGTTCTGATACTTCCATGCCACGGTATTCAGCGACGGCAACAGATAGAGCTCGAGATGCAACGTCGTTAATCTCCGCTACGATCTCTTTTTTTGCTGCTAAGCCTAATGCCACTGAGTTCACCTCTTAAAGTCTGAAGTTTCATTTGTTTAAAAATATCCACTTCAGGATTCACAGATTGATATCATTACTTAGGGGTTAACCTGAGTAAATCCACCGCTCTACGGTGTTCGTTAATCCCAGAGAGTCTGAGTCGAAACCACCGTCTGCGCAGGCTCGCTTTTTAAGTAAGTTGTTTGCAACAGCATCCTAAGATGCGGTTTAGGTGAATGCTCTCTTACTTCATTCACCAACTTACGCCTGCGGTCTTGGACGGGAGTCTTATGTTGCAAGCAACATAGACTCCAACCCATAACCTTTACAGAGAAACAATTAACCTTGAGTTAATTGTCAAACCAACTAGCTTAAAGGCTAGCTTGGTCTATAGAAACACCTGCACCCATTGTTGTGCTAAGGCTGATTTTCTTAATGAAAGTACCTTTAGCAGAAGAAGGCTTGGCTTTATTAAGCGCTTCTAACAATGCAGCTAAGTTTTCTTGAATTTGGTTAGCTTCAAAAGCGATTTTACCAATGCTAGCATGGATAATACCGTTTTTGTCATTACGGTAACGAACCTGACCAGCTTTAGCATTTTTAACTGCTGTAGCTACGTCTGGTGTTACTGTACCAGTTTTAGGGTTAGGCATAAGGCCACGTGGACCTAAGATTTGGCCTAACTGACCTACAACGCGCATTGCATCTGGAGATGCTACTACTACGTCAAAGTTCATTTCGCCTTTTTTAACTAGCTCAGCTAAGTCGTCCATACCTACAATATCTGCACCGGCTTCTTTCGCAGCTTCTGCGTTAGCGCCTTGAGTAAATACTGCGACACGTACTTCTTTACCTGTACCATTTGGTAATACAGTTGCACCACGAACGTTTTGATCAGATTTACGTGCATCTATGCCAAGGTTAACAGCAACGTCAACGCTTTCAGCAAATTTAGCAGTGGCTAATTCTTTTAACAAAGCAACAGCTTCGTTAATTTCGTATTCTTTAGTCGCATCAACTTTTTCTTTAATCAAGCGAGCGCGTTTTGATAATTTAGCCATGTCTTATCCCTCTACCACTAAGCCCATGCTGCGTGCAGAGCCAGCAATGGTGTTTACTGCGGCGTCTAAGCTAGCAGCAGTTAAATCAGGTTCTTTAGTTTTTGCAATTTCTTCAAGTTGCGCGCGCGTCACTTTACCCACTTTTTCAGTGTTAGGACGGCCAGAACCACTCTTAATACCTGCGGCTTTCTTCAATAAGAAAGAAGCTGGTGGAGTTTTAGTTTCGAAGGTAAAAGAACGGTCTTCATATACAGTAATTTCTACTGGAACTGGAGCGCCTTTTTCAATGCTTTCTGTTTTAGCGTTAAAAGCCTTACAGAATTCCATGATGTTTACACCGTGTTGACCTAGTGCAGGACCAACTGGTGGACTTGGGTTAGCAGCGCCTGCTGCAACCTGTAGCTTAATTAAGCCAGTGACTTTTTTCGCCATGATTATTCTCTCTAATTTGGGTATAACGCCTTGTAAACACTGAGTATGTTTACTTCTCAGGCTTCCCGTTCATCAAAATAGGGTCGCGCATTATAGATGAATGATTGAGCAGGCACAAGCATTAATATTGACAAAAGTTAGCTTTATGCTTTATTGAATTATTTAGTCAAAATCTAGCAGTTTGGCTTGGGTTGCCTTAGCCTATATTAGCCTTCTCGAGAGCTTGTGCTTTTTTCATCTGGATCTTGGTAAAAATTCGAAAACCTGCCAAAAGTTTCAGCGTGTGTGCGCTTGTAGTTGTTTTCTGCTTCAATTAACTCTAAAAACAGAGCTTTAAGACTTGGGTGTTGCTGCATAAGTCTTAACTTTTCAGCATCTGCTTTAGCATGCCAGTCTTTTAGATAAGCATTTAATTCCCTGTCAGTAGTTTGTGTCAGCATGCTTCGGGTAAATTTGGACATCCGGCGTTTTTCTTGATCTAGCTTTATCCGAGCATCAATCACATATTGTGGCTCACAAACCATCACTCTAATTCTTCCACCAAAAGATTTTTTATTACAATGTATCTTAAGGTCTTCGTTGTCGTTCAATGAATTGTGTAAATCAAAAAAAGCATATTTTAACTCCACCATCTTCTGACGATAAAATCCATAAGGCTTAGTGCCGTGCACTGTTATAATTTCAGTCTTATCATCAACTTCTGAATTTTGCTTGGCTTGCAGGGGGTGAGTGCTAAAAGTTAAACCTAATACCAATACAATCGATGTGAGCATTACAAATTTTGACATAACCATTATCCATAACCATCTTTGTTTACTAATAAGCCTTTTATCAGTGCTACTGAACAATGCATTAACGGCTACACTAGCAGTTCAAAAAACAACCAACCAACTTTATACGCCAATTTAATCTTTCTCAACCCCACAAATACCTGACTAAATGAAAAGTTCTATTTTTCAACTAAATGACTGTTCATTTGAATTTAAAGCAAAAAAAAAGGATGCAATTTGCATCCTTTAATAAAATCGATTTGTTATAGCAAACCTAGCCTTTTTCAACTTGGCCAAATTCTAGCTCTACAGGGGTAGAACGACCAAAGATAAGTACTGAAACTTTTAAGCGGCTCTTTTCGTAATCCACTTCTTCAACTACACCGTTAAAGTCAGCAAAAGGCCCATCGGTAACACGTACCACTTCGCCTGGTTCGAACAAGGTCTTAGGCTTAGGCTTATCAACCCCTTCTTCAAGACGGTTTAAGATAGCATTGGCTTCTTTTGTAGTAATAGGCGCTGGACGGTCAGAGGTGCCACCAATAAAGCCTAAAACACGCGGCACACTTTTAACTAAATGCCATGAATCTTCATTCATATCCATTTGCACTAAAACGTAACCAGGGAAAAATTTGCGTTCACTTTTTCGTTGTTGCCCTGCACGCATTTCCACTACTTCTTCTGTAGGCACTAAAATCTCACCAAAATAGTCTTCCATTTGGTGCATTCTAATGTGCTCTAGTAAGGTTTTTTGCACGCGACCTTCATAACCGGAGAATGCTTGTACCACATACCATTTTTTATCAGACATAGTTTAAATTCCTAATCCAGTTATAAATGAAACCACTTCCACTATGATGCCATCTAATCCCCATAGCAATAGCGCCATAACCACTGTTGCGGCTAACACTATCATAGTAGTAGTTGTTGTTTCTTGACGCGTAGGCCAAACAACTTTGCGTACTTCAATGCGCGCTTCTTTAGCAAAAGTAATAAAGGTACTGCCTTTCACTGTGGTTGCAGCTATTAGCCCAGCAATCACAACACCGGCCACTGCTACTAAAGCAACATACAGAACAGAAAGTTCTGGAAAATAGTGGTTTACGGCCACTACGCCTGCTAACAAACCGAAGATCACCAACCACTTAACTAAATCTAGTGGGTTGGAACTGTTTTCTGTATTTTCGCTCATGCTAAACCCTAATAATCACTATTTGCTTTGTTGATGGTGACGATTCACATACCAACACATTTTGCTTTTCAATTACTTGAATGCTGGGACAAGCCCTAACATTTTTACTTAACAGACAATCTACAAAGCCTGCGTTTTACTTGTACTGGCAGGGGGGGAGGGATTAACTCAGTTACATCCATGTAACTGACCGCAAGCGGCGCTAGCGCGGTTCAAATCGTTCCAGACGATTTGTCAAACCCATGGGGGTTCTCACCCTCCACCTCTACATCAATTTTTTTAACTCTACAGACAATTTACAAAGCCTGCGTTTTACTTGTACTGGCAGGGGTGGAGGGATTCGAACCCCCAACCGTCGGTTTTGGAGACCGCCGTTCTACCAATTGGAACTACACCCCTAAAACTTTGTGCCATTGCCAAATAGCTAAGCATTCAACAACGCAAATTTTAGTTACATCAACCTTGTAGAATCATGGATTTTTCGGGAAAAATTCTGAATCGCTAACAAGGAGGGAGGCGTATTATACTTATTGGCTGAGTGGATTCAAGAAGAAAGATTAAGGAAGCGAAAAACTAAACCACTTTATCTTTGTTTCTTGTAAATTACAGCCTGCCTACTTTTTTAAATATCCTATTGGTGAATTGCTCAAGCTATATTGACACTGATAAAATTGCTGATATAAAACCTAGCACTTTTTCTCAAACTTGGAGTGTTAGTTTTGCATAAAAGTACCCTCACTAATGGTCTAGCATTGGCAGTTTTACTCATAGGAAGTTATTTAAATAACACTATTATTCAATCCATTGGCTTGTTTGCCTTATCAGGCGCCCTAACCAATTGGTTAGCTATCCATATGTTATTTGAAAAAGTGCCGGGCTTGTATGGATCTGGGGTTATCCCAAATCGTTTTGAGGATTTTAAAGCTGGCATTCACGCTTTGGTGATGCAGCAATTTTTTAGCCAAGAAAATATCCAGCGCTTTATGGCCAATAACCAATCACCAACTGAAATTAATTTCAGCCCAATCATTCAGAAGCTCGACCTTACCCCCACATTTGATTCGTTAGTGGCGGTGATCCAAGCGTCATCATTTGGGCAAATGCTAGGCATGTTTGGTGGCGTAGAAGCGCTAGAGCCAATGCGTGAACCTTTTGTCAAAAAAATGCGAGAAGCCTTTGAAGAAATCAGTCAACAAGCGGCTTTTAAAGACATACTGCAAGAACAGCTGCAGCAACCTGGATTGACAGATGAGTTACAGCTCAAGATCACCCATATTGTCGAACAACGATTAGCAGAATTAACCCCTAAAATGGTAAAAGACATTATTCAACGCATGATTAAACAACACTTAGGCTGGTTAGTTGTTTGGGGTGGTGTGTTTGGTGGTTTAATTGGCTTAACAGCGGGATTTTATAACCTTTAACTGTATTGGCAACTAAAACGGGCACGGGCTAGCCAGTGTCATGCGTTGGCCCGATTCTGGGTGATTAAAACTAATATCTAAAGCATGCAATAAAAGCCTAGGTGCCATTTGTAGAGTGTTTGCATTGCCATATAAGTCACAACCTAATATCGGATGTCCTATGGCTTGACTATGAATTCGCAACTGGTGGGTGCGCCCGGTATGAGGAGTGAACCGCACTCTGCTGCGGTTTAGGTTGTTATCTCGCTCAAGCACTTGATAAGAGGTTTGGGCTGGTTTACCAGTCAATTGGCATACCTTTAGCTTTGGAAAAAGTGCAGGGTCTTTTGCAATAGGTATGTCTATTTCACCATAATCATCGGCTACCAAACCCGCCACAACACTCACATAACCCTTACTCACTGTTCGCTGTTGAAACTGCGCGGTTAATTGGCTATTCACATACTTATTTTTAGCCAACAACATAATGCCAGAAGTACCTAAATCTAACCTATGAGTCAGCCTAATATCAGGAAACAGAGAAGCTAAGCGATGGTGCACTGAATCTTGATTAAGTGGATTTTTACCCGATAAGCTTAATAACCCGCTAGGCTTGTTGATAGCCACAAGAAACTCGTCTTCGTACACTATACCTATCTGTTCTAGACATTTAGGCGCTACAAAATGATCAACTATGTCTCTATTCATACTTAGACGTTTTGATATACAAAGAGCGCTAATCCTGTGCCTATCCAACACATAATGATGCCAATAACAGTGTCTAAAATTACCCAAGTTTTGTTACTGGCAAACAATGGAATAAGTTTTTTAGAAGCATAACCTAAACCAAAAAACCAAATAAAAGACGCTAAAATAGAGCCAGCTAAAAACCACTGCTTTTGCTCAGGGCCTAAAGTCCCACCAATGCCACCAATAATAACTAAAGTATCAAGATAAACATGGGGGTTAAGCAGAGTAATAGCTAAAGTAGTCATAACTAACTTCATGACTGACTGCTGGTTGTTTTGTGCATTTTGTTGAATATCTAAATGGCTATTACCTTGGTAGGCTCGAACAAATGAATTTAAACCATACCAATATAGAAAAATTGCACCTGTTGAGGCCAAAATATTTAACAACAAAGGCGTGGCTTGCAAAACCGTGCCCACCCCTAAAATGCCTAAGCTAATTAATACCGAATCACATAAAAAACACACGGCACAAGCATAATAAACTTTCTGACCTAATAAGCCCTGACGCAATAAATAGGCATTTTGGGCACCAATAGCCACGATCAAACCACCAGAAATTAGTATGCCTTGAATAAACATACTAATCACAATGTATACTCCCTAGCGGTAAGCTGTTTTCCTGAGCCTTATTCAAGTCCAATAAATCCACCAGTTTGGTGCTCCCACAACTTGGCATATATGCCATTCTTTTTGATTAATTCAGCGTGTGTACCAGACTCCACTACTTGGCCTTTATCTAACACTAGCAATCTGTCCATTTGCGCGATAGTTGACAGCCTGTGGGCGATGGCTAAAACCGTTTTGTTTTGCATAATGCGGTTAAGGCACTGCTGAATGGCCGCTTCAACTTCTGAATCTAATGCAGAGGTGGCTTCGTCGAGAATTAATATAGGCGCGTCTTTTAACATGACTCGTGCAATCGCAATACGTTGCCTTTGACCACCAGACAGTTTAACCCCTCTTTCTCCTACATGAGCGTCATAGCCTGTACGCCCCTGCAAGTCAGACAAGCTTTGGATAAACTCATGAGACTCGGCCTGTTTTGCGGCTTTTAACATATCAGCTTCACTGGCATCGAGTCGACCATACAAAATATTGTCGCGCACCGAGCGATGTAACAATGAGGTATCTTGGGTCACCATACTAATATTGGCTCTTAAACTTTCTTGTTGAACCTGACTAATATCTTGTCCATCTATGCTAATAGTCCCGCTTTGCACATCATAAAAACGTAATAGCAGGTTAACTAAAGTGGACTTGCCTGCACCAGAACGCCCAACTAACCCCACTTTTTCACCTGGCTTAATTTTAATCTCTAGGTTGTTGAACACTTGTATAGGTAAATTGTCGGCGCCCGAGTAGCCAAAGTTCACTTGCTTAAATTCAATTGCCCCGCCTTTAACAGCAAGTGGTTTAGCGTTAGCAGAATCTTGCACAGCAACAGGTACAGACAAACTGTTGATGCCATCTTGTACTGTGCCAATGTTTTCAAATAACGAAGAGACTTCCCACATCACCCACTGTGACATGCCGTTTAAGCGCAAACATAAACTAACAGTAATGGCGATTTCCCCAGGAGTCACCAATTGCTGCATCCATAAATAAATAGCTAAAGCGGTAATAGAAAAAACTAACAAGGCATTGCTAAACCACACACAGCCGTATAACACTGTTACTAAGCGCATTTGTGGGTACACACTTTTAAGAAAAGCTAACATACCTTCTTTGGCATAGTCTGCTTCTCGATTGCTATGCGCAAAGAGTTTAACAGTAGTAATATTGGTATAACTATCAACTATACGACCTGTCATCATAGAGCGCGCATCAGCTTGACGTTGAGACACTCGTTTTAATTTAGGAATTAAAAGACGCAAAATTACCAAATACACTAAAAACCACACTATCAAAGGTGCAGTTAAGCGCCAGTCTGCGCTAAACACTAAAAACACAATACTGATAAAGTACACACTCACATAGACCAGTATGTCTAAGGTTTTCATCACAGTTTCGCGCACCGATAAAGCGGTTTGCATCACTTTAGTGGCAACTCTTCCTGCAAACTCGTTTTGAAAAAAGCCAAGACTTTGCCCCATCATATATCGATGCGCTTGCCAGCGAATTTGCATAGGATAATTGCCCATTAATCCTTGATGCGACAACATTGACTGGGTAATGACTAAAATCGGAAGCACCACTAGCACCAATACTCCCATCCAAATTAACTGGCTTTTTTCTTGCTCTAAAAAAGTCTCTCTATCGCTAGCGGCCAGCCAATCCACCAGCCTGCCTAAAAATCCAAATAACGATACTTCTAAGGCCGCAATAGTGGCGGCTAATATAGACACACAAAATATCACTGGCCACATGCCCTGAGTGTAATAACGACAAAAGGCCAATAAACTCTTTGGTGGTTGAGTAGGATGATTAAGTGGAAACGGGTTAGTTAGCCGTTCGAAAAATGCAAACATGAAGAATATAAACCTTGAACAAATAGCGCTAACAGTCACAGACTGTCAGAATAATTAAGTCAGAAATAGGCGCATAGGATAGCAAGGTTCTGAGTTTATCTGTGCTACTTTTTATCACCTTTAAGTCAGTGAGTTAAAGAATAAACTAATAAGCAACTAATGCTTAAGGCGCAGCAGGAGGCTGTAATAACTTATCTAGCTCTACATCTTTGGTGGTATTAACTGCATTTCGGCCTTTCGCCTTAGAAAAATACAAGGCGGTATCGGCTTGCTCAATCAGTTTTTCTAAATTTTTGGGTTGTTTTTCAAATGCCACACCAAAGCTTGCAGTGATATATAAGGTTTTATCTCCCGCTTGAAAAGCATGCAATGCTATGACCTTGCGTGCTCGGTCGGCCACATCAAAGGCAGTATTTAACTTAGTGTCGGGTAACAACATTAAAAACTCTTCACCTCCCCAGCGGCCTATTACATCTGCCGAGCGCAGCAGTGATTTAAGCAATTCGGCAAATGCCACCAATATTTGATCCCCTACTACATGACCATAAGTATCATTAATCTTTTTAAAGTGATCGATATCTACCATAACCGCGCACAGCGGCTTTTCTTCACTAATAATTTGTTGAAAACGCCAATCTAGATGAGCTCGATTGGGCAACTTTGTTAGAGGATCATTTTGATGCTTGTTGGCAAATTCATTTTGTAAATATGCCAATAAAAAGTAGCCAATAACCAATCCTAATAACAACAACACTACTATATAAAGGGTTAGCTCAATAAAGGCCAAGAGCGAGTTATTTTGCCTAGCATTTAAAGAGTTAACCAAATACAACTGCCAATTTAACGCTTTTAAATCAGCTCTTGCGATCAGTAAATCTTCGCCATCAAGTTTAACCAACAAATTGTCAGCGAGAGGCGCTTTAGACTGTTGTGTATCTGTTAATACTTTAAACCAAGGCAAATCTTGTAATTTTTTAATGCTTTTTCCATCTGCCACTAAAGTCGCATCAGAAGACAGCACTATGTCATCATTTTGATTAACAAATACAAAGTCATAATTTAAGCGACTTTTAATTTTTTCAAAAGACTGCATAAAACTCTGTAAGGTTCTACCTACCCCAATAAAACCGACGAACTCTTGTTTTTTATTAAAAATTTTAATGTCGAAATAGATGTGAATATTTTCTTTATTGCCAATAGCAGCAAAGACATTCTGGTCCATTTCTTTTGCTCGAAAATACCATTCTACTTTTTCCGGCTCGAGGGGGAAAATTGTGCCGTCTGAATTGTATTGTTTAAGGGTCTTTTCACTTGCAGCAAAAAATACCATGTCAAACTCACTGGCCAAGTCTTGCAACTTTAAAACCAGCGCTTTTTCGTCGGGCACACCTAAATCTAAAATTAGTTTTAATGGAGATGCCCGAGCGACAGTTTCTGCTATAAAAAGCGGTTTTAAGACTTCTTCAATAATAATGTCAAAGGCGGGAGTGAGACTTTGGCGTTCTAATAAACTTTGATTTTCGACAGATTTTGATAGAGATACAACTGCACTCAAGGCCACAGAAAACAAAAAAACCAATAAAATAAAAAAGCTCTTTGAATGGGAAAACCTTTTCCAAAAATGCATGCTCACTCTCTAGATCGCAAAGGTGAACCTTATTATATATTGATTATTAAACAACCACCATTTAGATAGACATTTACTTGTTTTAATTTAACTTTCTGGCTTTAAACTTTCGGCCTTTAAGTTTTCCTTCGTTAAATTGTTTAAGGGCCCGTTTCACACTGCGGGTTTTCACTGCCACATATGTATGGGTGGCTGTTAGGTTAATTTTTCCTATATCGTCAAAGGCAATATCTGCATCTTTAGTTAAGGCGCCTATAATATCGCCTGGACGAATTTTACTTTTTTTACCGCCATCGATGCAGATAGTGGCGTATTCAGGTTGAATTAATCGATTGGCATGAAAACGTATAGATTGAATGCCAGTCCATTTAATTTTACTTTGTTGATAGTCTTCAATGGCATTAGCTCTATGCATTTCTTTAGGGGTACATAGCGTTAAAGCCAAGCCTTTCGCATCTGCTCTGCCGGTGCGCCCTATGCGGTGAATATGCACTTCTGGATCTGGGGTGATTTGATGGCTGATAACAGCATTCACTTCTTTAATGTCTAATCCGCGAGACGCGACATCTGTCGCTATTAATACTGACACACTTCTATTGGCAAAACGGATCAGCACTTGAGTTCTATCTCGTTGTTCAAGATCACCATGCAAAGCTAATGCAGACACCCCTAAAGACTTTAATTCATCGTACACTTGTTGGCAGGCAACTTTGGTATTGCAAAAGATAATGGCTGACTCGGGCTGATAATGACTCAGTAAGGCGGCCGTTGCTTTTACTCTATGAGCTTCTTCTACTTCAAAAAATATTTGTTCAATTTTATCTGTGTCATGAGTGGCTTCGACACTCACTTCAACGGGATCTTTTTGCACATCACGACTAATTTGCGCAATAGTCTCTGGGTAAGTGGCAGAAAAAAGTAAGGTTTGACGTTCAAGCGGCACGGCATCTATCACTTTTGCCATCTCGACTTCAAAGCCCATATCTAACATACGATCGGCTTCATCTAACACTAAGGTATTCACTTCACTTAAATCTAAACGCTGGCGAAACAAGTGATCCATGATACGCCCTGGGGTGCCAACCACTATATGCGCACCATGTTCTAAAGAGCCAATTTGTGGCCCCATAGGCGTACCACCACATAAAGTTAGAACTTTAATATTGTGCACACCACGACCTAACCTACGAATTTCTTCTGCTACCTGTTCGGCCAGCTCTCGAGTAGGACACATGACTAAGGCTTGCACTCTAAAGCGCTTAACATTGAGATTATGCAATAACCCCAAACCAAAGGCAGCGGTTTTACCGCTACCGGTTTTGGCTTTAGCCACTACGTCTTTTCCAGCAATAATGGCTGGCAAGCTCTTGGCTTGGATATCTGTCATTTCCTGAAAACCCATGGTTTCCAAGTTGTCTAGCAGGGCATAGTTTAAGCCCAGTGATGCAAAATCTTTATTCAAAATTGTCTCTTTAGTAATTTAATGTGACCTATAGCTACAAACTGCTATGTCGGTCTTTTTGTATACATTCATCTAAGGTACTTAAAAGCGCGGCTCTGGCTTTCAGTTTGGTTTGATGATGTGCTCTCATATCTAATTTGGTCATAGCTAAGGCTATGGCCTCTACTGTTGGGATGAACGCATCCTGACTAACCACTTTATCTAAAAAGCCAGCAGTCACTGCTTCCTCGGGATTTACCATTTCGGCTAAAATGACCGAACGGTTAAAAAATACTGGGGCTAATCTACCTCGGGCTAATTCTACCCCACCATGATGCATACTCATACCAATAGCGACTTCATTTAAACCAATTTTAAAATCTCCAGCAACGCCCACTCGGTAATCACCCGCTAATAACAAAAAGGCGCCTTTGGCTACAGCATGACCACTGCAAGCAATAAGAATTGGAAAAGGAAACGCTAACATACGTCTGGTTAGGGTTGTGCCTTTTTCTACTAAAGCCATAGCAGACTGCATACTTTCGCGCATCACTTTTAAGTCATACCCCCCTGAAAACATGCCCGCTTTCCCGGTTAATACTACTACTGCCCCGGCTTCTTCAGCTTGATCAAGGGCGTGGTTTAAGTCGTCTATTACCTGATGAGAAATCGCATTGGCTTTACCATTTTGTATGGTAAGGGTGGCAATGTTATTTTGGATAATACAACTCACTAAATCACTCATAAACTGTCTCTTTTTATCACTGTTGAGAAGAGGCTAATTTTACATATTTGCCATGAACTACAAGTCATTAATATGTATAGAAAAGTATTATGTCAGGTTAGTCTACTAAGATTTCCGGTAAAGTTTCAGCGGAAATAAACGCACTTAGTATTTTTGCTAACTCCCCGGAGTGCTTTAATTTAGCCAATGCCTGATTAACTTTTAGCAATACATTTTTATTGTGATGTTTAACAAAAAACGTCATAGCTGTGACTTCGAGCGGTAAAGGCGAACGCCATATTTTGCCAGAAAAACCTAAATTTTGTTCCATCCAATTTTTACGTAACTCATTCATAAAAACTAAATCGCAGCGCTTTTTTTCTATGAGTGTAAGCAGTGGGACTTGATTAGACACTTTTATTGGCTTAGCAATATGGCGATCAAAGTATTGGTTTAAAATGGGGTATTGATAGTCTTGCCTAACACAAATGGTTTTACCTGTTAGCCAGGCAATAGGATCACCACTAGTATTAAAAGCCGTTAAGCTATACAAATAATCTCGGTGATTAAAAGCGGCGTTTGAAAACGCCATCTTAGCACTATTTACTATCCACTCTTTAGGTAAAAAGCCTAGATCTGCCTGCCCCGATAAAATCACTTGCTCTAAACCTTTACGCGGGGTTGGCACGTATTCTATGCGGACATTCAGTTCTCGGCTAAGGGCTTGAGCTAACTCAGGTAAAATGCCTTGAAACTGGTTATTTTTGTCTGTAAATAAAAAAGGCGGCTCTTCATTGTAAATTACCGCCAGCCTTAAAGTTTTATTACTTATCTGTTGTTGAGCATAAGGCGATGCCGTACTTGTTAAGACTAAGCACATTAAAAACACTCTAATTATTTGTATTAAACCACTAACTCGCAATCTCACTCATCGCCTAAAATTTAACCAACTTATCTAAACTAATTTCCAATTAACTTTTTGTCCAGCAAAAAATGGCACTATGTCGTCGCCGTTTGCCAAAGTGATTGACTCAGGTACTGTCCAAGCTTGTTTAACTAAGCTGACTTGAGTGGTATTTCTGGGTAAGCCATAAAAATCGGCCCCATAAAAACTTGCAAAGCCTTCTAATTTATCTAAACAGCCTAATTCATCAAAGACCTGAGTATAAAGCTCTAACGCACTCCAGGCACTGTAACAACCCGCACATCCACAAGCACTTTCTTTGGCATGCTTTGCATGGGGCGCAGAGTCTGTTCCTAAAAAGAATTTTTTAGAGCCACTGGCTACCGCTTGACGTAAAGCTTCTTGATGGGTGCTACGTTTTAACACTGGCAAACAATAGTTATGCGGTTTGACTCCGCCAACCAATAAATCATTTCGATTTAACAATAAATGTTGTGGGGTAATGGTTGCAGCGAGTCGTTCTGAGCCAGACTTTACAAAGTCCACCGCATCGCTAGTGGTAATGTGTTCAAATACCACTTTTAACTCAGAAAACTCTGCCACAATTTTTTGCATATATTGATCAATAAATACCTTTTCGCGATCAAAAATATCAATATGGTTTTCTGTTACCTCTCCATGGATCAAAAGTAACATGCCTTGTTTTTGCATTTCTGCGAAAACAGGATAAAGCGCTTCAATGCCACTGACCGCTTCAGCTGAGTTTGTGGTGGCGCCTGCAGGGTATAATTTAGCCGCCACTACGCCAGCTTGTTTGGCATCAATAATATCTTGGCAGGTAGTTTGATTGGTCAGATACACAGTCATTAATGGCTCAAAATCACTATTTAATGGGCGAGCCGACAAAATACGTTGACGATAATCACTGGCCAGCTTTGCATTGGTGATAGGCGGGACTAAATTTGGCATCACTATGGCGCGCGCAAAACATCGAGCAGTTGCGGGAACAGTTTCTTGCAACATCTCGCCATCTCTAAAATGTAAATGCCAATCATCTGGAGTGCTTAGGGTAATTTTTGTAGTTTCTGGCATCTTAATATCTTCATTTTTAACGGGTTGGGCGGGTAGTCTATTATGCCTTAATTTAGGCATAAACAGCAAAATACTCTATTCAAGCACTATTTAAAATTTTAGATTTAGCATAAAAATGTCCCAACAAAAACCCACTCTGTCTCCCCTAAAAATCAATTAATCCTGTGCCTGATTAGCAACATATGATTTACAGCAAATTGGCGCAGAATAATCTTGCATGCAATTTGAATAAGGCAGTCCTTGACTTTACCACCCCAACCTTCTAAAGTTTCAGTAATTACTGAAACTTTAGAAGGTTGTTAAATATCATGCAAATGACTCCAATGATCGAAACCTTTGTGATGCACTTTGGTGAAATGGGAAGCCGCTGGGGGTTTAATAGAACTGTGGGGCAAATGTATGCCTTGCTGGTGATCACTAAAGATCCAATTAGCGCCAATGAAATTGCTGAGGCTCTGAGTATTTCACGTGGCAATGTCAGCATGGGGTTAAAGGAATTGCAATCATGGCGATTAATCCAAGTCCATCATAAGCCTGGTGATAGAAAAGACTATTTTCAAACCAACGGTAGTATTTGGGATATGGCAAATCGAGTGTTTGAAGAAAGACGTAAAAGGGAAATGGACCCTACTTTATCTTTGTTAAGAGATATTTTACTAGATACCCCAGCCAACGAGGCAGAACAACACGCTCAACAGAAACTACAAGAAATGCATGATTTGTTAGAGGGCATTACAAAATGGTCAAGCGAATTACAGCGTTTAAGCCCTGAAAAACTCGATACCTTAATGAAACTAGGCTCAGGCGTTGGCAAGGTATTAGATATGAAAGATAAGCTGTTAAATAAATCGACTAATTAGGTAGTACAACTCGAATTTTAACTTTGTTTTCACTTAAGCATTTACCTTAAAAGAGGTTTTTTATGGATGACGTATTTTTGTTATCCCGTATGCAATTTGCGGCCAACATCAGCTTTCATATTTTATTCCCCAGTATCACTATCGCGCTAGGTTGGTTTTTATTCTATTTCAAATTACGTTTTAACCTCAGCGGTCACCCAGTTTGGATGCGCATTTATCGTTTTTGGGTCAAAGTGTTTGCCCTAACTTTTGCGCTAGGAGTGGTCAGTGGCATTACCATGTCATTTCAATTTGGCACCAACTGGCCGGGTTTTATGGACACAGTAGGTAATATTGCAGGCCCATTATTAGGTTACGAAGTACTGACCGCATTCTTTTTAGAGGCGACATTTTTAGGCATAATGTTATTTGGCATACACCGCGTACCTGTATGGGTGCATACCCTTGCTACATTATTGGTGGCGGTGGGCACTACCCTCTCAGCGTTTTGGATCAACGCTTTAAATTCATGGATGCAGACCCCCACTGGCTTTGAAATGCAAGGCACAGTGGCACATGCTATTGACTGGTGGCAAGTGATATTTAATCCTTCATTCCCATATCGTTTAACCCACGTACTCATTGCATCTGGTTTAACGGCCGCCTTTCTAATCTCTGGTATCTCTGCTTATCGCATACTTAGAGGAGACAATAAAAAAGCGCCAGCTATTGCCTTAAAAACCGCGATTTTTGTGGCGGCTTGGTTAATCCCATTGCAGATCTTAGTAGGTGATTTACATGGCTTAAATACCTTGCAGCATCAACCACAAAAAGTAGCAGCAATGGAAGGCCTGTGGGAAACCCAAACGAATGTGCCACTGGTATTATTTGCCATTCCAGATGAAGACTCGCGAACCAATAAATATGCTTTAAGTATCCCTAATATCACTAGCCTTATTCTCACGCACAAACTAGATGGTGAAGTACAAGGGTTAAATGATTTTATCGGTGAACATCCGCCTGTGGCTCCGGTTTTCTACGCTTTTAGGCTCATGATTGGCATGGGCATATTGATGTTAGTAGTCTCTTGGTTTACCAGCGTTAAATTGTTGCGTAAAAAAAACCTTAGCCAAGGCAATTTATACCTTTTGGTGGCATGCACTTTTATTGGATGGGTCGCCACTTTATCGGGCTGGTATGTCACAGAAATTGGCAGGCAACCCTATCTTGTTTCTGGGGTATTACGCACCTCGGAAGCGGTTACAGATATTGCCCCTGAAAATGTACTATTTAGCTTTGTTCTCTATCTATCTGTATACGCTTTATTATTAATTGCTTATCTAAAAACCTTGTACTTAATGGCAGCTAACTCAGTTGAGATTGAAGAAATACAACCTCAAGAAAGACAGCAACAAAGATACTTCAACCCAATAGATGAGCAATCCTCAATAGCAGGAGAAAAATCATGATTGCCGAGCATAACTTAGCCATTATCTTTGCAGGGTTAATGGCATTGTCAGTATTAGTTTATGCCATATTGGACGGTTATGACTTAGGCGTAGGGATTCTACTGCCGCTTAATAACGATGAACAAGCTGACCTCATGATTGCCTCTATTGGCCCATTTTGGGACGCTAACGAAACCTGGTTAGTCTTGTCTGTAGGCATAGTGTTAATTGCCTTTCCGAGCGCCCATAACATCATTTTAAAAGCCCTATATATTCCAAGCGCTATTATGCTTGTGGGCCTTATCTTACGAGGCGTGGCCTTTGATTTTAGAGCTAAAGTAGCTCAAGGCAATAAACATAGATGGAATCAAATTTTTAAACTTGGCTCTTGTATAGCTGCTGCCAGCCAAGGCTACATGTTAGGCAGTTTTGTTATGGGATTCGAACAAAGTTTATTAGCTTATATATTTGCTACTCTGAGTGCTCTTGGTGTGACCTGTGCTTATGTATTAATTGGCAGTACCTGGCTGATTTTAAAAACAACGGATGAGTTACAATTAAAAGCCATAAAATGGGCAAAACTATCAGGAAAAGTAAGTTTTATAGGTATTTTAGCTGTGTGTATTGTGAATCCTCTGATCAATTCATTTGTTTGGGATAAATGGACCACAGCTCCTTTTGCCTACTTTATCGCTATTATTCCTTTAATTAGCTTCACTTTATTGTTTTTAGGAAATCTAGTTCTAAACCGTCTGCCATTAAAGGATGACTCTGGGTGCTGGCTGCCCTTTATTATCGCTATGCTAGTTTATTTATTTTGTTTTTGTGGTTTAGCGTTTAGTTTTTACCCTTATATAGTGCCAGGGCAACTAACTATCTATCAAGCAGCTAGCGCCCCCAAGTCTTTGCACTTTATTTTGTATGGTGCAATTTTTGTTATCCCTTGTATTTTAGCCTACACCATATTTTCCTATCGAGTGTTTTGGGGCAAAGTAGAAAAGCTACGTTATTATTAATTGCACTTAGAAAGGGAATCTTTAATTTAATTGAAAAAAGTTTAGCTAGCTGGGCTAATTAAACTTTTTTCACAAATTGTGATTTGAGTTTCATGGCTCCTATGCCATCAATTTTACAATCTATGTCGTGATCGCCCTCTACCAAACGAATATTTTTTACTTTAGTGCCGACTTTGACTACTGCAGAACTGCCTTTGATTTTTAGATCTTTAATCACTGTGACAGTGTCGCCATCTACTAAACTGTTGCCATTTGCATCTTTAACCACTTTTTGCTGTTCATCTTGCTCAGTAGTATCAGACCATTCATTGGCACACTCTGGACACACGTACATATCACGGTCTTGGTAAGTGTATATAGATTGGCATTTAGGACAGGCTGGTAAATCACTCATAAAAGACCTTTAAATTAATGTTACTTTTCAAACGCGCTATTATCTGTGCTTAGTTTGTTAATTACCAGTCAATTAGACTGTTTGAAAGGCGCTGATTGGATCCAAGGTTATTATATTTCTCTGCCCTTACCGCCAGAGGAATTGGTGAATAAAATTCATGGGCTAAAATTAAAGCCAGTTTGATTATTGCAGGTTAAGCTGGTTAAATTTGAATCATTTCCCCCATTGGATGTAACCACTATGCAAAGGATCCGCGCTTGGTTTTTTAAGGTCACAAATATCCCATTAATTTTGGCTATGTGCGTGATCTATTTATTTTTTCCTTTGTATTTGTTACCTGGAATCATTAACACAGGGGAATTGGGCCCTCTTGATTTGCGGTTTTGGTATAACCACGAAATTCTGTATTCGTTGTTTATTGGGTATGGTGAAACACTCAGATTTAGGTACATAGTAGGCTTGATTTCAGCAGATCTTGCTTACCCAATATTTTATGGCACCTTATTGGCCTTGTTGATTGCTTGGCTCATAAAAAACTTACCGCATTACCAACCCAGCTATGTAATTTTTCTTCCTTTTATGGTGGTGTTTTTTGACTTATTTGAAAACACTTTGCTTATTTATTTACTCTTAGAATACCCAGTAAAACACCTATTTGTAGCAGATCTTGCTGGTTTTGTTACTGCCACAAAGTGGAGTGGTTTTGCGTGTATTAGTGTTTTAATCTTAGCTTTGGTAGGTAAACTCATCAAACGCCACTATACAGCCGCAGATTAAAAACTATGGGAACAAACTATGCTCAAGAATATAACCAGCAGGGCTTTATTAAACTTTGCCAATTTTTCTCCCTCGAATATTTAGCCGAGTTAAGACAAATCATTGAATACTTTCATAAAAACTGGTGTAAACAAAATCAAGACTTTTATCAAGCCGGGGCGATCAATAGCTCAGGATTAACCGCAAAATCCTGCTTAAACACAGAGCAAACCAAACAATTGTTTAAGTTAATAAGCCATGCCGATATTTTGGCTGTAGTGGATCAAATTATTGCTACACCACTTTTTTTAAATACCCAATTATTTTTTGACCCACTAAACAGTCAGCAAAAAAATTATTGGCATAGAGATCCTCAGTACCATTTAACCGAAGAGCAGCAAAAACAAGCACTACTGGGTCCAGAAGTGTTACATGTACGCATTCCACTAACCATAGATCCTGGGATAGAAGTCATCCCTGGTTCTCACAAAAACTGGGATACAGCAGAAGAGTTAGCAGTAAGGCTAGAGAAAAGCGGTCATAAAAATCACCAACCACTGTCCAATGGTTTGCCTATTGCCTTGATACCCGGAGATATATTGTTTTTTTCCGCCAATATGATCCACAGAGGACTATATGGCCATAATAGGTTAGCCTTAGATATTATTTATTGTGAAGATGATGTTCAACTTTATCCCTTTATTGAAGCTGAACATCAACCTGATCCAAAGCTCTTAAATAGTTTACCTAAAGGCTTATTTTTATCCGCAAAGTCTGCTTGATTGGCTTGATCACCTAATCTTTTATAAGTCGTATTTATCTTTCATTAAATACGCAAAAGCCGTGTTAAAGGCCACCTCTTGAAACATTTTTAATCCGGTCTCGGCCATAGGAACATGCACTGGGTTGCGTTTTAACGATTCTTTAATATCAGTTGGGGCTAACACTATCACCTCAACATCAGTCAGCAACTCAAGCGCCGCCTCTAGTTTAAAGCCAACCGCTCCACCAGCAAATTTCCCTTTCATTGGGCGTTGACGGATCACCACTTTATCAATTTTGTAATCTTTAACTAATTGAGCAAAGGTTTTTTGAAAATAACGTAAATCTTTTGCTTCTGCATTTTTAGGCAGAGACAACTTTCGAGTTCGACAATCTGGAATTTGAAATACTTCGTCTGCTAAAGACAACAAACATAGATTGGCATCATTACCACTTAACTCAACACCTATAACACGCATAACTTCTTATCCCGTACAAAATTTTTCTCGATTATAACGCAATTCGTTAAATATTGATTTAACAACTACTGACAAATAATTGTACCACTGTTGCTACTGTACTAACCTTGATAAAAGACAATTTTCTACAAGCAATAAATACTAGTACAGCCTTATGAGTCTAACCGATAGCGCCACTTTTAGTTGCCCATATTGTATGGTGTGTAATGATATTGAAATTGATCAGTTTAATGATATCAATCAACAGCAAATTGTAGATTGCCAAATTTGTTGTTCACCCATAGAAGTTATAGTGACCCGCAACCCTGATGATAGTTTAAGTATTAATGCTCGTACCGACAGTGATTAACCCGCTCTGTTATTGTTGTCTGTTAGCTTGGTTTCTTAGTAAATAGCTTAGTGTTAACCTTAAATTATCTACCTATATAAAACTTATCTTATCTATGTTTAGTTCTATTAAAATAAATCGCAATTGGATTTGGCTATTGTGGTTGGGGCAACTAAGTTGTGCCCTAGCTCAGCAAGTTTCTATGACCAGCGCTAAGGGCGAAAGTCAAAGTGCCTTTAACTATGTGTGGATCGATCATTTAAATAGAGAAGCTGAACTAAGTTTTACCCTGCCCCTAAACAAATTAAATAGTCAGAGTCATAAACGCTTTATTCCCGAAATGGCTCAACAATATGTGTTTATTGAATTACACAAGGCGGCACGCAAAGTAGATCCTAAAGAAGCTAGAGTAGAGATTCAGCGAAGAGGCAAAGACATTTCCATATCAGTTACAAGCCGCTCTGAAGAGCACATTAAAACTTGGCAAAAAATGATGCAAGACAGCCAAGAACAAGCATTAACCCAATATTTGCAGGAACATTATTATAGCCGCTTTTATTCTTATTTAGGTCAACAAGCAATCAAACCCGATCACGTGAGATATATAGTAGAAAATGCTAATGCACTTTTGCCAGTGGCCCAAGCTGTTTACGACCAGCTCCCCAGTAATAGTGAAACCCGAGCCTATATCAATTTATTGTTAAGTTGGGTACAAAGCATCCCCTATAATGAACTAAACAATCGCTTAACTTCCAATGGTGCTGGGTATTTACCACCGCTTTCTGTGATAGCCAATAATCAAGGGGATTGCGACAGTAAATCTGTATTGATGGCCAGTTTAATTCGCGCTTTAGTACCTGAACTACAATTAATCATGATTTATTTGCCCGGCCATGCTTTGTTAGGTGCGGCTTTACCTTTTCGAACTAACGAACAAACATTAACAGTAAACGGTTTAAACTACTTACTTATGGAGCCTACTGGGCCAGCTAAAATTGCCTTAGGCGAAATAGCCTCTAGCAGTTTGGCTAGTATTGAAGGCAATAGGTATAGTGTTGAAATCATCCCTCAAGCCTAAGTCATTCGGCTTAACTCATTGCTTTGTCTATTTAACTATTTAATCTTAAAGATAAATAACTCACGCTGCTAAGCGCGTTTAAAGCATAATTCACATTGATTTTTAAGGGTGAGTGCGACTACATTAGAGATAGTTAATAAGCGATCATAAGTTTAAGTCTCAATTAAGTGTAAATAGGAGTCTGGCAGTGAAAGTATTTGTAATTGAAGACAACTTAGATCATTTGCAGTTAGTAGAGGATGCGCTTTATGCCATTGTCGACACTGATGTGCATATGGATTCAGCCCATACCCTAGCAGACGGTGTTAAAGCGTTAAAAGCACAAGAATACGATGTGTGTTTATGTGATTTAAAGCTACCCGACTCGCCTATTGAGCTAACAGTTGAGTTTTTACGTTCGCACTCGTTAAATTTGCCTATTATCATTTTAACCTCACTAAACAGTGTTGAGTTAGCTAAAAGTCTACTACGCAGTGGTGTGCAAGACTTTATTCCTAAAGAAGAATTATCCCCTAACTTGTTGTTTCGCACCTGCCGATATGCCATCGACCGCTGGAAACACCAATTTATAATGGATGAAAACAACAAAGACATGCAGGCATTTTGTGCGAGTTTGTCACACGATTTTAATGGGCATATTAGCCGCATCATGAGTGTCTCTGAAGCCATAAAAATAAGTTTTGAAAAACGCCTAACTTTTACCGAAGACGATAAACAATGGTTTAGTTATTTAGATAAAAGTACCAATGCCATTATGGCCTTGGTTGGCAATTTACAGCAGTATTTAAATTTAGGTCACAGTGCCCGTGAATTTAAACAAATTTCTTTAGATAAGGTTTTAGAGTACACCAAATTATCGATAAAAATGGCATCAGAAAAAGCTTTTACTTTTGACTACCCTGAGCAATTACCTAAAATAATGGGCAATGCAGAGCTGATGCAATTAATGTTTCAAAACCTCATTAGCAATAGCATAAAATTCAACGAAAACTCGCCACACATCAGCCTAACCTGCCAAACCGAAGATAACCTTGTCATCCTTACTCTCACCGACAATGGTATAGGTTTTGATCCCACTCAGGCTGAAAAAGTGTTCTCACCTTTTTATCGATTAGCTAATGGTAAAAAGTTTGGAGGCAGTGGTTTAGGGTTAAGCATAGTTAAACGGGTGGTTGAACATCACAGGGGCAATATATCTGTCACCTCTGAAGAAGGAAAAGGCACCAGTTTTACCCTTAAATTTCCTATCACTCAACCTTCCCAGTAAATATGGAATGGACCCTTAATGAAAAACCATAAGCCTCTTACTGTATTAATGATTGAAGACAACATTGATCATGCTGAATTGATGACAGACGCCCTATATAAATTTAACCCATTAAATGAAGTAAAACATATAGATGATGGTGAAGAGGCGGTGTTATTTTTAAATCGACAACCGCCTTTTGACGATGCAAGCTTACATGCTCAACCAGATATCATTTTATTAGATATTCGCATGCCCAAACAAAACGGCATTGCCACCTTAAAACTGATTAAAAGCAATCCTGAGTTACAACATATTCCAGTGATTATGATCAGTACCTCAAAAACCAAAGCAGAAATTGAAATCTGTTATCAGTTAGGTGCTAATGGCTATATTACCAAGCCAGTTGAATTTGATCGTTTTTACCAAAAAATAGCTGACCTTAATCATTATTGGGCCAACACGACTGAGCTTCCTTCTTAACCTGAGTGAAGTAAAAAGAGGCTTAACCCGCCGCACTTTTTACTTCACTCAAGCATGATTTATTCTAAGCTAAAAACTATTTTACCCCCTGTCCTTGCATAGCTTTGGCAATGGCTGGAATAGCTTGCGCATTTGCTAAATACTGAGGATCTAGTCTGCGTTTAGACTGCTGTTCATAGCCGTAGGCGTAGGCCAAAATATCACTATCGGTATTTTTTGTGCCTATAAATGACAAGCCCACCGACAAGCCATTAATGCCGCCCATGGGCACTGTGGCATGAGGATACCCTGCTCGCGCTGCATGTCCTCCAAATCCAGGCCAGTTATTAGGCCACACATCACCATTAATAGGATCCACTCTAGGTACTATCACCCCTGTAGGCGCAACTAAAACCTGCACATCATATTCGGCCAGTAACTTGTCTATACCTTGAGGACCAGAAGCAGTCTGCACGGTTTTTACGGCATTTTTATAGTCGTCGCTTTCTAGTGATCCCATGGCCTGAGAGGCGTCAAAAATACTCTGATCAAATAAGGCTAACTCTATGTCTTTATGCGCCTGATTAAAGGCTATTAACTCAGCTAAATTACGCGGTTTAACCTGTTCTGGCGAAGTAGATGCTAGGTATTCGTTGATCCCCGCTTTAAATTCATACTTTAGAATATCGTACCCCATAGAACCGTAATTTTCTGGTGTGGCGGGGCGCTCATGTATAACAACTAAGGTGGCGCCAGCCGCCTCTAGGTCTTTTAAAGCTTGTTCAAAGTGTTTCACTATTGGCGCAGTATTGCCTTTAGCAAAATGTAAAACCCCTATTCGTACTCCTTGTAAGGCATCTTTAGTTAAGCCTTGGGTATAGTCGACATTAGGTGTAGTGGTGGCCATGGCATTCATCATCATAGCAGCGCCCTTCACACTTTTAGTCATAGGGCCTGCGGTATCTTGCGAGGCAGAAATAGGAATAATATGTTCTTGAGGTACTATGCCAACAGTGGGCTTAAAGCCTACTATGCCACTGGCATTAGCCGGGCAAGTTATAGAGCCATTGGTTTCGGTTCCTACTGTACCAGCACTTAACGATGCGGCTGCCGCGGCCCCTGAACCAGAGCTTGAGCCACAAGGGTTCCTATCCAGCATATGCGGGTTTTTAACCTGCCCACCAAGGGCACTCCAACCACTCATAGAGCCTTCAGAGCGAAAGTTGGCCCATTGACTCAGATTTGTTTTACCTAAAATAATTGCACCTTGAGCTCTTAAACCAGTCACTAAAGGGCTGTCGCGCAGGGTAATGTTGTCTATAAGTGCTAATGCGCCTGCTGTGGTGGGCATTGCATCGAGTGATTCAATATTGTCTTTAAGTAAAATAGGCACCCCATGCAAAGCCCCTAATACTTCACCATTGGCGCGCATTTCATCCAACTTTTGTGCTTGCTTTAGCGCATCTGGATTAAGCGAAATAATAGACTGTAACTGCGGCCCTTGTTTATCTACTTGTTCTATACGTTCAAGATATAATTTAACTAACTGCTCGGCACTTACTTCGCCACTATTTAACGCCTCTACTATTTCGGGCAAAGTGCCAGCAATAATTCCTTTGGCTGTGTAGTCATGAACACTTTGCACTGACGCTGCTTTTACCGTGTTTTTTGGCTGTGAATTAGGTGAGCACCCTGTTAGAGCAAAAATTGTCGAAATGGACAAAAGAATGATGTTTTTCATTTTCTCTCTTTATTAGTATTTTTAGTGTGACTAGACGCTAATAAAACTACTAGGATTTTGCAAGAGAAGAGTAAGTCTAAACGGCACAATTATTTGCTGCTAAATCTAGTGCAATCAATAAAGTCACAACCAAAGCCTGCTAGTTATCCATAATATGCGTCATATTAATCAATTAACGCTAATATTTTTTTAGTTAACTCATCAATATTCACCGGTTTCGCACTGTGAGCATTCATCCCCCACAGCCAGATAACTTGCTACGTCTTTTTCCAATACATTGGCAGAAAGCGCAATGATAGGCATTTTAGCAACCTTGGGATTCGCCTGGGCACGAATAATTTTAGTGGCTTGAATTCCGTCCATTTCTGGCATCTGGATATCCATTAAAATCACTTGAAAATCATCATTTTGTTCTAGTAATTCAAGGGCGGCTTTGCCATGATTGGCAATAATAACAACAGCTCCATTTTCTTGAAGTAAGTGATTAATTACTACCTGATTAATCTCATTATCTTCAACCACTAACACTCGTATATCTTCTAATTTTTTAGCAGGTTGCTTAATATCTAGCTCTTGTGTTTTTTCATTTAAACAATGTTCTATTGCAGTAAACAAAATATCAGATGGGCATGGTTTACTTAACACGTACTCTATGGGCAACTTAACTTTTACATGTTCAATCTAAATTTATCTTTTCGCTATGTTAATTTAACACAAACTAGTCTTCTAAAAATGAGACTGGTAAGGTTTCAAAGAACACTTTTATTCGCACCAAGGAAGTTATGTCAGATAAATCTCTAGGCTCGCTAATTGTAGTAGGTACAGGCATCAGTGTAGCTGGTCAAATTACTCCGCTCGCTCAAAGTTACATACAACAGGCAGACTTAGTATTTACAGGCCTAAACCATAAAGTTGCTGAAGAAGTCATTCAAAAACTTAATCCAAAGCTGATTAAGCTCGATGACTTGTATACAGAAGGTAAATCACGGGCAAAAACTTACCAGCAGATGACACAACGCATAGTAGATGATGTTAAGGCAGGGAAAAACGTTTGTGCGGCATTTTATGGTCACCCTGGTGTGTTTGTTAACCCTTCTCACGAGGCAATCAAACAAGTTAGGGCGCTAGGTTTGCGTGCCGAAATGTTACCCGGCATTTCGGCTGAAGATTGTTTAGTGGCCGATTTAGGGATAGATCCGGCACACTTCGGCTGCCAGTCCTATGAAGCCACACAGTTTTTGTTTAGAAATTACACCTTAGATCCGCATATGACCCAAATTATCTGGCAAATTGGATTAGCAGGTGAAGCAAAGTTAAGTGTGTTAGATGCCCAACATTGCCGTGCGGGCTTAGCCCTGTACCAAGAAATTTTGTTAAGCCATTATCCTGCCGAGCATGAAGTCATACTATATGAAGCGGCCACCTTACCTTTGTTTGGACCTCGCATAGAACGCTTCCCGTTATCCAAATTATCCCTATGTCAACCAAGCTTAATATCTACTTTAGTGGTGCCATCATTAGGTCTGCCTGAATACAATCAAACTAGGTTGGCCAAGTTAGGGTTAACCCTTGAGCAAGTTAAAGCTTACCGACACAACTGAATTGGCAAGCTTTAAGGCATGCTGCTTTAGCTCACTAAAGTCAATAAAGTAGACAATTAAGGATTGCTCAGGCGGTTTATTTAATCTTAAGTTGGCGATAGGACTATTCTGAATTAGAAAAATACCGTTTACTTTCTTTACCCAAGTGAGGGGGTAAGTTTAGCCGTGCTTTCTGTTGGCTTTTCTGCGTATAATCGTTAGGGTGAAGAAAATCTCTTTAACAAAAACCTAATTGATTAATAAATTTAACCCTTAATTTAGGACACTATCATGGCAAGATCACTGATTGATTTTTTAGAAGAGCTCGATAGCAACGCAAAATTAAAAGAGGCTTATTTAAAAGATCCTGTGGGCACTGCACAATCCTACGGACTAGGTGATGATGATATAGAACTCATCAAAAACCAAGATTGGGAAAAAGCAAAACAGATGTTTGAAAGTGAAGGCAAACCAATAAAAACCCATACATATTAAGGGTTAGCTTGAAACACTTACTAACTAGACTTTGGCAGGCTAGCTTGGTTTTCACCCTGCTAGTTTGCTGTGTTTTTTCTAGTTTTGTGCAAGCTAACAATCAACAAAGTTTAGCCGAGCAGTTAGCTTTGTTAAAAACCCAAGTCCAAACCAATTCGCCAGAACTGGCACAACAGTTTGAACATTTCGAACAACTCTTTTTGCAACATCCAGATGATTTTCATCAAAGTACATTTTTTAATGTGCAGGCCTACGCTTATCTATTAAAACTCGACTTAGAAGCAGCCTACAAAAAATTATTAGAAGCCCGTACTAAAGCCCAGTTATCCAACAATCAAATAGAAGTAGCAGAATCCTTCCGTATTGAAGGGGCAGTACTAGATACCATTGGTGAATATGGTGATGCATTAACGGCACTCAACAATGGCTTTCAATTATACAGCGAGCTGAATAGCGAAAAAGTGCTAAATATCTACAACTCCTTGCAGAATACTTATATCTCACTAAGAGACTACCAGGGCATGTTAGATAATGCTTATCAACAGTTAACTGCGGCGCAAAAATTTAACAATAAAGAATCTGAAGGCATGGCTTATTTTGGTATTGCCCTGGCACAAATTAATCTAGGAAAGTTGCTTGATGCGGAAGTGAATGCGGCCTTAGCAGAAAGCATTTTACAACAAGCCAACTATCCTTTTATCGGCAATGTTCACCTGTTAATCGCTAAACTTAAAGTCGCCAAAGGCGAATACGACCAAGCCCTAAAGCGTATTAGCCAATCTATAAAAGCAGATAGAAAAATAAACTTTTTACATGCAGAAGTACCGCGCCTATTAGTTTTAGCAGAAATTTATCAACAACAAGGTGACTTACAAAAAGCAGTAACTGAACTTGAAACCAACTTAGCCCTTGAAGTACTCAAAAAAGATAAAATTCAGCACCTAGAAATCTTAGCTAAACTGATAGAATTAACCGAACTTACTGGTGATGCTTCCGCACAACTTGGCTATTTAAAGCAATATACTCAATTATATAAACAAAGTTTTAATCAAAAACAATCACAGTTAGTTGCCATAAATAATGTTCGACTGGATGTGTTTGAAAAAGAAAAAGCCATCAAATTATTACAAAAAGAAAATGAGCTTCAGTCTCAACGTCACCTTGCCCAAGTTCAAAACAATAGGTATCAAGTTTACTTTAGCCTCACATTAGTTGCGGCCTTATTGTTAGTTTTCTTTTTGTTTATTCGAACCCGCATGCAGCGCGAGCAGCTTAATCAATATGCACAAGAGCTTAAACAGGCCACCCAAGCTAAGTCTGATTTTTTAGCTCGAATGAGTCACGAAATTCGCACCCCAATCAATGCAATTTCGGGCTTAACTAAGCTGATGCAAAAAAATGCAACTAATCCAGAAGATCTAACCAACTTGCGGCAAATTGATCAGGCTTCACATTCTCTACTAGGGGTGATCAACGATATTCTTGATTTTTCTAAAATCGAAGCGGGTAAATTAGACATTGAAATCCAGCCATTTCAGCTAGATAAAATTATCAGTCAATCGCTACGCCTACAATCTATTAGAGCACACGAAAAAAACATCGAGTTAATTCAACATATTGCCCGCGATGTACCGCTGCATTTACAAGGTGATGGTTTACGCATTCAGCAAGTTCTAGTGAATCTATTAAGTAACGCAGTGAAATTTACTGACGAAGGACTAGTTTCGGTAAAAGTTAAAAGCCAAACTCGCGAACAAGATGTGGTATTGGAATTTAACGTAACAGATACAGGAATTGGCCTGACAGAGCAGGAAATGTCTGGCTTATTTGAATCTTTTGCCCAAGTCGACGAATCCATTTCCAGAAGGTTTGGCGGCACAGGTTTAGGTTTAGCCATCTGCAAACAACTTGTGGAGTTAATGGGCGGCAACATTTGGGTTGAAAGTAAACCTCAACAAGGTTCTAGCTTCTATTTTACTGTGCCGGTAAAGGTCGATAAAGAGCAACATATAGTCTCTCCTTCTTCGCAACTTTCAGCCTTAAAAGTATTAGTTGCAGACGATGTTAATTTATCTCGGCAAGTTATTGCAGATGCTTTGCTGCAAGTTAACATTCATTGTGATTTAGCCAATGGTGGCCAAGACACTTTACATAAACTGCGTAGCGCTGTGGCGCAACATGCGCCTTACGACTTATTGCTGTTAGATTGGAAGATGCCGGATATAGATGGACTCCAAGTGACAGCCATTATTAATCAAGAGTTTAGCCGCAATAAACCCAAAATCATTATGTTATCAGCTTTCGACTTTGCCCCCATGCAACAGCAGGCAAAAGAGTTAGGCATAATTCACTTTATTGCTAAGCCTTTTAGCGCCAGTGAATTAATTAATAAAATGCAGGAAACCGCATTTAATATCACATCACCATCTTCGGTTTCTGTTGCTGGCTTAGAAAACGTGCCGGATCTAACAGGTAAGCGCATTCTCATCGCCGAAGACAATAAACTCAATCAAAAAGTTGCGCTTGGCTTCCTTAAATACACTCAGGCTGAATTACATCTAGTAAACAATGGTTTAGAAGTCATTGAAGCAGTTAAAAAGCAGCCTGATTTCGACTGCATTCTTATGGATTTACAAATGCCAGAGATGGACGGATTAAGCGCCACCACAAATTTGAGAAACGAATTGGCTTGTACTATGCCCATAGTTGCTATGACCGCCAATGCGATGAAGCAAGATATGCTAAAAACCGCTGAAGTTGGTATGACCGCACATATTACTAAACCCATAGATCCCGAATACTTATATCAAGTTTTGGCTGAAATTTTATTGGCTAAACCAGCTAATCAATCCCCGCAACAGGCATTAACTCAAAACCAAGCGACCTTGCCACCCACAGCTGAACAAATCGATAAGTTAGTTATTTTAGAGCAGGCTAAAGCTATGCAGAAACTCTTTGTTAATCAGCAAGAGTTTCAAGCTTTATTACATGACTTTTTAGACAAAGAAAACATTATCCACACATTAGAAAACTTAATAAAAACTAACGATTTAGATGCTGTGCATAAAATCATTCACGATGCCTTGCCTGCCCTTAATTACATTGGTGCCTACAACTTAGCTAAACTAGCGAAAAATATTGAAGACAAACTTTATACAGACAAAGATTCAGGCTCACGGGAATTACATCAACAATTAAGTCTATTTAATCAAGCCATGCTCAAGCTTTTTACAGTTGTAAAACAACAACTTGATAAAAACGAATAACAACAAACTTTGATAAATATTGGGTTGCGGAAGAATAGGGGCTGACTTGAGTTGGCCAAATATAAAAAAACCTGCCAAAAGCAGGTTATTTTATCTTTAATGTAAAGCATCAAAGATGGTACCAGTGGGCGGACTCGAACCGCCACGCATTGCTGCAACGGATTTTGAATCCGTCATGTCTACCAATTCCATCACACTGGCAAAGGTGATTTTTGAAGTTAATTTAACGTAAACTTCAAGAGGCGAGCATTATAGCGAGCAGTGTCTTGCATGCAAGTGTTTTTATGCAAGTCTTAGCTTCCTTGTTGAGTTTTTAAGCAACTGTGGATTTTTTATTTTAAAACTCGCCTTATTTACCTGAAGATTGATTGAGTCTAGTTCTAAGATTGAAAATTTAGGCCGATTGTTTACTATGGGCCTTTACCTCTTAGTAATAAAACATCCCTTAAGGACCTTAATTGAACTCAAGCTCTTCTCAACCTCAACGTGCAGGTTTTATGCGCCGCTTAGCTGCCATGATTTACGACACCTTAGTTGCGGTGGCCGTAGGCATGTGTGCCGCTATGGTCATGTTAATAAGCCTGCTTTTGTTGAGTGAAAACAACATAATAGATAACAATGGGCACCAACACTTTAGTGATTTAATTAGTCAGTCACCAGAATATCAGCTGATTTTGCAACTGTGGGTAGCGTTTTGGGTAATAGGTTTTTTTCTTTGGTTTTGGCGCAATGGCGGACAAACTATAGGTATGCGAGCATGGCGATTGCGTTTATTTAGCACCAACCCACAACCCTTTGGTTATGGTCGAGCGCTTTTACGCCTTATATGTTCTTTAGGTGGGCTAGGCACATTGTTAGTGTTATTTGACATTAAACACAAACAGTCATTGCAAGACCGCTTAGTCTCCACAGAAATTTTAGTGCTAAGCAAAGAACAAAATCACCATGCGGCGTGGAAAAACATTCAAGAATAATCTCTTGCTGATTAGCTTCTTCGTTGCAAAAGATAACAAGCTAAGCCGGCAAACACCGCACTAGGTAAAGCGGCTCCTAGTATTGGGGGTAATTGATAGACTAAACTCACTGCCCCAAATACTTCGTTACTCACAAAAAAGCCAAAGCCAGTGAGCACACCTAAAATAATCCGAGCCCCCATAGTCACGCTGCGCAAAGGGCCAAATATAAAAGACAAAGCCATAAGTAACATCACCCCCACAGATAAGGGTTGTAATATTTTGCGCCATAAAGCCAATTCATAACGACTGGGATCTAGGCTATTGTTACGACTGTAGTTAACATATTCAATTAACCCTTGGATAGATAAGGCCTCGGGTTTGATGGTCACTACACCTAACTTGTCTGGGGTTAAACTAGATTGCCAGTTATCTTGGGATTTTTGTTCATACCGGATTCGCTCTTGATCCATGCGTGTATAGGTTACTTGTTCTAGCAACCAACCCTTATCTGTATACTGAGCTTTAAAGGCACTGGTTATTTGTTTAAGCACCAAATTATCATCAAATTCATACCTGTTCACTTTGCCTAAAGTATGAGTATTTACTACCTCACCAATACTGACAAAATGATTGCCATCTTTGGCCCAGATGAGTCGATCAGATGCAAATAAACTGCCCCCCGATATAGCTTGAGTTCGAATTTCTTTGGCTTTAGTTTCTGTCACTGGCGCCACCCATTCGCCAATAGACATCACAAACAATACCATTAACAATGCCGATTTCATTGCCGAAACAATAATGTTCCAGCGGCTCTGTCCAGCAGCCTGCATCACCACTAACTCACTATTACTGGCTAAAATACCCATGCCAATTAACCCACCAATTAAGGTGGCCATAGGAAAGAATTGTTCGATTTCGCGGGGCAAGCTAAGTAGCACATAAATGCCTGCCACTGTCATATCGTAGCTACCCCGTCCTACTTGTTTCATTTGTTCGATAAATTTAATTAGCCCACTTAAGCCAACTAACACACTTAAACTTAAGGCAGTGGTGGCCAACAAGGTTTTGGCAATGTAAACATCTAAAATTTTAAACATGGCCATCTCCTTTAATGCGGGCGCGCAGCTTTACCCCTAAAGGTCGATTTTTCAATATCAATACTATGCCTATAACAAAGAGTACAAAATGCACCCACCACAATCCTAATTGCGGGGGTATATTGCCATCTTCTAACGCCTTTCTACCGGCCATAAGCAACATAAAATACCCTAGGTACAACATTAAGGCAGGGAACATTTTGCCAAACCGCCCTTGCCTTGGGTTTGCTGCACTTAATGGCACGGCTATTAACACTAAAAATGGCAAAGAAAGAGGTATGGCTATGCGCCAATGCAATTCTGCAATGGCATCTATCGAGGTATCGTTAATTAAATCTGTGGTTGCAAATGCACTAATTTTTCGGCGTTTTTTTTCAGCTTGCTGCTCGGCAATTTGAATTTGATACTCATCAAACTCAATCACTCGATAATCTTGCTTGCCTAACTCCCCTTCATACTGCTTGCCTTGCCCCAAAATCAACTTTTGTGCGCCATTCGTTTGTTCTTCAATGCCGCCTTGGTTGGCATACACTATTCGCACACTTTGGGTTTCAGAGTCATCGCTTTTTTGAGCTAAAAACACTTTACGTAAAGGGGTAGCGCCAGCATCAATTTCATGCACAAAAATCACCGCCTGTTGGTTGGCAGTTTGCTGAAAGCGCCCCGAAATTAAACTAGATAAACCACTTTGCGCCCCAGCTTTTTCTTCAAGTTGATAACGGCTTTCAATAGATAAAGGGGTTAACCACATAGTTAATACTGCGGTAAATACTGCCATGCACAATGCTAATACCAACATGACTCGGGTGATATACCATTCACTAATGCCACAAGCGCGCATAACGCTCATTTCACTATCAACATATAAGCGCCCATGCGCCAACATAATGCCTAAAAACAAACTTAAGGGTAAAATCAAAGAAGCCAAAACAGGCATATGAAGGGCTAAAAATCCCAATACTAAGCCCGCAGGGATTTCGCCATCAGACGCATCGGCTAACACTCTAACGAATTTTTGGGTGACAAAAATCGCCATTAAAAGCAAGAAAATAGCCACTTGCGATTTAAGGGTTTCTTTCATCAAATAGCGGAAAATCAGCACATCACATCCATAGGAAAAGTAGTATTTTTAGTGGCACTATACGAAATTTTAAGTAAACTTAACGTTTTCACAAGTTTAATTTATAAAGTGTGCGTAATTAAAGCACTTAGCCAATGTCTTGTTTACAGATTTTGATTGGCAAAGTTAAATCTTACAATAATATCACTGCATTGCCCAAGCCCAGCTTAGTAATATCACATAAAAAGGGTAGTTAATGGTTTTTGCAGCCGTGATTAGACTTAGCGTAATGAGGGTTCAAAAGTGGAATTTAGTGTCAAAAGTGGCAGTCCAGAAAAACAACGTAGTGCCTGTATAGTAGTAGGCGTATTCGAACCAAGACGATTAACCTCAGTAGCAGAACAGTTAGATATAGTCAGCGAAGGTTACATCAGCAATCTACTTAGACGTGGCGACCTTGAAGGGCAAGCCGGGCAAATGTTGTTACTCCATCATGTGCCAAATATTCTAAGTGAACGTGTGTTACTGGTTGGCTGCGGCAAAGAGCGTGAATTAGACGAACGCCAATACAAACAAATCATATCTAAGACCATTAAAACCCTGAATGAAACAGGCTCAATGGAAGCGGTCAGCTTTTTAACAGAATTACATGTTAAAGGTCGCGATACCTATTGGAAGGTACGTCAGGCAGTAGAAGCTACGCAAGATTCGCTGTATACCTTTTTACAACTAAAAACCAAAAAAGGCGAGTTACGCCGTCCGTTAAGAAAGATAGTATTTAATGTGCCAACTCGTCGTGAATTGTCTATTGGTGAGCGCGCATTAGAACATGGCCTAGCTGTGGCGCAAGGGGTGAAAACCACTAAAGATGCAGCCAATATGCCGCCTAATATTTGCAATCCTAAATATTTGTTAGAGCAAGCCCAAGAGCTTGAAAAGCACTATCCTAACTTGCAAGTTAGTGCAGTAGATGAAAAACAAATGCACGAACTGGGCATGCACTCCTACCTAGCCGTTGGCAGAGGTTCAGCTAACGAATCTATTATGACCATAATGGAGCATAAAGGCGGCCCTTCTGGGCAAGCCCCTATTGTCTTAGTTGGTAAAGGCTTAACCTTCGATTCAGGTGGTATTTCACTAAAACCTGGCGAAGCAATGGACGAAATGAAATATGACATGGGCGGTGCCGCTGGTGTTTTAGGTGCCATGCATACAGTGTGTGAATTGAACCTGCCTATTAATGTTATTGGCGTGTTAGCTGGCTGTGAAAACATGCCTGATGCTAATGCCTATCGCCCTGGCGATGTGTTAACTACTATGTCAGGACAAACGGTTGAAGTATTAAATACCGATGCCGAAGGGCGCTTAGTATTATGTGACGCTTTAACTTACGTAGAGCGCTTCGACCCAGAGTTAGTAGTAGACGTAGCCACTTTAACCGGCGCTTGTGTCATTGCATTAGGCAAGCACGCTACTGGTGTTTTGAGTAATCACAATCCTTTAGCTCACGAACTGATTAATGCCTCTGAACAAAGTGGCGACAAAGCTTGGCGCTTACCTTTATGGGATGAGTATCAAGAACAAATTGAAAGCCCCTTTGCGGATATGAGTAACCTAGGTGGTCGTCCTGCGGGCACCATAACCGCGGCATGTTTTTTATCGCGCTTTACTCGCAAATACAATTGGGCACATATGGACATTGCCGGTACAGCTTGGGTTGGTGGTAAAGAAAAGGGCTCTACAGGGCGCCCTGTGCCTATGCTTTCGCAATTTTTAATGAACAAAGCAGGCATAGAGACCGAGGATTAATAGTGAATACTGGTAGTCAGAGACACAGCTTTTAATATGCCACAGGTCACATTTTATTTGCTTGAACAACAAGCAGAAGTATTGGATATGCCTCAGCATTTTGCTTTGGCATGTGCGTTATCGACTCGGCACTATCGCAATAGGCAAAAAGTCACAGTCTTTTGCAATAATCAGCAAGAGGCAGAAAAGTTTGATGAGCTATTATGGCAATTACCTGTAGATGCCTTTGTTCCTCACAACTTATTGGGTGAAGGGCCAGCCAATGGCACAGCAGTAGAAATATGCTGGCAAGCGCCCAAACAATTTAATCGACCAGTGTTAATTAATTTGTCTGACCAAGTACCCAATTTTCACGCACGCTATAAACACATAATCGACTTTGTTCCCGCCGTAGAGGCGCTAAAAGTCCAAGCACGCGAGCGTTACAAACAATTTCGCGCGGCAGGTTGTCAATTAGACACCTTGCCCGCCACAAGCATAAACGAGATTTAACACCATGGATAAAACCTACAGCCCACAAAATATCGAGCAACAGTGTTATCAAAAGTGGGAAGACAATGGCTATTTTAAAGCCAGTGGTCAAGGCGAACCCTACTGCATTTTGATCCCACCTCCTAATGTCACTGGCAGTCTGCATATGGGGCATGCTTTTCAACATACCATTATGGATGCTCTTACGCGTTACCATCGTATGAAAGGTGACAATACCTTGTGGCAATGTGGTACTGACCATGCAGGTATCGCTACCCAAATGGTAGTTGAGCGCCAACTTAATGCACAAGGCAAAACCCGCCACGACTTAGGTCGCGAAGCTTTTATTGATAAAATATGGGAATGGAAAGCTGAATCAGGCGGCAACATTTCTCAACAAATGCGCCGTTTAGGTGACTCACCAGATTGGGACAGAGAAGCCTTTACCATGGACGACAATTTATCTTCTGCAGTGGTAGAAGTGTTTGTTAAGTTGCACGAAGAAGGTTTAATTTATCGAGGTAAACGTTTAGTTAACTGGGATCCGGTTTTATTAACCGCGGTATCAGATTTAGAAGTACTAAACGAAGAAGAAGACGGCTTTATGTGGCACATGCGTTATCCCTTGGCTGATGGCAGTGGGGAATTAGTGGTTGCCACCACTCGTCCTGAAACCATGTTAGGTGATACAGCTGTTGCTGTGCACCCCGAAGATGAACGTTATCAAGCCTTAGTAGGCAAACAAATTAAACTGCCTATTACAGGGCGCTTAATTAATATTATTGCCGATGACTATGTGGATCCAGAATTTGGCACAGGTTGTGTAAAAATCACTCCAGCTCACGATTTTAACGATTACGAAATGGGTAAGCGTCACAATCTAGAGATGATAAACATACTCACAGACGACGCTAAAATTAATCAAAAGGCGCCAGCAGAATACCAAGGCTTAGATCGTTTTGCAGCGCGTAAGAAAATAGTTGAGGAATTAACTGCCTCTGATGTCTTAGTTAAGGTAGAACCGCATAAACTTAAAGTGCCTCGTGGCGATCGCTCTGGTGCCGTAATCGAACCTTACTTAACAGATCAATGGTATGTGGCAGTAGAGTCCTTAGCTAAGCCCGCCATAGAAGCAGTAGAAAGCGGCGAAATTAAATTTGTTCCAGAAAACTGGAACAAAACTTACTACCAATGGATGCACAATATTCAAGATTGGTGTATTTCACGCCAACTTTGGTGGGGCCACAGAATTCCCGCTTGGTACGACGACCAGGGCAATATTTATGTAGGCCGCGACGAAGCTGAAGTGCGAGCAAAAAACCAGTTAGCTGATGACGTGGCATTACGCCAAGACAACGATGTACTAGATACCTGGTTTTCTTCTGCTTTATGGCCTTTTGCCACTATGGGCTGGCCAGAACAAACACCTGATTTAGAAGAGTTTTTACCTAGTTCAGTATTGGTCACAGGCTTTGACATTATCTTTTTCTGGGTAGCCAGAATGATCATGATGACCAAAAAGTTTACTGGCAAAATTCCGTTTAAAGAAATCTACATCACTGGCCTTATTCGAGACGAGCAAGGCAACAAAATGTCTAAGTCAAAAGGCAATGTGCTTGACCCTATTGATTTAATTGACGGTATAGATTTAGAAAGCTTAGTAGCTAAACGTACCGCTGGCATGATGAATCCTCAAGATGCGAAAAAAATTGAAAAACGCACCCGCAAAGAGTTTGAAGGCGGCATTAGTGCTTATGGCACAGATGCGCTGCGCTTTACCTTTGCAGCTATGGCGTCAACTAGTCGCGACATAAACTTTGATCTAGGCCGAGTTGATGGTTATCGCAATTTCTGTAATAAATTATGGAATGCTTCGCGATTTGTATTGATGAATACTGAAGATCAAGACACAGGTGCCCAAGGTGGCGAATTGTCACTGAGTTTAGCCGACAAGTGGATTTGGGCGAAGTTTCAACAAACACTTACAGGCTTTGAAAACGCTATAGTTGACTACCGTTTTGATATTGCTGCGCAGCTAATTTACGAATTTACTTGGAACCAATTCTGCGATTGGTATTTAGAATTAACTAAACCTATATTAAATTCTGAACACAGCAGCGAGGCGCAAAAACGCGGTACGCGACATACCTTAGTCAATGTTTTAGAGCATCTATTACGCTTAATGCACCCTGTTATGCCTTTTATCACAGAAGAAATTTGGCAAAAAGTGCATCCTTTATGCACTAGCGCAGAAACGACTGCAGACAGCATAATGTTACAAAGCTTCCCTCAACAAAACCCTCAATTAATGGATGAAACTGCAGTACAAGATATCGAATGGCTAAAAAGTTTTGTAGTGGGTATTCGTAACATCAGAGGCGAAATGGATATTTCACCGAATAAACCTTTATCTGTGTTGTTACGTAATGCTAGTGAGCAAGATTGGCAAAGACTGCAATCAACTAATGTGTTTTTAGGTGCAATGGCAAAACTGGAAAAGATTGATTTGTTAGCGCCAGACGAAGAAGCGCCGGCTTCGGCCACAGCTTTAGTTGGCGAAATGGAAATTTTAATTCCTATGGCTGGTTTAATCGACAAAGACGCCGAATTAGCTCGAATCGCTAAAGCTTACGACAAGCTAGAAAAAGACTTTGCCAGAACTCAAGGCAAGCTGGCAAACGAGAAGTTTGTAAGCAATGCTCCAGCTGCAGTGATTGACAAAGAAAAAGCAAAGTTGGCAGACTTTACTATGCAAATGAGCAAATTAACCGCTCAGAAACAAAGTATAGAGTCACTTTAAAAGGTATAAAAAATCAAGGGTGTTTCAATAAAGTGGCATCCTTTTTTTTATCGGTTAGAATACCAGTCATAAATTGTTAAGAGAGGTATGCCTTGAGAAGGCTTAATCTACATTTTATTAATAGCATCTTGTGCCTCTCGCTTATTGCGCTGCAACCTGTGCTAGCTGTAGAAAAAAAGCTTAACCTGGTATTTGCTGGCAATATGCCAGACATTAGCAATACTTCTAACGGTTCCTATTCAGATTTAGCTGAAGTTTTAAATAAACTAAGATCACAGCCTGATTCTACTTTATTTGCATTTACCGGTGGCAGCCTAGGACCTAGCCCTTTGTCTAGCTTAGACAGAGGCTCTCATATCATTGATATTCTTAATACTTTAGAGCCCGATTTGATGACTTTGACTAAACGCGAGTTTAGTTATTATGAAGACGAATTAACTTTACGCACTTATGAAGCCGCGTTTCCTATAGTCACTGGCAATTTGTACGACCCCTTAATCAATTCAAATTTAGAGGGTGTGTTATCCAGCATAGTGATCGAAAAACAAAACATGCAAATAGGCTTTATCGCCATTCTTGATGAAGAAGTAGTAGAAGAGTACTTATTAAAAAGAGTGGACGTATTTGAACCGCAGCAAATTATTAATCGACAAATTACCCAGCTTAAACAAAAAGGCGCGGAGTTAATCATTTTGGTGTATTCAAAAGACCGCGATTATTATCAGACCTTATTAGCAGAGCAAAAAATTGATTTAGCTTTACAAGTGTCTCCCATTTCTGCCGACCCTCTTTTACATCAAGAGTCGAATAATATTTTTACTGTGTCTTATGACAATCCTATTACAGTGCTCAAATTAGTCTGGCAAGGCAACACTGCAAAAAACAACTTAGTAGTGGAACAGCAGGATATTTCCTTAGATAAGTTAAGTCATCAGTCTGATACCGCCAAGTTAGTTACTGAATACGAACAAAGACTCAATCGATTGCTTGAACAAAAAATTGGGGTATTAAATACAACCATTAACACCGACCGCGAACGCATACGTACCGAAGAAATGCCGTTTGGTAATTTTATTGCCGATACCATGAAAAATTTTGCCAAAGCAGATGTTGGTTTAATTAATAGCGGCGTAATAAGAGGCAACAAAAGCTATGCACAAGGTACGGCTATTACTCGCCGTGATATAGCATCTGAGTTGCCTTTTAGAACCTACCTCGCCGTCGTCCAAATAACCGGTGCTCAGCTTAAACAAGCCTTAGAAAACTCAGTAAGCGCAGTGGAAACCGCTAAAGGTAGATTTTTACAAGTCTCAGGGTTAAGTTTTAGTTATTCTTTGAACAATCCTATTGGACAGCGAACTCAAAATATTTTGGTCAATGGGCAACCTCTTAATTTAACCCAAACCTACACTGTTGCCACATCAAACTATATAGCAAACGGTGGGGATGGATTTGATATGCTGACAAACGCCACTAAAGTCGAATTGTCTTCTCAAGCTGCGCCATTAATCTCTGATTTAATTATTCGTGCAATTCAAAGGCAAAAGCACCTTGCACCTAAACTAGATAATAGAATTAAACGGATAGACTAATGGCCATGCAACAACCTACCAAAAAAGCGCGGGTGTCATTATTTAAAGTCTTCAGTGCAGGCTTGGCCGGTATTTTTGTGGTCTTTGTATTGTTAAGTTATTTTACCTTTAGTCGTTTATTAAATTTTGAGACTGTATTGGTAAAGTTTTCTAATCATGCTTTACCAAATTTAATTAGCACTAGCCATTTGTTTAATCAATCTGCTCGTTTACTTGAGTCTACCGAGCTATTATCTCAATCGACTTCTTATGCCTCTAAGCGCTTAGTTGAAAAACAGCTAAATGCTAATTTAGATGCCATAAATCTTGCAGTAAAAGCCATAGACGCCAATGAATTTTTAGATATTCAATTAGACACCATTCACCTTGAACTAGATGAATTCTCGGTTTTAGTTGGCAATTTATTAGCCTTAAAAGAAAAAATGCGCACCCTTAAAGGCAAGATCTCATTACTAGGAATTCAGGCCTCAAATGTTCAGCAGTTTTCATCATCAGACTGGCTAATCGACTACCTACAAGCTTTGTTAAATACTAAGCAAGCTTTAGATGAAGCGCGTTTGCAACAAGTTCGACTTTTGTTTAAACAACTAGAAGCTCAATTAGACCATTTAGATAGGGTTAAAAGCCAAAATGAACTAAAACCCATGCAACAACATATGATCCAAGAGTTACGTACTTTGGTATTTGGCAAAGATGGTCTAGCAGATTTAAAAATTCAAATTTTACAATTACAAGGGCGAGTAACGGGGCGCGGTAACTTTGTGCATCACTTAATCGAAGACTATGTAGCACATTTAGGTTACATCTCAAACGAAACCGAACAAAACATTACCCAACAAGTAGCTGATTCAGTGAGTGATTTGGAGCAAGAAACTCAGCTTATGCGTTATGTATTAGCAGGCGGAGTAATATTTTTATTAAGTATCATTATTTTATTCCAACGCCGTGTATTAAAACGCTTAAGAATAGTCAACCAAATGGTGCGTAATCAAGCTCTAGGGGATGAATGTGACGTTGTTATACATGGCAATGACGAAATTACTGATTTAGCTCATACCTTTAGAGAGTTTACTCATACTATAGAGCAGCAAAAGCAAGCATTAGAAGAATTATCAATGTTAGATGGCTTAACCGGCATTGCTAATCGTCGAGCCCTAGACATTCGTTTAGAGCATGATATTGAATTAGCTAAAAGGCAAAAGATGCCCATAGCTGTGTTATTAATGGATATTGATAACTTTAAACTTTATAACGACAACTATGGCCATATGGCAGGAGATAACTGCTTAAAAAGTGTGGCTGATATACTCTCTAATATATTACAAAGAGAAAGTGATTTTGTAGCAAGATACGGGGGTGAAGAATTTATTTGTATCTTGCCACACGCAGAATTAGCCAGTGCCGAAAAATTTGCACAAAAAATAGTAGATGCGCTGCAAACCGAACGATTACCTCATTCTTTTAGCGATGTTACAGCTTATATTACCCTTAGCATTGGTATTGCCTTTTCTCGTCCAGATAACAACACCACACCTGAGATGTTATTACAGCAAGCCGACGAAGCTCTGTATGCAGCTAAGGCAGCGGGTAAAAACACCTATAAGGTGTATGTATAATCCCATTAGCTGGGGTTAATTCGCTGCTAATTCGCTAGTCTCTTGTTTAGGTTTTAGCTGTTGCTCAAACTCTTTCTCAAACCAACGCTTCAGCATGTTTTTTTCGTACTTTAAGCTGTCGTTTTTAAACAAACGATTCGAGCGGTCTAAAAATGACATATCTTTTAAATCCACCTCAGCTTGTTTGATCTGTTGCCCTTGGCCATCAATTAATTGATAGCTAAAGTGAATACGCGGAATATCGATATTTTTTACAATTCGAACATCAGTCGAAACGCTACCGACTCCCACAAAAGACGCTGGCCACACCTGTCCTGCTAAGTCTAAGTTTGTCACTTTCATGACTAATTTATGCTCAGCTGGCAACATAACCACCAATGACTGCAGATACTCTTCAAGTTCATTTAAGGTAGATTTAATAAAACGTTTGCGCGTTTGGTTAGTGGGTTTTACATCAGTAAATTTATTTGGCTCTTGCCATTCAATTTCTAATGCAGGCTGCGCTACTGTAGCGCCTGCAAAGTGTAAAGATAACACTGCTGCTATGGCGGTAATTTTGATTTTCATAATTTCACCTCTTACTTTCTCTAATGCTAAGTATGGTTTTTTATGCTGAATACAAACTGAATTAGAAAGCTTACCTTAATAAGGACCATACATTTCTGGGTTATCTTCCCAAACACTCTGCCAAACCTGATTTCCTCTTACATAATAAACATTCTGGCCATGGATAACACTTCTATCTTGCCATCCATGAATATAGGGCTGCGCAGAAACAGGCGGGCTAATAACGGCGCGTTCAGTTAAGCTAGGTTTATGATGTTCAGTACTGACTTCTAACAATAACAAACTGTTGCTAGCAGTCCAAAAACCTTGCCTTTCAGAGTCTGTTTGCTGCCAGCTTTCTAGGGGCAAGGCAAATTGGTAAAAGTCTTGTGAATAGCGCACCGACAAAGCTCTATAGTCGTACTCTACTGGAGTATAACTATCGGGTTTCACTATACTAGCTACTTCTGTAGGGTTTGCTGGGTCGGTGATATCAAACAAACTGACTTTCATGCCCTCAGGTGTCACAGGCTGTGAAGTGGCTTCGCCGTCTTCACCAATATTCATGCTGTTTACTTGCTGCCCAACCCCTAACAAATAACCTCCGGCTAATGGGTGCAAATAACTGGAGAACCCCGGAATTTCCAACGCTCCTATTACGTTAGGCAGCTGAGGATTAGATAAATCAATCACATATAGTGGATCTATGCGTTCAAAAGTCACTATGTAAGCTTTATCAGCAAAAAATCGAACCGCATAAATATCTTCGCCGGGTTTGCCTATAGGCTCAGGCGCCGCATCATTTGGCAGAGTTGCAATAGGGCTTAATTGATTGCCTTGTTGAGCCAAAATAAACAGTTTGTGTTCAGGCTCGCCACTGGCGTAATCACTGGTAACCACACGTAAGTGATTTTGAAACTCACTCAGTCTTAAGTTGGCAGGTCCACGTCCAAATATTTGACCACTAACTTTGCCAGTGGCTTGATAGGGCAAATTATCTTGCAAAGCAACTTTGTGCAATAAAGTGTGGTTATCTATTGCAGCGCTGATATATAGATTGTTGAACGACATGTACAAGGCATGCGCCATGCTACTAATACAAGTGGCTTGGTAGTCGTTTGGCTGGCTCAAGTCTATCCGTACAATACTGAGTAATTGCGCATAGCCATCTTTTTCACTGGCATTTTGCGGTATGGCACAATCTTCAGGTAAGTTGAGTGCTTGGCCCTTATCCCCATCTATATAGATTTTTGGCATTAAGTCTGAATCGGGTGTATCCCAAATAGCTAAAAAGTTGGCTAATAACTCCTGATCGGTTTTAGCATTGGGGTTTAAGCCTTCGACATGGGCGGTATAACTGCTAACCACATACAAATGGTTGTTTATGCGACGACTTGATACCAGCGCCCCATCCAGTTGAATTTGGCTAACTAGTAAAGGGTTACTTGGTGTTTGGGTGTCATAAATATCGATTGCAAACTTTTGATTGTTAGGCTGCCAAGGGTCTGGCACTAAAGGTAAAATATCAAAACTGTAAAGAGGCGCATTAACGCTGAGTACGGCTAAACGGTTTTCAGCTAAGTAGAGCCCTTCGATATTGCCTTGTTCATCTGTTAAAGACAACTCTGCTAGCTGATTTAACGAAAAGTCACTGAGCCGCTCTAACACCCGAACTTGCGCAGTAGACGGCTCTTGACCGTACCACTGTCTATGGTTAGCTAGGTACAAGATATTCCCGTCGTACTCTATTCTATCTGCCTCATCTACTCCCATTTCTTGAGTATTAGTAGTGGAAAATTCGGCTCTTAGGGGAGATTGAGTAGGAGTCGGCTGCGATATGTTTTCGGTATCTCCAGTCGATTGCGCTAAACTGGCAGAAAAAATACCGTTAATTAAAAACTGGCGAACCGACTTTTGCCCAGCTTTTACTAAAGGACCATCTATCACCCCAGCAGGGTTAAGCTCTGGTATTTGGCGCGGCCTTTCACTATTCGCCTCGTTTAAGTCGCTATCTTTGTCTCCTGAACAGGCAATCAACCCTAGGCTAAATAGACCAACCCACAACAGCTTCATATTGCTTTGTTTTAGATACTTGTTAAGACCAATCATATTTACCCCTATAAGATAAACTCTAACAGGCTAAATTGTAGCCAATTCAGGGGTTTTAATATGATCGAATTTGCCTCTATTTGTGAATAATTGTAATCCTGTTTTGTGCCCATCTAAAACTCTGCTAGGCTAGCCCTATTCAATCATTAGTGGCTGTAATCATTGTACAAACTCTGCTGTCAAATTCTGCTATTTACCTGTCTACTTAGCTCTGCTAATGCTTTGGCATGCAGTGAAAATGAAGGCTGTGTAAATAAAAGTTCTTGGCACCTCAGTGTGGCATTTGGGCTAGGTGTAAAAACCAATCCTTTAGTAGATGGCGATAATATCCCTTTAGTCGCTTTGTTAGACTTAGCTTGGTACGGTGACAAGGCTTATTTTGACAATGGCGAGTTAGGTTACCAATGGTATTCACAAACTAACTTTGCCTTTGAAAGCTTTCTTCGCTTAGACGAAGAGCGCGCATTTTTTAGCTTTGTGCACCCCGCCAATTTATTGTTTAATTCTGATAATTTATTCCCCAGTGGCGCAGATAATCAATTACCCACACCACCTCAGGCGCGCCTATCTATAAATCAAATTAATAAACGAGATTGGGCAATAAATGCTGGACTTCGTGGGCATTATTACACCATAAATGGCGAGTGGGCGTTAAGTGTTGAGCAAGATATCAGCCAGGTACATCAAGGTAATAAACTCAGCCTTAGCTATCAACATCATTGGCAATTCCAACAAACCCAAATCACTTTACAACTTGGTAGTCACTGGAAAAGCCGGCAATTAATCGATTATTATTATGGTGTTTCAAAACAAGATACAGATTTACGCCAATTTCATTTTAATGGGCAAGCAGGTTGGCAGCACTTTATTGGATTAAATTTACTCAAGCCTATTAATGAAAAATGGTCGTGGATTGCGCAAATGCAGCATAGGGTATTACCTGATTCATTAACTGCCAGTCCACTAATTAAGGAAAATAGTATCAACAAACTATTTGTGGGTGTGGCGTATCGTTTCTAACAGGCCAGAGAATTGAAAATATTTGTCGTTTTTCTAGCGACTTTTTTCGCTCAGAATACTTTTGCTCAAGCACCAAAATGGGATCTTCAACCTAGTATTTGTGTAGTGCAAAACATAGGTGATGTGTGCGAGATGCTAATTAAAATTGACGCCCATCACTTACCCCAAGAAACCTTTTGTTTGTTTCTTGAAGATGCGCTTATTCGTTGTTCGAAACGGGCATATTTTCCACAAGAAATTGCTTTAACTATCAAACAAAATGCCACTCTAGAACTAAAAGATGCAGCCCACAAAACCGTATTGTCTAAACAGTTAAAAATTAAATATCTTGAGTCTACTCACTTGCGCAGGAGGGTTCGTGCACCATGGAGCCTATTTTGAACAAAAGGGTGTTATTGGTTGAAGATGACGATCGTCTAAGCCATTTAATTTGTCAGTTTTTAAAAGAGCATCAATTTAAGGTTGAGCGCTTATCAAATGGCGAGAATTTATTGCAACGTATTCAAACCTCTACTCCCGATATAGTGTTGTTAGATGTCATGCTACCCGGCGAAAATGGTTTTAGCTTGTGTAGTAAAATTCGCCCACATTACTCTGGTCCTCTGTTATTCATGACGGCTAAAAATGACGATTTTGATCAAGTCTTTGGTTTAGAAATTGGCGCAGACGACTATATTATTAAACCTGTAGAGCCCAGAGTTTTATTAGCGCGTATTAATGCGTTATTAAGGCGCAACAAGCCAACAGCTAAAGCTTTAAATCAACCAGAAAAACTGCAGTACGGACAATTAGTAATAGATCGCGCGACCCGCTGTGCTTACTTAAAAGGCCAAGACGTACAACTTACCAGTCATGAATTTGATATGTTGTGGAAGCTAGCAGAAAATCCCTCTAAGTTAATTGAACGTTCCACTTTATACACTGAGGTCATTGGCCGCGAATATGACGGTTTAGATAGAAGTGCAGATGTGAGAATTTCGCGCTTACGTAAAAAGCTTAAAGATAATGCCCAACACCCCTACCGCATAAAAACCATTTGGGGAAAAGGTTTCTTTTTTGTCGCCGATGCTTGGGACGACTAGTTTTATATGGCCAGACTTTTTATCAGTTTATATTTATTTATTGCACTGGCATTAGTGGGGTTAAGTGCAGCTTTAGATCAGGTGTTTTTTAATCAAAACGATTTTTCTCAAACCCAGATCCTCAAATCGGCCTTAGAAAGCCTAAATCAACAACCAGCCGACTTATTAAAAGCGGTTGAAGCACTACCTCTTTCCTACCAGTTATTATCACCCAAAGATATCGCCTGGACAAAAGAACAACTTAACTTACTTAACGATGGCCGTGCCATAGTAGTTAATGATGCTGATATAAACCAACATATCTATTTATTACATCAGCCCCAACAACTGCTAGCGGTAACTGTGCCTTTAAACAACTTAGATAACCAAAAATTTATGCTGTATAGCCTGATTTTTTTTGTGTTATTAGGTTGTGTCATTGCACTGTGGATTTGGCCATTGTGGCGCGACTTGCGTAAACTCGAACAATGCACTTCAAATGTGTTGCCAGATGGCAGCCTAGCCAAAAACACTATAGGCAAAGCATCTTTGATTTATCCCATAGCTCAGTCAATTAACAACATGAGCCAACAAATCAGCCAACTGATCAAAAGCCAAAAAGAGTTAAGTGGGGCTGTCACCCATGAGTTTCGTACACCTTTAGCACGATTAAAGTTCGCCCTAGCTATGCAACCCTCGGCACAAAGCGCCACATGGCAAGACATGCAAAAAGATGTCAATGAGTTGGAACAATTAGTTCAAGAAATGTTGGATTACGCCAGTACAGACGCACAGATCCCAGAAATGAATTTGTCTGAAATTCCCATTAAACGCTTATGCCAACAGCTTATTGAACGCTTAAAGACTCAGGACTTTACCGAATTAACTGTCACTGTTAGCGGCGATGATGCACATGTATTAGCCGACGAACATTTTATCGAAAGAGCCATTCAAAATTTAGTGGTAAATGCTCAACGTTATGCCCACAGCACAATCAAATTGCACATAACACAACTGGCCAAAGAAATTGAAATCAGTGTAGAAGATGATGGAGAAGGTGTGAGTCAAGCCATGCGTGAAAAAGTATTTTCAGCGTTTTTTCGTCCTGATGAAAGTCGTGATAGGCAAAAAGGAGGAGCAGGTTTGGGCTTAGCTATAGTGAAAAAAATTATCGATTGGCATCAGGGCCGTTGTTATGTCACAGATTCGAGTTTAGGCGGCGCTAAGTTTGTTATAGCTTTACCTAACCCGTTTTAAACCACCTCTTTGATTATTTTTTTACGCTGAATTTCGCTACACAAATAACGTAAATTTACTCCGTATATAAAAGGGTTTTTATCGCCAGCCACACAATAGTGTTGGTTAAAACGAGTTAACTGCGCCTTATTTTCGGTAATTTTATCTATGTACTCTTCTTGAGCCGGTTTTAGATTTTGCGAATAGTTTTTTATATCTTCTCTAAATTCAGACAATTGTTGGTTTTCTACAACATTAGCAACTTGATCCATCCATTGCGATGCACTAGTTTGCAAGTCAGACAGCCAGTACTGCACAAAGTCGCTGCGCAACACCATAATCAAAGCCAAAATTTCAAAACTAACCACTACAAAACGAAACATAACATCATTCTCTAATATACCTAAGGGATCTTCATTCCTTGATAATACGCGAAAATCGCCAAGTCAAAAGCAAGATTGGTTATGTATTCTAATAACTAAGGATAACACTGCTACAACAGCAAATTTTCTAAATAACTCATACAGGGTAAAGCAGTAAGCCTAACTTACTGATATAATAATGCGGCTTTATAGGCTATTGCTTTTAGAAATTTAAGGACATCTAATGAGTGACCGCATTCCGGTAAAAATCATCTCTCCCGTTAAAGTTCATCGCCCAGATAAAAGCAAACATGATAATTCCTATACTCCTAGAAGTAGGATCTATGTACGTGCCGTAACTGGCATGTTAGAAAATATTAGACGTTTTTTTGGGTTACTGTTTTTAGGTATTTTTGTAATACTGCCTTGGCTGCAATTTAATCAGCAACAAGCGATACTTTTTGATTTAGCCGCACAAAGATTTAATATTTTTGGCCTAACTCTTTGGCCACAAGATTTAACCCTGTTAGCCTGGATACTAATTGTTGCTGCCTTTGCCCTGTTTTTTGTAACTTCTTTTGCTGGCCGCGTATGGTGCGGATTTATGTGCCCACAAACCACTTGGACTTTTATCTATATTTGGTTTGAAGAAAAAATTGAAGGCAGTCGCAACAAGCGTATGAAGTTAGATCAACGCAAAATGGATTTTGATAAATTTTGGCGAAAAACCACCAAACACTTGGCCTGGGTAGCAGTAGCGTTATTTACTTCTTTAACTTTTGTTGGCTACTTCACTCCTATTGACCAATTATTTGTCAACTTTTTTACCTTTAACTCAAGTTTCTGGCTGGTATTTTGGGTTTTATTTTTTACCGCCTGTACCTATGGAAACGCAGGCTGGATGCGTGAAATTATGTGTACTCACATATGCCCTTATGCGCGTTTTCAATCTGCCATGTTTGATAAAGACACTTTTACTGTGGCCTATAACAAAACGCGGGGTGAAACACGCGGCCCCAGAGGTAGAAAAGCCACAGCTGAGGAAAACCATGCACAAGGCCTAGGTGATTGTATTGATTGCAACTTGTGTGTTCAGGTGTGCCCTACAGGCATAGACATTAGAAACGGCTTGCAATACGAATGTATTAATTGTGGTGCTTGTGTTGATGCTTGTAATGGTGTGATGGAAAAAATGAATTATCCCAAAGGCTTAATCAGTTTTACCTCTGAAACTCAACTGGCAGGCGGCCAAACTAAACTCCTTAGACCTAAATTAATTGGTTATGCAACTGTATTGCTATTAATGCTAGGTCTATTAGTGTTTGAAATTATGACCCGAAGCCCACTTGAAGTGGATGTGATTAAAGACAGAGTGCCTATGTACCGAGAAACCGGCAATGGCCTAATCGAGAATGTGTTTACCGTTAAAATTTTAAATAAGTCACAAATCAGCCAAAGGTACCAAGTGTCAGTAATAGATTTAGATGGCCATGTTTATATAGGTGAAGACCAAGCTTTAGTAGCTGGGGGAGAAGTATTTAACCTACCCATTAGCATTGCTATTAATCCTGATAAACTCACTCAAGAAGTCACTGAATTTCACTTTTTGGTTAAGTCTATCAACCAAGCTGAAAACCCAATTGAGGTAAAACAATTGAGCAAATTTGTGTACCCAGATTTATGAGCCATTTTGATTTTTCAGGCCTCACCCCAGATTTAATTTTAGATGCCCTTGAGTCTATTGATATACGAGTAGAGTCAGGCTTATTAGCCCTCAATAGTTACGAAAATAGGGTCTATCAATTTGTGGCAGAAAATAGTCAACGTTATGTGGCTAAGTTCTATCGACCACAGCGTTGGAGCCAAGCCCAAATACAAGAAGAACATGATTTTTCAATGGAATTGGCTGCCCATGAAATTCCTGTAGTGGCGCCGCTTAAATTTCAAGGGCAAAGTTTACATAGTCATCAAGGTTTCTATTTTGCGCTCTTTCCTTCTGTAGGCGGCCGCCAATTTGAAGTCGATAATTTAGATCAAGTAGAGTGGATGGGCAGATTTATTGGCCGTATCCATGCGGTAGCTAAAAGCCAAAACTTTGTGCACCGACCTAGTTTAAACATTCAAGAACACTTGCTCGAGCCCGAACAAAGATTACTTACAAGCCAGTTGATCCCGACACATTTGCACACCGCTTTTTTTACTATTTTAAAACAGGTAATAGAGTTAACTCAGCAAAAATTTAGTGCTCATACTAGTATTCGCCTGCATGGCGATTGTCACCCTGGCAATATTTTATGGCGCGATGGCCCAACTTTTGTCGATTTAGATGACTGTCGAACCGGCCCTGCCATTCAAGACTTGTGGATGATGCTGTCGGGAGATCGTCAACAGCAATTTATACAAATGGACACTTTAGTCTGTGCTTACGAAGAGTTTAATCCTTTTGATAGCAGTCAGTTAAGCTTAATAGAGCCCTTGCGGGCCATGCGTATGGTTCATTATATGGCTTGGTTAGCAAAACGTTGGCAAGATCCAGCTTTTCCACAAGCTTTTCCGTGGTTTGCTGAAGGTAAGTATTGGGAACAACAAATTCTTGGATTAAAAGAACAGTTTTCTGCGCTGCACGAACCCCCGCTAGTTTTATAGCCATTTAAGCACTCACACGCAAATTAAAGCATGGCCCAACAAATCTACTACACTTCTATATGTATTAGGCTTTCAGTTTAGATTGTTAAAAGAGTAAAGGGCTACAAGGTTGTTAGTAGGCAATCAAAAGCATACCTATAATCTTTACCTAACAACTAAATTTGCAGTGTCGGTACAAATTCATACTAACTCTCTGTTTTCCATGGATGAAATTCACATTTAATTGAGAAAAAAGGAAAACGAAATTTAGCAATAAATCAGTTTATAGCTATAAATTTCCATACTAAATAAAGCGTCATATAGGTATCAAACATGAACTATCAAAGCGTGACTAAACTTCTGGCTGGGATCCTTCTGGGTTGGGTCATTTCATTCTTTTCTTATGCTGAATTAGTCATAGTTGTGCACCCAAGCAACGATGCCGAAATTTCGAAAAAGTCAGTACAAAGGATCTTTTTGGGTAAAGAAAAAAAGTTTTCAAATGGAAAAGAAGCATTACCTGTGAATCAGACCACAGCTAATGCCCTACGCAGTAGCTTTGACACAGACACCTTGGGCCGCAGTTCAACCCAAATAGCCGCTTACTGGTCTAAGTTAGTCTTTACTGGTAAAGGCATTCCTCCTAAAGAGTTAGACAACGATGCAGCAGTACTCGACATTGTTGCCAACAACCAAAATGCCATTGGTTATATAGATAGTGGATCTGTAACAGATGCCGTAAAAGTCGTTTCGTTGAATTAATTAGGAGCATGAACATGAAAAAATTACTTATCTTAGTGGCAATCACTGCCAGCACTTTCACTGCCCAAGCTGAAATTAGAATCAACGGCTTTGCAAATTTTATTGGTGGCATTACCAGTTCTGATGAAACGTTATATGGCTACGACGATAGCATCAGCTTTTCTGAAGAAAGCTTGTTTGCCATTCAAGTCAGTGGTGACATTAATGATAAAATGACGGCCACTGGACAAATTGTGGCTAAAGGCAATCAAGATTACCAAGCCGATTTTGAGTGGGCTTATATTTCTTATCAAGCCACAGATAACCTGAGCATTTCTGCAGGTAGGTTGCGAGTGCCGTTATTCCGTTACTCTTCATCAAAAGATGTAGGCTACTCATACCATTGGGTGAATGCGCCACGCTCTGTATATGACGTGGCATTCAACAATCTTGAAGGACTGAGGTTAGATTACAATAACTATACCGGTGATTGGGAATACGGTTTGCAACTTGGTATAGGCACAATTAATAGCAGTATTGATATTAGTGACGGCCAAGGTGGTGTCACACCTGTGGATTTAAACACCGAAGATTCTGCAATTTTAACGGCAGAGGCGACTTACGACTGGTTTAAAATTCGGGCTGTAGCAGGACGCGGAACCACTTACTTTACGCCAGCGGCCTTAGAAGTCACCTTCGCTCAACTTCCGGCTAACATTGCCGATTTACTACGTATAGATGGCGACACTGGCACTTTTTATGGTTTAGGACTTGAAGTGGATCAGTTTGACTGGTTTGTTAGTGCCGAAGTAACAGAGGTAAACATAGAAGAATCTTTCTCGCCTAAAGATACTGCTTATTATGTGACTGCCGGTTTACGTTCGGGTAAGTTTACTCCTTCTATGACTTATGAAGTTTTTGATGGTGATGCAGATATTCGTTTTCTAGACCAAGTAGCGGCCTTACCCGCGCCTTTTCAAGGGCCTGTGGGAGCGGCTGTAACAGGTGTTCAGCAAGCTTTTGCTAGTAAGTATAATATTATGACCTTAGGCTTGCGCTACGACATGGATACCAATGTAGCGCTCAAAGCCGACTTGAGTAAATACGATGACGAATTAATAGAGACAGCCGATGCCACCCTAGTTAGATTCGCGGTAAATTACGTGTTTTAACTCTAGTTTTATTGTTTAATTTAAAAAGGTCGCCTTAAAAATAAGGCGACCTTTTTGATTTTTAGCTCGCCACATTATATAAAGCACTGTATTCACACTCATTTACAAAGAACACAATCATTCACTATCGGTATTGTTGCTTAGCTATGATAACGTTAGAGCAAGATTGTTATTACTAGAGACGCTGTTAAATATGAAAAAAATCCTGACTATTGCATTACTTAGTTTTTTATTGCCTTTACAAGCATGTGCGCAAGAAAAGTGGCGCGAAGGCACCCACTATAGAGTGATCGCCGACCAAGCCACAGAAAAAAAACAAGTATTAGAATTCTTTTCTTTTTGGTGCCCTCACTGTTATCAGTTTGAGCCGCTGGTTAAAGAAATCAAAAGTAAGCTAGCAGAAGATGTTGAATTTAAAAAAGTCCATGTGAACTTTATGGGTTTTACTAGTCCAGCCATTCAAGATGAAGCCACTAAAGCCATGATGATCGGCCGTACCTTGAATCAAAGTGAAGAACTTAACCAAGCGATTTTTAAGTATTTACATGTGTCTAACTCTGCTATTACCAGCCTGAAAGACTTAAGAAACATTTTTGTCATCAATGGTGTATCACCAGAAGATTTTGACAAAACGGCTAAAAGCTTTGCGGTAAATAGCCAGGTAAAGTTAAACAACAAAACCATTAGCGACTATAGAAAACACATAAGTGGTGTGCCTAACTTTATTGTTAATGGTAAATACCAAGCTACCTTCACCCGCGATATGACTACCCAAGACATGATTGATTTAGTTGTATTTTTAACCAACAAAAAATAAGCTAAAGGCCAGTAGCATTAAGCTACTGGCTTATCTGTTTGAACTAATTTTTATTTGAGAGAATTTTATGCGTTTTACCTTAGTTGCCTTATCGGCCCTGTTTATCTCTTTAACCACAGCTGCTCAATCTAAGTGGCAAGAAGGCACCCACTATATTGTTATTGCCGAACATGCCAGCGCCAAACAAAATGTTAAAGAAGTGTTTTCTTACTGGTGTCCTGCTTGTAATGCCTTTGAAACCTTAGTGCCACAAATTAAAAGTGCCTTGCCCGACAATGTGCCATTCGAAAAAGTCCATGTAAACTTTAACGGCAGCACTTCAAAACAAACCCAAAATGATGCCACTGCTATTATGTTGGCTGCAAAAGCTCTAAATACAGATGCTCAATTTAACCAAGCATTATTTAACGCCATCCATCAAAAGCGTAAAAAAATAGTTAATAAACAAGATTTATTAGAGGTGTACAAAAGCACTGGAGCTGATCAAGCACAATTAGAAAAAATGCTAAACAGCTTTGGCATTCGTAGCCAAGTGGCCAAGAATGACAAGCAAGCTAGTGGTGTAAGACGTGTACCTACTATTATAGTGAACGATAAGTACCAACCCACTTTTACCCGTGACATGACCCCAGATGACATGGTTGATTTAATCAGTTGGTTAGTTAAACAAAAATAACGGCCTATAGGCGAGTAAGCCTAGCCTTACTCGCTTTTTCAATTCTGCTTAAAATAAACCCATTTGTTGGCTGGTCAAATTTTCAAAAGATAATCCAATAAAAGGTAAAATCCCTTCAGCTATGGGTTTAATCTGTTTGTCTACATAGTGCTCGTAATCTATCGGGCTAGTTAAATATTCAATTGGCTCTGGCCCATTAGTCGTTATCACATAACTGATCCAAGCTTTATTTTGATACTTTAAAGGCTTACCCAGCTCAGCGTTTTTTTGATCCGCTAGGCGTGCGGCCTTAACATGCGGAGGCACATTTTTAACATACTGTGCCAAATTTCGTCTTATGCGTTTACGATACACCAATTGCTCATCTAGCTGCCCTGAGCGGGTTTTCGCCAAGGTGTCGATTAAAAAGTCTTGCACATTTTGCCTAGCAAACACCAATTGATATAAGGTTAATTGAAAGTCTTTGGCTAGTTGAGTCCAATCAGAACGTACAGTTTCTAAGCCTTTAAATACTAATTCTTCACCCGCTTTAGTACTTTTAAGGCCAGCATAACGCTTTTTACTGCCTAGCTCAGATCCTCTAATGGTAGGCATTAAAAATTGACTAAAGTGGGTTTCAAATTCTATTTCTAAATGGCAAGCCAACTGATGCTCTTGCTTGATTTTTTGCTGCCATTGCTGATTAATAGATAAGGCTAACTCATGACCCACTTTTTGCGCTTGCGCTTCAGTGTACTCACCATCTAACCATACAAAGGTAGAGTCTGTGTCACCATAAATGACCTGATAGCCGGCTTGCGCTATCCATTGTGCAGTGGTTTGCATAATATCGTGACCGCGCATAGTAATTGAGCTAGCTAAACGGGTATCGTAAAACGGGCATCCTCCCGAACCTAGTACCCCATAAAAAGAATTCATCAGAATTTTAATAGCTTGACTGCGCGGCCCATCCTGATGAAGTTTAGCCTCATCACGTTGTTGCCATAAGGAGGTAATAATATCTGGCAGAAAATGCTTATCTCGACTAAACATTGCGCCTTTATACCCAATAATGGCCTGCTCTGGGGCAAGTAAACCTTCAACTAAGCCCAATGGATCAATTTTAAAGGTACGAATAATAGAGGGGTACAGACTTTTAAAATCCAGCACTAACACATTTTTGTATAGGCCTGGCTTGGAATTCATCACATAGCCACCAGGGCTTGCTAAGCCACCATCCATTGGGCGGTTAGGTGATACATATCCTGCGCGATGCAACTTTGGCAAATATAAATTAATAAAGGCCGCGACCGAGCCGCCCATTCTATCTAACTCTAAGCCAGTTAATTGGCTACGCAAAGTTAAAAAGTCTAACACTTTAGTCTGGGCAAAAATCTCCAACACTAGCCGACAATCTTGTAGATTGTATTGGGCTAACTTGATTTTATCGTGCACAAAATCGTGTTCTATTTGAGCCAATCTATTTTCTATATTTTCACTTAGCTTGCCTTTATTTAATAAGCTTTGCGCCACATGCTCTAAGCTAAAACTGGAAAACTGATAGGTTGCGGTTTTTAATGCGTCTATGCCATCAATTACCACTCTGCCTGGCATAGACACATAACCCTGATTCACTTCGTTTCTGGCATCGCGCCACACTATTGCTTGATTATCTCTGCCTAAGGTTAACTTAACCCTGTATAAAGCAGCACGCTTGATCAGCAAACGCAGATCAAAATTCACCACATTCCAACCAATAATAATATCTGGATCAAAATTAGTGAGTTCTGCCACAAAAGTTTGTAATAAGCTTTTTTCGTTTGCTACCCACTTGATCCAATTATGCGAAGTTGGTTGCGGCTGGCCAATGATCAACACTAAGTTAAAGTTCTCTGATGCTAAGCCTATTGAAAATAACTGGCCTTTTTCGCTGCACTCTATATCAATAGACAACAACCTAAATTTAGGTTGATATTGGCTGGGTTTAACTTGTAATCGGCTTAGCTCAAGAGTGGCCTTAGTCCCTTTAGCATGCCTAGCTTGAGATTGGATCCCGCTAAAACTGCCACTGGCATAAACAAAGCGTTCCATTAAATACCTATCGGTTAATCTAATATCCTGCTCATAAGTGGTGATTTTGTGTTGATTGAGTAATTCTTTGGCTTTAAACAGCGCTTTGCTGCTTGAAAAATACAAACCTGCAATAGCTTGTTGCTCGAAGGTTTTTAACTCAAGGGCTTTGTATTGATAAGCAATCTTATGTTGAGAGAATAAATCAGCAACTTTATTTTGCTCAGATTGGCAAATAAAGAACAATCCAGCTTGTGCTGGTGTAAACCCTTTTATTGGTCCTTGATCACTTAGAAACCAAACTTCAATACACTGCTGACCATGGTATTCAACCACTCGGGTAGTAAGAATAAAGCCCTCTATTGAGCTAAGCATAAAAACCAATACAAAATGTGAAAGATAATTTAGCTGCAAAGTAAGGGTAAATCATTCACATAGCAAGTTTGCCTGCTAAATCCTTCTACCTAAGGTTATAAATCGCCCAATAAAAAACGGCCTCATAAGAGGCCGTTTTCTAAGGTAAGCATTTGGTTGTTGGCCAACTAAACACTACCCTCCATGTTGAACTTTATGTTCTCAGGAACAATTAGATACGCGCTTTTAATACTTCTACTATAGGAGAACTATCTAAGCCGTTTTCTGCTGCCCAAGCAATCACTGTCTTGCCATCTTTCTCTGGCGAGCTCAAATCACTTTTTGGCATTTTTTTAATCATTAAGGTACCGGTTTCTACCGCGTTACTTAACATGGCAGTACGTATTAAGCTGTTACCGCCACAAGATACACCTGTGTAGTAGTCTTTTAACTTAAGACGATAATCAGACTGCACACGTTTCATTTTTTTACGTAATTCACCTTTGTCATCTGCTTTCACTATAGTGCAAATATTTTGCAAAGCTTCACCTACATCAGCTTGGGCTTGACCAGCTGTGAATAAAGAAAGAGTAGCAAGGGCGATAGATGTTTTAACAATTTTCAACATGGTTAAATTCTCATTTTAATATTAGTGTTGTTGCATCCGCTGTGGAGCAACTCGATGAAGCTATTAGAGCCTATAGAAAAAAATAAACCAATCTGCCAGTCGATACTTAGGTATGTAACTTAATAACTTTAAGGGTTCGATAGGTACATCTAAGATGGGAGTATTTTTAACCAAAACTAATTTGACAGCTTAGTATTTGTATTCTTAAATGGGTGCAACCTATCTAGAATAGAGAAAGAACATTTAGCATGATTCAACGCCTAACTTTATTAAGCATGGCATTATTGTCTCTGGCGTTTTTTAGTCATACCGCGCAAGGCAAATTATTGTTTGCCACTCATACCCGGCCACCACTAAGTTTATATCTAACCGATGTGATTCAAGCAGCGTTAAAGCCCTATTCAATCGAAGCACAAGTAGAAGAAATGGCCGGAAGCCGAATTATTTTATTAGTTAATAGTGGGCAAATAGATGGGGATCTTTCTCGAGTAGCCAATTTTCATGAAGTCAACAATCATGACTCTCAAAACTACCTAATAGTAAAAGAGCCCGTAGCTTTAACACACTTAGTAGTGGTAAGCCTTAAAAGCAAAAAGCTACCTCAGCCACTAAATTGGCACAGCATAAACCAAGGCTTGCCAAGGATCGCCTATTTACGCGGTTCAAAAACCATCCGCAAACATACTCTTGAGCAAAATCGAGTACCAATAGCCAGCAACCAGCAAATTCTAGAAATGCTGCTAAAGGAAAGAGTAGATTACGCCATAATGTTTGAGAGCGTGGCCACTAATTTACTTGCCCAATCTGAGTTTACCCAACAGTTAAGCATTTATAGCCCTCCTCTAAGTTCGTTTAATTTATATATTTATTTAAATAAAAAACATGCTGACTTAGTACCTTTGTTAGAACTTTCATTAAAACAATTAAAAAGCTCTGGCTTTATGCAAGAGCGGGCTGAATTTCACCAAGTAGATGTAGTGAAGTAAGGCAAAAAGCAATAAAAGCCCCACAGTTACTTTGCCCCTAAATTAACTTCAATTAAACTCAAAATTTGCGCTGGCAAACCTGCTTTTCAGCTTAAATGCTATTTATTTGAATTTTTTCTAAAAAAAACCTTGAGATCAATCTGACTAACCCCATCTCTGCACGCAGAACCACGTTCTACTTATAGAATTCTGAGCAGGTGAAAGTTCTTCTGCTCAATTAGCGCCTTAGTTAAAAAGGCATTAAAACAACATTAACATTGGAATTTTCAGGAGATTTGAAAATGGCAATTCGTCCTTTAAACGATCGCGTTATCGTTAAGCGTCACGAACAAGAAAGCAAATCGGCAGGTGGCATTGTATTGACAGGCTCTGCAGCAGAAAAATCTACCCGCGGTGAAGTGATTGCCGTAGGTAATGGTCGTGTGCTTGACAACGGCGACGTAAAAGCGGTCGACGTTAAAATTGGCGACATCGTAATTTTTAACGATGGATATGGCGTAAAAACTGAAAAGTTAGATGGCGAAGAAGTGCTTATCCTTAGCGAAAGCGACATCTTAGCAGTAGTTGAATAACTCCATCCATTAACAAAATTTTAGAGGAATAATTATCATGGCAGCTAAAGAAGTACGATTTTCTGATGACGCTCGCGTAAAAATGCTAGCAGGCGTAAATGTTCTTGCTAACGCAGTAAAAGTAACCTTAGGTCCTAAAGGTCGTAACGTAGTTTTAGACAAATCATTTGGTGCACCCACTATCACTAAAGATGGTGTATCTGTAGCTAAAGAGATCGAATTAGAAGATAAATTCGAAAACATGGGCGCACAAATGGTAAAAGAAGTGGCGTCTAAAGCAAATGACGAAGCCGGTGACGGTACCACTACAGCCACTGTTTTAGCCCAAGCTATTGTAACTGAAGGACTTAAGTCTGTTGCAGCCGGCATGAACCCCATGGATCTTAAACGTGGTATCGACAAAGCAGTGGTTGCCGCCGTTGAAGAGTTAAAAGCTTTATCAGTACCTTGTGCCGACAGCAAAGCCATTGCGCAAGTTGGTACCATCTCAGCAAACTCTGATTCAGAAGTTGGCGATCTAATTGCTAAAGCAATGGATAAAGTAGGTAAAGAAGGGGTTATTACTGTTGAAGAAGGTCAATCACTTCAAAATGAATTAGAAGTGGTTGAGGGTATGCAGTTTGACCGTGGTTACCTATCTCCTTACTTCATGAACAACCAAGAAAATGGCACAGTTGAACTAGACTCTCCATTTATTCTTTTGGTTGATAAAAAAGTATCAAATATCCGTGAATTACTTCCTACACTAGAAGCTGTTGCTAAAGCCTCTAAGCCTCTGCTTATTATTGCAGAAGACGTTGAAGGCGAAGCCCTAGCGACTTTAGTAGTGAACAACATGCGCGGTATAGTTAAAGTTGCTGCGGTTAAAGCACCAGGCTTTGGTGACCGTCGTAAAGCCATGCTTCAAGACCTTGCAACCTTAACAGGTGGTACTGTGATTTCTGAAGAAATCGGCTTAGAACTAGAAAAAGTCACGCTTGAAGACCTAGGTACAGCAAAACGTGTAGTTATCAACAAAGATAACACTACTGTTGTTGACGGTGCCGGTGAAGAAGATGCAATTCAAGCACGTGTTGCACAAATTCGAGCTCAAATCGAAGAGTCAACTTCTGACTACGACAAAGAAAAACTTCAAGAACGTTTAGCTAAACTAGCTGGTGGCGTAGCTGTTATTAAAGTTGGCGCAGCTACTGAAGTTGAAATGAAAGAGAAAAAAGACCGTGTTGAAGATGCACTTCACGCCACTCGCGCCGCAGTTGAAGAAGGCGTAGTAGCAGGTGGTGGTGTAGCACTAGTACGTGCCGCGTCTAAAATTGCTAGCCTAACAGGCGACAACGAAGACCAAACTCACGGTATTAAGTTAGCACTTCGTGCCATGGAAGCACCTTTACGTCAAATCGCAGCGAATGCTGGTGCAGAAGCGTCTGTAGTGACAAACGCAGTGAAAAATGGTGAAGGTAACTATGGTTACAATGCCGGCAATGACACTTACGGTGACATGTTAGAAATGGGTATTCTTGACCCAACTAAAGTGACTCGTTCAGCGTTACAATTTGCCGCTTCAATCGCAAGCTTGATGATTACCACTGAAGCTATGATTGCTGATGCACCAAAAGATGAAGCCGCACCTGCTATGCCTGATATGGGCGGCATGGGTGGAATGGGCGGCATGGGCGGCATGATGTAATTCGAAAGAATTACATGCCTCTCAAAGCTTAGCTTTGTACCAATAAAAAACCCGCTTAGGCGGGTTTTTTATTGGGCAATTTTTAAATTCTAACTAAAAAGTATGGGGTACAAAGACAAGACTAATAACAGTGCCATGCTGATATTAAATATTTTTAAATGGTTGGCTTGATTTAACAGGCGTTTGATTTTTGTGCCTAAAGACGCCCAGCCAGACACACAGGGAAAATTAACTAGACCAAATATTACCGACACCATAATCACAGACACCAGATCTTTATTCGGGGCATACACACTGATAGTGGTTAAGGCCATGGTCCAGGCTTTGGGATTAACCCACTGAAAGAGTACTGCCTGCATAAAGGTAAAGGGTTTAGCCTTGTGACCTTGACTGTCGATAGCACGACTTGAAGTGGCAATTTTAAAGGCTAAGTACAGCATATAAACAACACTAACCACCCGTAAAATCGGATAGCTAATAGGATAGGCATCAAATAATTGCATTATGCCCAAGCCCACCAAAATCGACATTAGCACAAAACCTAAAGACACTCCCAAGATATGTGGCAAGGTGAGTTTAAAACCAAAGTTCACTCCAGATGTCATTAGCATTAGGTTGTTTGGCCCTGGGGTAATAGACGAAGCCAGTGCAAATAAAATTAAGCCAAAAAGCAATTCAAAAGTCATAAATTAGCGCTATCCAAGGTAAAAGTTAACTCGCATTTTGTTTCACAGCAGATACCATAACGCGCAATTGACTAAGGTGAAATAAGCAAACTAACTTTATTAAATTAATTGCTAAATCAGCTAAAAGCTTGCAATCTAAGTAGCCTAAATTCCATTTTTATAAGAGCAATAGGTCGAACTTGAAATCCCGCTTTTATCAGACTATCAAACCCTATGTTGAGCATGAATTAGCGCTAGCTAGTTTAGCTGCCAATAAGCATCAATATGCCGAACAGTTTAGTCATTTAGAAACCGCACATGTATTAGCTCAAGGCTCTACAAGACTGCATACTAAAATCCATTGGTTAATGCTGCAGTGGGCACTTAATCAGGGCGATGTTAAAGAAGCCTTAGGACAAATAACCCGCATTATAGGCGCGGCCACTAAAACCCCTTTTGGTTTAGTGCCCAAAGGCAATACAGGCGGCAGTAACGTCAGCCCTTTTAAGGTCATGCCCATAAAACCAGAGCTTGAAACTATACTTAACCAAGCAAGACAAAAAGAATCTAGCCACTAAAAGCTTGTGTTATTGCGCTTTTATTAGCCGCCTTCGCTAACTCTTTGGCCCTTAATGTACACCCCTGTCACTTTGCTGGTGTATTCAAAGGGATCGCCTTGGTAAAGCACCAAATCAGCGTCTTTACCTTTTTCAATAGAGCCAATATTTTTGCTTAAGCCCCAGAGTTTCGCCGGTGTGCTGGTAGCGGCTTTAATGGCGCTTTGTTTATCTAGTCCGTTTGCCACTGCTATGGCCATTTCCCAAAGCAATACTCGGGTTTTAGGTACATAACCTTCATAACCGCTAGAAAACACAAATGGAATGTTAGCAGCATGGTAAAAACGAGCAGCTTCAAGTGAAGCGTTTTGTTTTTCACCTGGTGAGCTTCGTTGCATGGTTGGGGCGGTTATTATTGTTGCTCCAGCCGCCCTTAAGATATGGCGCATTAAGTAACCTTCAGTGCCATAGTTAATAATAGGCTTTAACTTAAACTCTTTAGCTATACGCAAAGCTGTGGAAATGTCGTGTTCTGAATGAGCCGTAAAGATAGCCTCAATTTCACCCGATAATACTTTGGCTAAAGCTTGCATGGCCAGGTCAGGCTTACGTTTGTTTTTATCTTTCTTTGACCAAGCTTTGGCTTTGTATAACGACTCACGAATTAACGCCGCCGTGGCCATTCGGGTTGTGGGACCACCGCTACTTTTAAAATAGTTTTTAGGCGCCTCACCTAAATTAAACATCATGGCAGCCTCGGTGCGCAAAGCCATTTCATCAGCCGTATTGCCGGCAGTCTTAAAAATAGCACTCACGCCTCCTACTGGGGCAGCGGGCTGAGGTGTAACGTGAATAGTAGTCACACCAAATTTACGAGCATGCTTAATTAAGGTCTCATTGGGATTAAAGCTATCCAAAATACGGTACTCAGCGCCCATATTATCGACCTTTTCAAAAGCATCTTGATCAGATGAAATATTAAAGGCGCCGTTTACCCCAACCATAGTATGGCTATCAATAAAACCTGGTGTTACCACATCAGCTTCAATCACATCCGCATTAGTTGGCAGCTTAATTTTGCTAGCAACTTGATGTATTTTTCCATCTTTGACCACAATAGTGGCGTTGTTCATCACTCCCTTGTCACTGCTGGTGTAAAGGGTTTTGGCCTGAATATATAAGGTATCCGAAGCGGCAACGGCCACGCTTGAAACAAACAAACACAGGCCAATAATATTGTTAACTAAAGTCATGATTATTCGCCTTCTGTAAGTTCAAGATAACGGTCGGCTATTCGATAGCCCCCTGTGGCATACAGACGATCTTTAGGGTTGCTGCGGTCATACACTTTTTCACCATTAATCCAAGTTTCTAGTACATTCGAATATAACGACAAGGGATCACCATCAAAAATCGCCAAGTCGGCATCTTTGCCAGCTTCTAGCGAGCCAACTAGGTCGGCTAAATCCAACATGTAAGCTCCGTTGATAGTAAGCGATTTAAGTGCCCCTTCTCGAGATAAACCTCCACGCATGGCAAGCCCAGCTGTGCGAATAAGGAAACGGCTATCGATAACACCATCATCACTATGTAAGGCAAGTGGTACTCCGGCTTTTTCTAAAATAGCCGCACCATCAATACGTAATTCCATGGTTTCGTGTTTACCACCATGACTATCAATTAAAATATGCGAAACATACACATCATCTAAGTTAGCTAGCATTTTAGCCAGCTTATAACTTTCAGTGCCGTGCTGAATGACCAAACGAAAACCAAATTCTTTTTTAAGCCTTAGTACAGTGGCAATATCATCCATACGGTGTGAGTGAAAATGCAAGATACGTTTGCCTGCAAGAACTTCTGCCATGGCTTCTTTACCAAGGTCAAAATCTGGGGCATCTTTTTTACGATTTTTTTCGGCCGCATTTTTCTTTTCAATATATGACTTAGCTTGATAAAAAGCTTCTCTGGCCATAGCAGCTGTGGCCATACGGGTATTAGGAGCCTTATCACCTTTAGGGTTAGTGCCATTGGCAAACTTCATACCGCCAATACTGCCAGGTACTAACATTTCATCAACAGTGTCACCTTTAAGTTTAATGTAAATAGTTTGACCACCTATTACATTGCCACTTCCTGGCATCACATTGACTGTAGTAATACCACCAGCTAGGGCTACCCGTATTTTGGGATCTGAAGGATTAAAACTGTCCAAAATCCGTAATTCAGGATTCAGCTTTTTTGAACGCTCATTCGTATCGCCAGAAGCACCAACATGACTATGGGTATCAACTATACCTGGCATAATGACTTTGCCTGTAGCATCTATCACAGTGGCATTTGCCGGGATATCAATATCGGTCCCTAAGGCAAGAATTTTAGCGTTTTTGATAATAATAGTGCCGCTTTTAATAGGAGCACTGGTTATGGGAAGGATAGTTGCGCCAGTAAAGGCAATGATTTTATCGTCTTCAGCATGCGTAGGTGAAATACTGCTGAAAACTGCTATAAAACTGAACAATAACTTTAGGCGTTTATTCATAGTTTCCCTCTAAAACTTGGCTATATACCTCTAGGAATAAAGGCATAAAATGTAGTCTTATGAAAACCTACACCAAATAAACAGAAAAAACCAAAAAATGACTAAATCATTTAGCTCAAGGCCAACCAAATTCCCACAGCGATTAATAAACTTCCCGAAATGCCATTCATCCACTTAATATTGTTATTTCTATTGAGTAAAGATTTTAAGCCTTTACCACCAGTGGCATAGATCATCATGCTCACAAATTCACTCAGCATAATAATTAACACTAAGCTAAACAGCTGCCAACCTATAGGCTGATCAACCTGAATAAAAGGCGGTAAAATCGACAACATAAATGCCCAGCCCTTAGGATTAGCTATAGCCGTAACAAAGCCTTGCGTCATTAAAGTAAGACGACTTAAATGAAGCTCTGCTTGATTATTTAAGGCTAGCTGGGTGTGGCTGAAAAACATTTTACCGCCCAAATAAATTAAATAGGCCCCACCTAACCATTTAAGCCAAGTAAAGAGGGCTGGATAATTTAGCATGATACTCGCCACCCCTAATACTGCAGAAATGGCCACGATAGCCACCCCGCATACTTCTCCCAACATCATCCACATGGTACGTCTAAGGCCTATTTTTAAGCCTAATGTCATGGCCAAGGTCATACACATACCTGGGGTGATGGAAATAAAAAACATGGTGGGAATAAAAAGCGCGAGAGTGGCAAAACTGAGCATAAGTTACTTACTAAAAATTAAACCGAATGGGAGGGATTAGACCAACTAAAATAATCATCTAGCCAAAACAATGCCCAGAGATAAACACTATTATCTCTGGGCTTAGTCAGGCTTTAGATACTTACACGTTTATACGGGCGATATTCTGGCATCCAAAAGTTGGCGTCAATTTTCGCTTGTAACATCTCATCTGTTACTTCTAACGCCAAACCTTGTTGCATAGCAACTTTAGCCACGTCAAAGGCAATCTTTTTACTTAAGGCTGCTATATCAACTAAAGCTGGCAAGAGTTCACCTTGACCTTGGGTAGCTAAAGGCGAAGCATTAGCAAGAGCCGCACTGGCCGCCATTAACATTTCATCGCTAATTAAGCTGGCCTTAGCTGCAATCACCCCTAAACCTATGCCAGGGAAAATATAACTATTGTTACACTGGGCAATAGGATAGCTTTTTCCTTGATATTGAACAGGTTTAAACGGACTACCAGTGGCAATAATAACTTGCCCTTCTGTCCATTCAATCACTTGCTCAGGAGTAGCTTCAACTTGGCGCGATGGATTACTAAGAGGGAAAATAATAGGCAAATCACAATGTTGTTTCATGCTGCGCACAACTTGTTCAGTAAACAACCCAGCTTGACCCGATACCCCAATCAAAATATCTGGCTTGGCACAATTAACTACATCTAACAAAGCAGCAAACTCGCCACTAAACGACCAGTCTTCAAGAGCTTGTTTAGATTGAACCAACTTTTGCTGAAAGTCGCGTAAACCTGTCATGCCTTCAGTTAGAAGGCCAAAGCGGTCTACCATAAACACTTGGCTACGAGCTTGGGCATCAGATATACCTTCGCTGCACATTTGTTGAATGATCTGTTCGGCTATACCACAACCGGCCGAACCTGCCCCAACAAACACCACTTTTTGTTCAGACAATTTACAGTTTTTACTTTTACACGCAGCCATTATAGTGCCAACAGCCACCGCCGCAGTACCTTGAATATCATCATTAAAGCAGCAAATTTTATCGCGATAACGCTCTAATAACGGCATTGCATTTGGCTGAGCAAAGTCTTCAAACTGTAACATCACTTCTGGCCAGCGGCGCCCCACAGCTTGAATAAACATATCCACAAACTCGTCGTATTCGGCTTGGCCTATACGTTTGTGGCGCGCCCCCATATACATAGGATCAGCCAATAGTTTTTCGTTATTGGTACCTACATCTAACATCACAGGCAAAGTGTAAGCAGGGCTAATCCCCCCACAAGCGGTATACAGAGACAATTTACCAATAGGAATGCCCATACCACCTATACCTTGGTCACCTAAGCCTAAAATACGCTCGCCGTCTGTCACTACTATGACTTTTACTTTACGTTTGGTGGCATTGCGCAAAATGTCATCCATTTGATGACGTTCAGAATAACTAATAAATAATCCACGGGAACTACGATAAATATCTGAAAATTGCTCACATGCATCCCCTACCGTAGGGGTATAGATAATGGGCATCATTTCATCAATATGCTCTTTTACCAAACGGTAATACAAGGTTTCGTTATTGTCTTGAATTGCACGTAAATAGATATGTTTATTAATAGGCTCAGCAAAGCTGGAATACTGCATGTACGCGCGTTCCACTTGCTCATCAATGGATTCGTATCGAGGAGGTATCAGCCCAGTTAAGTTAAAGGCTTTACGTTCATCTGAAGTAAAGGCACTGCCCTTATTTAGCAAAGGCGTTTCTAACAAAGAAGGCCCTGCGTGAGGAATATAAAGAGCTTTCTTATTGTTGGTGTCTGTCATTACCTAGTGGTCCTTAGAATGTGTGTTTGTGCATATTAAATCTGTTAATTAAAGCCTATAAGCTGTAATTAAAATATATCTTCTAGCTGTTTTTTACTTTTTTCACCTTGTTCAGCTGGCTCTATAATTTCAGCTTCGTCCACAAATACTTGTGGTTGGGTGCCCTGAATAAAGTACTCAAACATTGAGGTTCTATCTGTTCTGTTAGTCAACTTGCCTGTACCTTTATCAATTCGCACCGTTAATAAGTCGGTGGGCATGGGCAATAAATGCTCTGGCTTATCCTTTAAAGCATGTTGCATAAAGCGGATCCAAGCAGGTTGCGCGGCTAAAGCTCCCGCTTCACTACCAATCAAGGCATTACCAATATAGTTGAATTTAGTTGGATTTTTATTCACCAAGTTTTGATTGCGTGTTGTTCGGCCTAATCTACGATTGTTATCATCAAACCCCACCCAAGCCGTCGCCACTAAATCTGGGGTAAAACCACTAAACCAAGTATCTCGTACATCGTTGGTGGTACCGGTTTTACCTGCTAAATCTTTTCTATCTAATAAAAGTGCGGTACGCCAGCCAGTGCCTCTATTATCCCAATGGCCATTAATTTGCACTGCAGAGCGCATCATTTCTGCCACTAAAAAGGCATTTTCTGCACTAATCACTCTTGGTGCAGAAGGTAGAGTTTTAGCCGTTTGTTGTGCACTACTGGCGGGTTCCACACCAAATTCAGCCGCTAATAAGGCTTCTATGTCGTTCGGATCAGTATTGGTTTCAGGCTGTTTGGGGGTGTCTATGCAAGGGTCGCAGGCATACACAGGGTTAGCTTCCCACAGAAGTTCGCCCATTTCGTTTTCTACTCTTTGAATAAAGTGCGGCCTAATTAAAAATCCACCATTGGCAATCACAGCCATAGCAGTGGCCACTTCTAAAGGCGTATGCGAGCCCGAGCCCAAGGACAAGGTTTCATCTAGCGGGATGTCACTTTTATCAAATCCAAAACGGGTAAGGTAGTCGGCCACATTTTCTAAACCCACAGCTCGAAGCAAACGTACTGACACCACGTTTTTAGACTTACTTAATGCTACACGCATACGAATGGGTCCATCGTATTCTGCTGGTGAATTTTCGGGGCGCCAAGCATTGCCCGAGCCAGATTGCCACTGGGTAATAGGGGCGTCATTAATGACGCTGGCTAAGGTATAACCATGTTCTAAAGCCGCCGAATACACAAAGGGTTTAATGTTAGAGCCCACTTGCCTTTTAGCTTGAGTTGCACGGTTAAATTGGCTTTGATAAAAACTATAGCCCCCAACTACTGCCTGTACTGCGCCATTGTTAGGGTCAAGCGCCACAAAAGCACTACTAGCTTGGGGGAATTGCGCTAATTGCCAATGCAGGTCGTCGTCTCTTTGACGAACTAAGATCACTGCCCCTTCTTGTAGTATGTCACTGGCCGTTTTCGGATCTGGTCCTTGTTTAGCATCATTAATAAAAGGCCTAGCCCAGTCGAGCCCGTCCCAATCTATGATGCTGTATTTGCCTTGATGGTTAAAAATAATGATGTCTTTTTCATTCACTTTGACCACTATGGCCGGATACATAGACTCAAAGGTTTGCACATTTTGTAAATATTCAAACATTTGCTCTTCGCGCCAGGCCTGAGTTAAATCAGTGCCGTCTTCACTGGTAAGGTTTGCGTCTGGCTGACCCTCTGCTTGCCAGAGTTGCGCTAAGGGACCGTGGTAACCATGACGTTCATCATAGTCATGTAAGTTTCTGCGTACGGCTTTTTGCGCTGCAGCTTGTAAATCTGAGCTAGCAGTGGCATAAATTTGATAACCGCCTGTTTCCGCTTCTTCTTTGCCATACAACTCAATCATTTCATTATAAATAATATCGGCTAAATAAGGTGCATCGAGTTCAATTTCAGCCCCATACTTTTTGGCGGTCACTGGGGCATTGGCGGCCTCTTCAAATTCTTGTTGGCTAATGTAGCCTTCGTCTAACATACGTAATAACACAATACGCCTACGTGCAACCGAACGCTCAGGACGACTAATAGGATTTAACACTGAGGGGGCTTGAGGTAGGCCGGCTAATGTCGCGATTTGCGCCAAACTAAGCTCATCGATAGCTTTACCATAATAAACCTGTGCTGCCGCTCCAAAGCCAAAAGCACGATGACCAAGTTCAACTTTGTTTAAATATAATTCTAAGATTTCTTGTTTGCTGAGTAATTGTTCTATATGCCATGCCAAAATAATTTCACGCACTTTACGAATGTAATGTTTTTCTCTAGATAAGAAAAAGCCCCGTGCCAATTGCATAGTTAAGGTACTGCCGCCCTGACCTTTTTCGCCTGTTACAACTAAATTAACAAAAGCGCGCATCATGCCGATAGGATCTATACCAGGATGCTCATAGAAGCGACTGTCTTCTGTAGCAATAATGGCTTGTTGCAATTGCTTAGGAATTTGCTCTAAGGTAAGCGGAATACGGCGTTTGACACCGTATTGAGAGATAAGTTTGCCGTCTTGGGTATAAATGCGCATAGGGGTTTGTAGGCGCACGTCTTTTAACACGTCGACACTAGGTAGGTCTGACTTGATATAAAAATACGTACCTAAAATGACGATTAGGCCAACAACAATTGAGACGCAAACGGCTATTAATGCGGGTTTAAGTAACTTCACGGACTGATAATACCACGGCAACTTCCTATAAATGTTCTACATTTTATACCTATGTACAGTTATTAGAACCATAAAAACCAAAAAAATACGTAATAATGCTGTTGTGAAATTCATTTTATGCAATCGGATGTTTAAAAATTGAAAAATTTATTCGGCCCTAAAGCCCAAAAAATGATTGGTCTAGATATAGGAACTCGCTTTATCAAAGCGGTGGTTCTGGAAAAATCTGGCGAAAAATATAGCTTACAAGCTTATGCCTGTGAGCCAATTTTGGGTAACGCCTTTGTTGAGCGCGACATTAAAGACTTTGAAGCTGTAAGTCATGCGCTTAAAAAAGTTAAGTTAGCCTTAAAGAATAAAACTAAACAAGTAGCCATTGCAGTTGCGGGCTCTACAGTGCTAAACAAAATAGTGTATATGGAGCCTGGGCAAAGTGATCATGAACTGGAAACCCAAATCGAATTAGAAGCTGACAGCTTAATTCCTTACCCTCTTAACGAAGTCTATATAGATTTTGAGGAAATTCCCGATAGCTTAACCAACAACAATAAAGTGCAAGTTTTATTAAGCTCGGTACATAGAGAATTTGTAGATCGTAGGATCATGTTATTAGGCGAAGAAGGTTACGAAGCAAAAATAGTAGATGTTGAGGGTTATGCTTTAGGTGCAGCGGTTGCGGCATTTCATCCAGTAGAAGAAGACCAAACAGTATGCTGCATAAATATAGGGGCAAGCCACCTACAAATATGTGCAGTTAAAAATGGCCAAGTGATCTATACCAAAGATCATAACTTTGGTATGGACGCCTTAATCCAAGATTTAACTATGTTGTACAGCCAAGACCGTGTACAAATAGAACAACAATTAAATGATGGCACTTTGCCCGAAACTTGGAAGCAAGATTCCTACCCCATGTTTTTAGCTAACCTCCAACAAAACATCAACAAAGCTTTGCAAATGTATATAAGCGCAACGGGCCAAGCTAGACCCAGCTCGCTGTTAATTTGTGGTGGTGCTGGCCATGTAAGTTCCATACCCGAAGACTTGTCTGCCGACCTTGATATGAATGTGCAAGTATTTAATCCATTCTCTTCAATGGACATTGCCGAGGGCTGCGATCAAGCACAAGTCAGCAAAGTTTCATCGCAACTCATAATAGCGGCTGGATTAGCCAGTAGGAGTTTTCAAACATGGCACATATAAACTTACTGCCATGGCGTGAAAGTCAAAGAGCAGAGCAAAAAAAGCAATATTTAACCTTACTAGCCTTATTAGCTTTAGGCTCTTTAGGCTTAATGTTTGGTGTAGGTCATATTCTAGATAAAATGACTGAAAATCAGAACTTTAGAAATAACTTTATTGTTCAACAAACCGCCATACTTGATCAACAAATCGAAAAAATTAAAGACATTAAAAAAGACAAACAAGCAATAGAACAAAAAATGGCCTTAATTGAACAACTTGAATCTAGCCGTAATGCGGTTCCTATTGTTTTAGATGAATTGGCTAGGTTAGTGCCACCAGGATTGTCTTTTAAAAGCTTTACTCGCAAAGGTAACCGTATTGAAATTTTAGGCATTAGTGAATCAAATAACCGATTGGCAGATTTTATGCGTCAGTTACAAGAATCCACAGTCTTTAGTCATGGTGAACTGTCTTCTATTAAAGCTGATACCTCAGCCTTAGAAGCGGTCAGTGACTTTAAACTGACATTCAGTATCAACCCTAGCGTTGCGCCTGACTTTTCCGCCGTTAATGTGGAGCCAGCCAAGTGAAATTTGATATCAACAAACTAAAAGAAGTCAACGATTTAGATTTTGAGCAAGTGGCCATATGGCCCTTCGAAGTTAAAACTTTGGTGGCAGTATTTGTGGTCATTTTAAGTTTAGTGGGTGGCTATTATTTTTTGGTTCAAGCCAAACTGCCGATTTTAGAAGAGGCGCAAAATAAAGAACAAAGCTTAAAACAAACTTATCAAGGAAAATACCGCATAGCTGTTAACTTAGCCGCATATGAAGAGCAATTAGCTAGATTACAAAAAGATTTTTCTTCGATGTTAAAGTCTTTGCCTACTAGTAATGAAACCCCAGGTTTATTAGACGACATCACCTTAGTGGGTACCTCTGCGGGCTTAACCTTTAGATTACTTAATTGGCAAAAAGAAGTGCCTAAAGAGTTTTATTCAGAATTACCTATAGAAATGGAAGTATCAGGTGGTTACCACAACTTTGGCCAATTTGCCTCTGAAATAGCGGGATTACCACGTATAGTTACAGTTCACGATTTTGCTGTTACTCAGGAAGCCAATACACTTAAATTAAAAGTGCAAGCTAAAACCTACCGTACCTCAAATGAACAAGAGGCACAGACTAAGGAGCAAACACAATGAAATATTTAAACCTTGTGTTAGCCGTGGCTTTATTAAGTAGTTGCGAACCCAAAGTTGACGATTTGCAGGTGTTTATAGCTGAAGTTAAACAAAACACTAATGTCAATATTGAGCCATACCCAGAGTTTACGAGAAAGGCCACATTTGTTTATTCGGCCGATACTTTACGTAGCCCCTTTCAACGCCCTAGAAATACTGGGGTAGAAGTGAAGTTAGCAGCTCAACCTAACTGTGCACAACCAGATTTTAACCGCACTAAACAACCGTTAGAAAAATTTGGTATTGATGCATTGTCTGTGACAGGCATGTTTCAATCAAACGGAAAAAAATGGGCACTTATCCAGTCAAATACTGGTAGCTTATTTAAAGCAACAATTGGCGATTACCTAGGATTGTTTTTTGGGAAAATCGATTCTATTCAAGATGGCACAGTTTCTTTTACTGAAATGCTGCCCGATGGTGCTGGCTGCTGGCAGAAAAAGCAAGCCACACTCACCATGCTTTCGAAGGCAGGAGAAGATAATGTCTGAACGTTTTATTTTTAACAAGAAGTTAAATCGAAGCAACCGAGCTTGGTATTGGATTGCAGCTATTGTTAGCACTGGATTGGCTTTTAAGTCATTTGGTCAACAAAACCAAGCCCCTGTCTTAGTCGACCCCACCCCTCAGGTTGAGAGTTATTTTCAATCTGAATTAACCGACCTTACTTTTAATCGTTTACCAAACGGGGGCGCCAAAGCCACCCTAACCTTTGATAACAATAATTTTCAATTGCAATTAAGTGAAAGGGCCGACACCTTAAGCTTAGTTTTGCTAAAAACTAAATTAGCAGATGATCAATTATTTAAACTAGACGTAATGGATTTTGCTACCCCTGTTCAGCAAATCGAAACTTTCCAAGACGAGCAGCAAGCCAGAGTAGAATTTGCACTTGAAGGCAAAGTCACTTTTAGCCACCAAAAAAGCAATAACAGTTTAAGTATTAGCATTCAAAAACGCACTAAAGATACACCTGTTGAAGAGCAAAACAACTTTACTGGAGAGCCAATATCTCTGGATTTCCAAGACGTGCCAGTTCGACAAGTTTTACAAATTATTGCCCAGGTGAATGGTTTTAACTTAGTTACCACAGATACTGTGACAGGCAATGTCACTATTAGCTTATCTGGTGTGCCTTGGGATCAAGCCTTAGACATGATTTTAAAAATTAAAGGCTTAGATAAACGTCTTGAAGGTAATATTTTGTTAATTGCCCCAACTGAAGAGTTAACTGCCAGAGAAACCCAACAACTGCAATCTAAACAGCAAGTGGCAGAATTAGCTCCGTTGGTTTCTACTAACATTCAAATTAATTACGCCAAAGCTCACGAATTAGCGGCAATTTTAAAAGGCGACCAAAACAGCATTTTAACCCCTAGAGGTAGTGTGGCTGTTGACGAACGAACTAACACTTTACTATTGCGCGATACCCAAGCTTCAATAGACGAAGCCAAAGCCTTAGTTACGGCCTTAGATATTCCAATTAAACAAGTTCTGATTGAGTCGCGCATGGTGACGGTAAGAGACAATGCTAGTGAAGCTTTAGGTGTGCAGTGGGGACTAAGCAATACCATAAACAATGGCGCAGTGTCAGGCTCACTAAATGGTGCAGATAGCTTGTCTGGTGGTCAAGTGCCTTCAATTTCTGATCGCTTAAACGTGGCCTTGCCTGTGGCCAATCCTGCGGGTCGTATTGGCGTTCAAATCGCAAGATTGTTAGATGGCACCATAATCGACATGGAACTTTCGGCTTTAGAGTCTGAGAATAAAGGCGAAGTGATAGCCAGTCCACGTATTACCGTGGCCAACCAACACGAAGCCTACATTGAACAAGGTACAGAAATTCCTTATGTAGAAGCCACTTCTAGTGGGGCAACCTCTGTAGAATTCAAAAAAGCGGTATTAAGTTTAAAAGTTACGCCGCACATTACACCAGATAATCGTATTATTTTAGATTTAGTGGTTACCCAAGATACCCGTGGTGACACAGTGTCTACTTCTACTGGTGACGCTGTCGCCATAGATACCCAAGAAATTAGCACGCAGGTATTAGTGGAAAATGGTGAAACCATAGTATTAGGGGGAATTTTCCAACAATCTTCATCTAACGATGTACGTAAAGTACCCTTGCTAGGTGACTTACCTGTGGTAGGAAACTTATTCAAAAATTCTTCAGAGATTTTAGAGAAACGCGAACTGCTGATCTTTGTGACGCCAAAGATTATGGTAGACAAGTTTGAAAAACGTTAAAACTAGCAAATGTTAGCCTTGAAAAAACCACTTAACCTTAGGTTTTAGTGGTTTTTTCATTATTCATGCAGGTTAAGTTTCACAAAGCTTGCAAATTTCACTGTAAAACTGAGATAATCCCCGCCTCGAAATTTTCGACGAGGTCTGGTTAATCCATAAAAGGGTAGCCGAACAATACTTTTCTACCCCTTAAACATAGTTGTGAAATAAGCAAAAATGGCTGAAAAACGTAATATATTCCTTATAGGCCCAATGGGTGCTGGTAAAAGCACTATTGGTAGGCACCTTGCAGAAGAACTTCATTTAGAATTCTACGACTCAGATCAAGAGATCGAGAAACGCTCTGGCGCAGATATCGCGTGGATATTTGACCTAGAAGGCGAAGAAGGCTTTCGTTTGCGTGAAGAAAATGTCATCAACGATTTAACCGATAAGCAAGGCATAGTATTAGCCACAGGTGGCGGCTCTGTAGTCAGTAAAAATGTAAGAAACCGCTTATCTGCCCGCGGCATAGTAGTGTATTTACAAACTACTATAGACAAACAAGTAGCACGTACTCAGCGTGATAAGCGTCGTCCATTGCTACAGCAAGACGATCCAGAAAAAGTATTACGTAGTCTTGCAGAAGAACGTAACCCTTTATACGAAGATGCGGCTGATTATATTGTAGATACAGACGATCAAAGTGCTCGTGCTGTGGCCAATCAAATTATCAATAAAATAGGCTTGTAATTCCTCGCCTAATCATTAAAAGGGATAGCTACATATGACCACACTAACAGTTGAGCTGGGTGAACGTAGCTACCCAATAATGATTCAAACCAACATCTTTGCCACTCCTGAATTACTGACTAGGCATATCAAGTCAAATAAAGTAGTAGTGATTACCAACCAAGTCGTTGAACCTTTGTATTTTCATACCCTTAACCAGGCACTGGCTGGTTATCAGGTTAGTAAAATAGTGCTGCCAGACGGTGAACAACACAAAAATTTGCAAAGTTTTGAACTGGTGATTTCTAAATTATTAGAAATGTCTGCTAGCCGCGATACCACCTTGATAGCATTAGGTGGTGGCGTAATAGGTGATTTAACCGGTTTTGTTGCCGCCTGTTTTCAACGTGGCATGCCCTTTATTCAAATTCCTACCACCCTATTGTCGCAAGTTGACTCTTCGGTAGGGGGTAAAACTGCGGTTAACCATGCTTTAGGCAAAAATATGATAGGGGCCTTTTATCAACCCCAGGCCGTTTTTATTGATACCACCAGCTTAAGTACTTTGCCCCCAAGAGAGTTTGCGGCGGGCATGGCCGAAGTGATCAAATACGGGATTATTTATGATGCCGAATTTTTTAGTTGGCTTGAACACAATCAAGCAGCAATAAAACAACAAGATCCTCAAGCCCTAAACTACATGATTGCCCGTTGCTGCGAAATTAAAGCAGAAGTTGTCGCCATAGATGAACGCGAGTCTGGGCTTAGAGCCATACTTAACCTAGGCCATACTTTTGGTCATGCCATTGAAGCAGAACAAGGCTATGGCAATTGGTTACATGGAGAAGCTGTTGCGACAGGCATGGTTCTTGCCTCTAAAGTTGCAATTAAGAAAAAATGGCTTGAAGCGTCAGAATTCAGTCGTATTGAATCGTTAATTGCGGCTTTTGACTTGCCTATTACGGCACCGAGTCAGATGCAATATTCGCATTTTATGCAACATATGCGTCATGACAAAAAAGTACAGGCCGGACAATTGCACTTTGTTATCCCTCAAGGTATAGGCAAAGCGGTTGTCACTAAGGATATATCTGAAGATATCTTACACGCCATTCTTTCTTAGCTAATGCAACGCGCAATTAGGCGCAAGTTACATGACTTTAACTAGGTAAGAAGCGATGGCAGCATCAGAAATTAACGATCGACTTGACTATTTATTTAGCTATTCTTCGCAGATGGTATTAATTTGTAGTGACAAAATACCTAAGCCATCACAAGTTATTGAAGAGTTTTTGTCGAATCAAAGTGAGCAGACAGACTTAGCCTTACTCACAGCTAACGAACTCATGCCATTGGTGAGCTATCGTGAAAAGTTATCTAAACAACTTTTAGGTAAGACCCAATTTAACGACTTCAACCGCCCACTCAATCAGTTATTAGCCGAACTTAACCAACATCAAAATCCAGTAGTCATCGCCATTTTTCAAGCTGATAAATTACCCAATAGACTGGTGAAAGAGCTTTGGGAGTTAGTTTTACAAAGTCGCTTTGCCAAAAACCAATTACAAATAAATATTTTATTGGTAGGAGAGTCGCACTGGGCACAACAAATAAAAGATGCCCTTGGCAGCCGCTCTAAAGAGCAACCCATTTTACTCAATACTGCCAATATTCAACCGCATTTTAGTGACAACAACCACTCAGAGCTGGACGCCCTTTTGCACGACAAAAGGCAAAAGTTCGCTCAACGTTTACAAGCGCGCCAGCAAACAGAGCGCAAGGCTTTTTCACCGCTAAAAACATGGTGGGTGTGGGTTTTGTTAGGCTTAACCTTTTTAGTGTTATTTGCCGGGCTCATTAGCTGGCAATACCCAGACAAACTCAAGCAACTTATACAGGAACTTAACCCTGCAATACTCAGCGAAGCCAGTACAGAGCAAACTCAACCCGCAATAGCGACTCAATTAGCTGCGCCCATTGTAGAGTCAAATGATTTAAGCGCTACGTCCGCTGAAGCAGTCATGCTTCCCGCGGATTTGACAATCAACACTCTGACAACAACTAACACAGAAGCGACTCAAGCCCATGGATTAGTCACAGATTGGCAATCGGCCCGTGACAATTTAGCTAAAAAAGCCGAAGCTATACTTCAGGCAAAGGCTACAAACCCACAAGCTAGGGTTAAAGTTGCCAATCACAACCCGCAAGCCCCAGCAAGCAGTATCAGTGACGCCGAAATGATACCTAGCAACTCAGAACCTTTAACAAACAGCCAAGCTCAGGCCACAAACACCACTGATTATGCTGTAGTGGATGAATATCAACCTTTACCTCAAGTTCAAGCTGTTACTGTTACGCCAGATATGGCTGAGTTGCCAATTGAAGTGCCAACTGAGCTGGCCCCTAACCCAGCTGCTAGGCTGCAAAACCCAGACAATCAAATTATGCTTAATTTGCCAGAAACGCACTATGTAATACAAATTGCCGCCATGTCGAATGAATTTATAGTAAGGGAGTTCTTACAAAACCCTGAGGTGAACCAACAAGTTTGGCTGTATAAAACTCAACGCTATGGCGGTGATTGGTTTGTGCTGGTTGCCAAACCAAGTTTTGAGTCAAATCAACAAGCCCGGCTCTCAATGCAAACTTTAAACGAAGAGTTGCGCAGAAATACGCCTTTTGTAAAAAGCGTGCAACAAGTAAAACAAGAAATACGCCTAACAAGCTCTTAAGCCAATTGTTGTTTGCACTCAGTGCCGTTACAATTCGGTTTGATAATTTGTGGCGGTAATTTGGTTAAAACATTGGTTGTATATAAAAACAAAAAGAATCGAGCCTTTCTTAAATGGGCTGGCGGCAAATACAGCCTTATAGAAGATATTAACGCTAAGTTACCTGCTGGTCGTAAGCTGATTGAACCTTTTGTTGGTGCAGGCTCGGTATTTCTTAATACTGACTTTAAAAGCTACCTGCTCAACGATATCAATCCAGATCTGATTAATTTATACAATATTGTCAAAAGCGATGTCACTCGATACGTGCAAGACACCTCCAGTCTATTTGTGGCCGCCAATAACGACGAAAAACGTTATTATGAAATTCGCGAAGCCTTTAACCAAAGTAGCGATGTTTACGAACGAGCGGTGTATTTTTTATATTTAAACCGCCATGGGTACAATGGCTTATGTCGCTACAATAATAGTGGAAAATTTAATGTGCCATTTGGACGCTACAAAGGCCCTTACTTTCCTGAGCGTGAAATATTCCATTTTGCCTGCAAGGCACAAAACGCCACATTTAGTTGTGAACCTTTCGAAAAAGTGTTTGCCCGTGCTAGAAAAGGCGCGGTGATTTATTGCGATCCTCCCTATGCACCCATTAGTAAAACCGCCATGTTTAACAGTTATGCAAAAGGTGGGTTTTCTTTAGATAGCCAAATAAAGTTAGCCGTTTTAGCCCAAAGAGCAGGCTTAGAACGCGACATTCCGGTTTTGATCAGTAATCACGACACGGCTTTTACCCAGGATATTTATCGTGAGGCAAAGATCAATAAACTACAAGTAAGTCGATTTATTAGCCAGAATGGCAGCAAAAGATTAAAAGTGGCAGAGCTATTAGCCCTCTATCAAGCAGACAGGGCTAAATAAACCAAAAGCATTATTTAGACTGAGTGGGATTATTTGAAACGCTTTCACTCGGACGCGACAATAACTCTAATAAATCAATAAAATGAAATTGATAAGAGCTTGAACGCCCAGCTACCCACGAAAACCAGCTTACTCCCTGCATTTGTTGACTCGCACATTTGTTTTTGGGATGACTAACAGGCAAGTTTTTATCTAAAGCAATGCTAGGCAAATCTTTACAAAATGCGTCTACGCCACTTGAGTAGCTAGATGGCAAAGTCAAAAAAGCCAAAGTTGCCATGCCCATAAGCGGCAGACCAACTAAGCGAAATAATGATTTGGACTTCCTATTCATAATCTTATCTTTTTTGACATAATTTGTTGCATTATACCTGTTAAAAAACAACCAACAACTGTCCTTTAACTTATATTTTGGTAATCTTGTCGTTTAAAACAACAAAAAAGGGCGCAATCTATGCGCCCAAATGTAAATAAGCAAAGTGCCTAATTAGCAAATTAAAGGTCAAAAGACTTGCTAATAGAGAAGTACATAGCTTCATCATCGTCTAAGTCTGAGCCACTGAAGACCGCGCCTATACCAACGTCAAAGCCACCAATTTCAGTACCATAACCTAACTCAAAGTACTCACCTTCAGCATCTTGGCTATAAGTACCAAAAGTACCGCTAAAACCATTTTTCTCTAAAGTTATAGTTAAGATAGAGTAATCACCTTCGGTCGCAGCTTCATCGCCTACTACCCCATCCCATTTACCTTGGCTATAACCTAAACTAAAGATGCCATAACCGGCACTTAAGTTAACTTCGTTATAAGCAGAATCAAAGTCACCTGTGTACTGATAAGTGGTTACACCTAAACCTAACGATATGCCACTATCTAATTCCACGCCATAACCAGCGTAAAGATCCACTTCTAGCCCATCTGCAACATCGGCTGCCCAGGTTCCAATATAAAAACCTTCGTTTTCATAATCTAGTCCTGCGCTAGCAGAACTCCCGGCTGTTTGCTGAATACCACGGAAATGGTACTGAGAGACAAAACCGATGTTGGCACTCACACTGCCTTCAGCTAAAGCATTTTGACTCACACCTGTAGCGGTTAATAACGAAGCAGCTAAAGCAGCAAATTTTAGTTTTTTCATGTGTATACTCCATATATATAATAAAAAAGGTAAATCAACTGCGACAAATTTAAACATAGTTATTTTGCGATTGATGAAGCATTAAACGCAATTCCAATGCCTACTTGTTCAAGCCGCAAATAAAGTTCACAAAAACAAACTAAGTCATTGTTTTAAAAGCACTTTAAATACAAGAAATGATTTAAACTGTTATTTGCATTAGCTCAAGTAGTAGATTTTTTGCACCAAAAATGACCAAGCTGACTGAATTGGTGCACCCGTCACGCTTTTGTCTGTTTGAATTTTTCGGTAAAGTAGCGGCTTTTGCCAGCAAGGATAAAAATGAAACCTTATTTGATTGCCCCATCTATTCTCTCCGCTGATTTTTGTAAACTAGGCGAAGAAGTTGACAAGGTACTTGCTGCAGGTGCAGATGTGGTACATTTTGATGTGATGGACAACCACTATGTTCCTAACTTAACTATTGGTCCTATGGTGTGCAGCGCATTACGCAAACATGGTGTCACCGCCGATATTGATGTGCATTTAATGGTGCAACCAGTCGATGACATGGTTAAACAATTTGCCGATGCCGGCGCCTCGTACATTAGCTTTCATCCTGAAGCTAGCCAGCATGTAGATAGAAGCCTACAACTTATAATTGATTCTGGTTGCAAGCCTGGACTAGTGTTTAATCCCGCTACCCCTTTGCATTATCTCGACCACGTTATGCACAAACTGCATCACATTTTATTAATGTCGGTTAATCCTGGATTTGGCGGGCAATCTTTTATTCCGCAAAGTTTAGAAAAACTCAAACAAACCCGTGCGCTAATCGATCAATCTGGGGCGGATATTCGATTAGAAATTGACGGAGGCGTAAAAGTCGATAATATTCGCGCCATTGCTGAAGCAGGCGCAGATATGTTTGTGGCCGGCTCAGCAATATTTGGTCAAGCAAATTATCAAGAAGTGATTGATAAAATGCGCGCTGAATTAGCTTTGGTCACACCATAACCAACTAACTTAGTTATTTTTTCATTTAGATTACAAACTTAATATTAGGTCATCATGTCAAAACCAATTGTACTTAGCGGCTGCCAGCCATCCGGACAACTAACCATAGGCAACTATATGGGCGCTCTTCGTCAATGGGTTGATATGCAAGACGATCACCAATGTTTATACATGTTGGTGGATTTGCATGCCATTACCGTAAGACAAGATCCCAAAGCTCTGCACCAAGCCTGTTTAGATGGCTTAGCCTTATACATTGCCTGCGGAATCGATCCGGCCAAAAGTACGGTGTTTATGCAATCTCATGTGCCTGAACATGCGCAACTCGCTTGGTTGATGAATTGTTATACCCAAATGGGCGAACTTAATCGCATGACCCAATTTAAAGATAAGTCAGCCAAAAATGTGTCTAACATCAACGCGGGCTTATTTTCTTATCCTGTTCTTATGGCTGCAGATATTTTACTTTATCAAGCCAATCAAGTGCCTGTGGGTGATGACCAAAAACAACATTTAGAGCTCGCTCGAGATATAGCTACCCGTTTTAACAATGTGTACGGCGACACTTTTACTATTCCTGATCCTTTCATTCCAGAATTTGGCGCCCGTGTCATGAGCTTGCAAGAGCCAAGTAAAAAAATGTCTAAGTCAGATGACAACAGCAACAACTTTGTTGGTTTGTTAGAAGATCCTAAAAAGATTGCTAAAAAAATAAAACGTGCGGTAACAGACTCAGACGAACAAGCTAGGATCTACTTTGATGTTGCCGAGAAGCCAGGGGTATCAAATTTATTAAGTTTGTTATCTTGTGCAACAGGTCAAAGCATTGAGTCATTAGTCCCAGCTTATGAAGATAAAATGTACGGTCATTTAAAAGGTGATGTAGCAGACGCTATTGTTAGCTTAATTGAACCTATTCAACAAAGGTACCATGCCTTACGTGGTGACCAAACCGAACTCAATCGGATTATGCGTGAAGGGGCAGAAAAAGCCAGTGAACGCGCAGCTGTAACCTTAGCCAAAGCTTATGAAGCAGTAGGATTTGTCAAACGCCCATAAACAGTTAGGCAGTTCCTACCCATGTTATTGTTGATCGACAATTATGACTCATTTACCCACAACCTAGCTCGATACTTTGTCGAGCTAGGTCAAGACGTGTTAGTAAAACGTAACGATCAACTTAGCTGCGCTGATATTAAAGCCTTAAACCCCGAATTTTTGGTGTTTTCTCCCGGCCCTTGTACACCAGATTCTGCTGGCATTACGTTAGACGCCATTAAAACCTTTGCCGGTCGCATCCCTATGTTGGGAGTGTGTTTAGGCCATCAAGCAATAGGTCAAGCCTTTGGTGCTAAAGTCATAGGGGCTAAACAAATAAAACATGGTAAAACGTCCCCTGTAGAACATACTGATTCGATCTTATTCAAAGGGGTAGCAAATCCATTTACCGCGACTCGTTACCACTCATTAGTGCTAGATCAAGCCACTATCCCTAAAGAATTTACTATTAGCGCATGGTGCCGTGATCAAACACAGCCCAGTGCTAGGCAGCAAGATGGAGTGGGTTTAATTCAAGATGAGGTGATGGCCATAGAACATAAAAGCTTAGCTATTTATGGTGTGCAGTTTCATCCCGAATCCTTGCTGACCGAGTTTGGGCATAAAATATTGGATAATTTTCTTACAGGAAACGGCCAATAACGCGTAAAAAGCTTGAGTTAATAACAGATTACAAAACAAATGTAGTATAATTTTTCCAATATTGGCTAAAAAGCCTTAGTTAATCAAAAAGTAAGCTTAACTAAGTAGTAAAAAGACATACAGTGCCTGCACTGTTTGTGTGTGCTAAATCAGATCAACAAAACACAAGAAAAAGATAATTAATGAGTAATTCAACCAACATAGAAAGCTTAGTTAAACAACGTTGTGAGGCGTTATTTTTAGATGCTAAAGCAGCCCAATTGATGGTGCAAAATGCCGGTAAACCAGCAATGAGCGTGGTTGAAATTGAACAAAGTAAAACTTCTCGTTCGCTGTTACGTGTTGAAAAACTTGCCATTCAAGAAAAAGATCTGAACATAAAATCTAACCTAAACTTTCTTTCTACTATTACCTCTCAGTTAAACGTAGAAGTGGCCAAACGTGTTGAAGAAGCCATACAAGACACAGAAAACCTATATTCCAAAGTCATAGGCTTAGATAAAGCACTACCTGAATTACTCGACTCAGTTTCGGTTAAAGCCGCCACCATTTCAAAAATAGAGCCAATTGCCACTGAGTTACCTTGGTTGTTCAACGATTTATTACGCTTTGTTAACCAGCCCAAATACAGGCGTGTTGATAACAAAGGTAAAGTAGTAGTGGTTGAAACTATGCGTGTGGCCCTCAACTTTTTTGGCTTAGAAAATTTAAGCACTATTATCACCTCACTGGTAATTAAACGTTCACTGCCACAAATCACTGATCCTTACCCACAAATTAAATTAAGAATTTGGGAAGAAGCACTTGCCACGGCTATGGCCACTAAAAAGCTCGCAGCTGTGGTTGGGGTAAACCCAAACAATGCGTTTTGTTTAGGTATGTTGCATGTATTAGGTAAAATCGCCATTACAAGGTTGTACTTTAGACATTTTGAAATTGTGCAAAGGGAAGCCTTGATAGAATCACAAAAGAACAAAAAGCATGAAGAACATGCGGCACTGACTAAAATCAGTCCTGACGGTGAGTTTCTCAATCAACTTATAGATAAACACGCCATGCAAATTAGCGCTAAGCTCATTGAAAAAATGGCCATGAAACGAGTGTTTATAGCCAACGCCATGCGTGAATATGCCGATAATGTTCCGACCAAAGACTTATCAGAACTAGGCTTAGTGTTTAAACAAGGCAAAGCCTATGCACAATACCGCATGTTAAAAAGCCATAAATTAATTGACCTAGAACAATCAAAAGATTTTATCCGCACCTTAAAAATGCCAAAAGGCTCATTAGAAGTGTTAAAAGCCACTGATTTGCGCTCTTTAGACTTAACTCACTCAGAGTCTGCTTAAAAAATTTACAACTTTTTAAGCATATTCATGCAAGTTAAAATTTTTGTTAGTTGACAGGTGATTTGCCTGCGCATCCAGCTAAGAGGCTTAGCCTTGTGGAAGCCGTATTCTTTACTGACTAAATAGTTATTCACTATTCATGCAAAACTAAGAGAACCCCTTTAAAAATGGTACTTTGCATACAGACAATCCTTTAGGCTTCTGCCATACTACGCCTCTTTTTATAGCCAGCAATGAGATAAATGGGGCAATAGTATGAACGTAACTCGCGACTTATTTAATGAGGTAATGGTACCTAATTACAACCCAGCAGCGGTCATTCCCGTGAAAGGCCAAGGTTCACGTATTTGGGACCAAGCAGGCACAGAATATATCGACTTTGCTGGCGGCATTGCAGTAAACGTATTAGGTCATTGTCACCCAGAATTAGTGGCAGTGTTAAAAGAGCAAGGCGAAACCCTTTGGCACTTAAGCAACGTGTTAACCAATGAGCCTGCATTACGCCTAGCCAAAAAATTAACCGATGCCACTTTTGGCGAAAAAGTTTACTTTGCTAACTCTGGTGCCGAAGCCAACGAAGCGGCATTAAAATTAGCCCGTCGTTTTGCTTTAGATAACTACGGCGAACAAAAAAACCAAATTATTAGCTTTAAACAAGGCTTTCACGGTCGTACCTTCTTTACTGTAACTGTGGGTGGTCAAGCCGCCTATTCAGATGGTTTTGGTCCTAAGCCAGGTGCCATAGAACATGCTGATTACAACGACTTAGCTAGCTTAGAAGCAATCATTAGCGACAACACTTGTGCCGTTATGATGGAGCCGCTACAAGGCGAAGGTGGCATCATCAGCCCAAGTGCTGATTTTATAAAAGGTGTGCGTGCTTTATGTGACAAACACAACGCCTTACTTATTTTTGATGAAGTTCAATCGGGCATAGGCCGTACTGGTGAGCTTTATGCTTACATGGGTTTAGGAGTAGTGCCGGATATTTTAACCACAGCTAAAGCTTTAGGTGGCGGTTTTCCAATTGGCGCTATGCTAACGACTACAGAAATTGCTAAGCACCTTAAAATTGGTACTCACGGCAGTACTTATGGCGGTAACCCTTTAGGTTGTGCAGTAGCAGAAAAAGTATTGGATATTGTTAATACACCAGAAGTATTAGCTGGGGTTAAACGCAAAGAGCAGCTATTCCGCGAAGGTCTTGAAGCCATTAATAACCAGTATCAGTGTTTTTCAGAAGTACGTGGCCAAGGTCTATTGTTAGGGGCGGCATTAAACGAAAAGTTTGCGGGTCGTGCTCGCGAATTTTTAGTTGCCTCGGCTGATGAGCAACTTATGTGTTTAATAGCTGGTGCTAACGTGGTGCGTTTTGCTCCGTCATTAATTATCCCAGATGAAGACATTAAAGAAGGCCTAGCGCGTTTTGAGCGTGCCGTGGCAAAAGTCGTCAATGGTTAAGCAACTTTTAAGTGAGTAAGCGAACATGAAAATTATTCGCCCAATCAGGCAAAGCGACTACCAGTATTTGTATAGCATAGCGCAAGAATCTGGTGTGGGTTTTACCTCTTTGCCAGTTAACGACGAGTTATTGCATAGCAAAATAGATAAGTCTATTAAGTCTTTTGCTAGCGATTGCAGCCAACCCAATGACGAAAGTTATTTGTTTGTGATGCAAGATACAGAGACTGGAGAAGTAGTAGGCACCAGTGGCATAGAATCGAGCGTTGGCTTAGACGATGCGTTTTACCACTACCATTTAGGCAAAGTGGTACACGCCTCAAGAGAGTTAAATGTTTACAACACTGTAGACATTTTAACCTTATGCAACGATTACACTGGTGTGTCTGAAATCTGCACTTTGTTTTTAAAACAAAACGCCAGAAAAGGCCTAAACGGCCGACTACTTTCTAAGTTTCGTTTTTTATTCATGCAAGAACACCAAGAGCGTTTTGCTGAAATTATTATTGCTGAAATGCGTGGTATAAGCGATGAGAAAGGCTGTTCTCCATTTTGGCAATGGTTAGAAGAGCACTTCTTCTCAATGGACTTTCCTACCGCTGATTACTTAACAGGCATAGGCCAAAAGCAATTTATTGCAGAGCTAATGCCTAAATACCCAGTGTACGTAAGTTTATTAAGCAAACAGGCGCAAGCCGTGATTGGCAAAGTACATGAAAAAACCAAACCTGCATTGCAGTTACTCGAACAAGAAGGCTTTAGTTGTCGAGGTTATGTAGATATTTTTGATGCTGGCCCAACAGTTGAAGCCAACCTTAAACATATTCGTACGGCTCAAGCGAGCCAACGCAAATCAGTTAAGGTTGTGGCACAGCTTCCAGAGTCAGCCAGTCAGTTTTTTGCGATCAATACTAAAGTAGAAGACTTTAGGGGAATAAGCACTAAGCTTATTAATGAGCAAGATTCAGATGTTGTCTCAATCGACCAAGCGTCAGCAGACGCCCTAAACGTTCAAGATGGCGAGTTTATTCGCTTTGCTCCGACTCATTTCTAGGATTTAATTTATGAATAATCACACGCATTTTATTGCTGGAAACTGGCTTGCTGGCGAAGGTCACGACATTCAATCTATTGATCCAGCCAAAAAAACCAGTATTTGGACAGCTAAGTCAGCCACATCCCAACAAGTGGACATGGCGGTAACCGCAGCTCGTAAAGCTTTTATCGATTGGAGCCGTTTAAGCTTTGATGAACGCTTAGCTTATGTGCAAAAATTTGGCGAATTATTAAAGCAAAATAAAGATAGCCTAGCCTTAACTATTGCTATGGAAACCGGTAAGCCTTTATGGGAAACCGCAACCGAAGTAGGCGCCATGATTGGCAAAATTGCTCTATCTGAAAAAGCTTACCACGACCGCACAGGCTGTGTTGAAAACCCTATGCCAGTGGGTAAAGCCTTTATTAGACATAAACCCCATGGCGTAGTAGCAGTTTTTGGTCCGTATAACTTTCCTGGTCATTTACCTAATGGACACATAGTGCCTGCCTTGTTAGCGGGTAATACTATAGTGTTTAAACCTAGCGATTTAACACCTGTGGTTGCCGAAAAGACCATTGAGCTATGGCAACAAGCAGGTTTGCCAGAAGGCGTGTTAAATATGGTGCAAGGCGAAGTAGAAACAGGTAAAGCCCTAGCCGCACATGCTGGCTTAGATGGGTTGTTCTTTACCGGAAGCTCTCGCACAGGCCGTTTATTACACGAACAATTTGCCGGACACCCTGGTAAAATTTTGGCCCTAGAAATGGGCGGTAACAATCCACTTATAGTCAAAGATGCCAAAGACGTAGATGCAGTGGTGCACGATATTATTCAATCAGCTTTTATCACCTCTGGTCAGCGCTGTACTTGCGCAAGACGCTTGTTTGTAGAACAAGGGCCTGCTGGGGATAAAATTATGGATAAGCTAATTGAAGCCACCAGCAATATTTTAGTCGATGTATATGATGCACAAACCCAACCTTTTATGGGCGCTATGGTATCTAAACAAGCTGCTATGTTAATGGTAAAAGCCCAGCAACAACTTATAGATCTTGGTGCAACCGCTTTAGTTGAGCTACGCCATCTAGATGCTGAATCAGGTTTTGTCAGCCCAGGTATCTTAGACGTAACAGATATAGTGGCTGATATGCCAGATGAAGAACACTTTGGTCCTTTACTAAAAGTCATTCGCTATCAAGATTTTGATGCCGCCATCAACGAAGCTAACAACACTAGCTTTGGTTTATCGGCAGGCTTATTATCGGATAATGAAGCTGACTATCAGCATTTTTACCAACGTATTCGTGCTGGCATAGTAAATTGGAACAGACCTATTACCGGAGCTAGCGGTGCCGCACCATTTGGTGGCATTGGCGATAGCGGAAATCACCGAGCCAGCGCCTATTATGCCGCTGACTATTGTGCTTACCCAGTTGCTTCAGTAGAGCTAGAAAAAACCACCCTGCCGGGCACCTTGAGTCCTGGTTTAACTATCTAACCCTTTGTAAAAGAGTATTACGCGCGATGCACACCGAGATTGACACTTTGTTTGACCATTTATGGCAAGACTACTTAGCTATTACCCCTTCAGCGGAGAAAGTTCACGCGCTGTTAGGAGCCAAGGAGTCAGCTAAAACGGCTGATCAACAGCAAAAATTGGAAAACGACCATATAGCGCTACGTACTTTTGGGATTGATAAAATTAGCTTAGAAAAATTGGCCGCGCACTTTATTGCCTTAGGGTATAGCGAGCAAGGCCAATATGACTTTGCTGAGAAAAAGTTACGAGCTAAGCATTATGAACACCCAGATACCAAACAGCCTAAGGTGTTTATTAGTGAATTAATAGTCGAAGAAATGCCTGCAGAAGTACAAGCCATCATTGCCAAAATGACAGGCCAAATACCAGACGACATCGCCACTCGTGATGACTTTTTGTATTCAGGTACGCATTGGCAGGTAAGTGCTCAAGATTATGACACCTTAGCCGCACATTCTGAATATGCCGCGTGGATGTCAGCATGGGGATTTCGTGCCAATCACTTTACTGTAAGTTTAAATAACATGCAGTACTTTGAGTCGTTAGCACAGCTTAACGAGACCTTGAAAGAAGCAGGCTTTATCTTAAATACCTCAGGTGGAGAGATTAAAGGTGGCCCAGAGGTATTGTTAGCCCAATCTTCTACTATGGCCGACAAAATTGAAGTGCAATTTTCAGATGCTAAAAAGCCAGTTCCTAGCTGTTTTTATGAATTCGCTCAGCGTTATGCCAATGCCTCGGGTCAGTTGTACCAAGGCTTTGTTGCTGCATCTGCAGATAAGATTTTTGAAAGTACCAATATTCAATAAGCTTATTTAGCTTAGAAAAATAAAAAGCCAGTCTATAGACTGGCTTTTTTGTATCTTGATATCCGCTGTCACTAAACGGTAAATGAAGAGCCACAGCCACAAGTTGTTGTAGCATTAGGGTTGTTCACTAAAAAGCGCGAGCCTTCTAAGCCTTCGGTGTAATCCACTTCTCCGCCCACTAAGTATTGTAAGCTCATAGGATCAACCACAAGGGTCACTTCATTTTTCTCTATAGTGGTATCGCCATCATTCACTTTTTCATCAAAAGTAAAGCCGTACTGAAAGCCTGAGCATCCACCACCTGTTACATAAACACGTAATTTTAAGTTTGGATTTTCTTCTTCTTGTACCAATAATTTGACCTTTCTTGCCGCAGCATCAGAAAACTCAATAGGTAAGGCGGTTTGCACTGTCATATATTATCTCATTTAAAAATCGAAAAACCCGAATAGGGTGAATTATCCAGTACCTGACCATTTTGGTCAACTATTCGACGCTAGTATTTGCCCAATCAAATACAGTCGTCAGCTCGCCTTTTTTGCGCTTAAATTGAAAAATTTCAGCATGCACAGATACTTGCTCTGGTACAAAGGATTCTGGCAACACTATTTCGCCAGCTATTACCTGAAAATATTTAAAACTAAATGACAATTTTTCACGCTGATCGGCAATTAATAATGGCGCCAAAGGGTATTGTTTGGCTTTACCATTTTCGCTGCCAATCAACACAACTTGTAAACTGCCTTTCACGGTATTCTTAGTTTGTTCTTGTTGCATTAAGACGAGTTCGAATCGGTAAGCGCGATCACTCAGTGCTGGAACAACGTTAAAACCTTCAATCAAAAAGCCTTGCTCATTTAACTCTGGCGCCATAACTTGTTGGTAAAAGCCTAGCTGAGTGCGTAAGGCTTTTTCGCGCTCAATGCTTTTTTGCATATCAGCAAAATGTTGCTGTTGAGTTAACTTGGCCACTTCAAGTTCGACCCCTAACACATTGAGATCTTTAGTCAGCCTGTCATTTTCAGTTTTTAAGTTTTGTAGGCTAGATTGTTGCGATGCTATTTTTTGATTCTGTAAGTCAAAATGTTCATTGCCTAACTTGAAGCCTATATACAAGGCAGCCCCTATCCCCCCAATTAATACTAGGTAAAACTGAAAGGCACCCCATTTTTGTTTTAACTCTGCAATCTTCAATCTGCGTCTTCGGCTAGCTAACAATAATCAGGCAGCATAATAGCATTTTGTTTGCAGAAAACCTGCGCTTAATCTTGGCATTTTGTTTTTTAAAGCTTACCGCCTAAGTCTTTATAAAATAACGACTTGTGTTAAGCTTCTGGCTATTCATTGTATGCACAGTTAATTCTTTGTGACCTTAAACGACTTTAGGCGAGAACTTGCAACTCCGCGCACCTCTATTCAATTGTGCATAATAGGAATAGTGGGCGGAATTTTTGCAGCCTCGTTAATTATCTTGTTTCGTTTAACTGTTGAATGGCTACAAATGTTATTTTTAGCCGAAGCCAACCGCTTTGACACCTTATCTGCCAATAGCCGTTTTTTATTGCCTTGTATAGGCGCCATCATAATAGTCTTGATTGCGTATATTACTGGCTTTAAACACTACCGTATGGGTATTCCATTTGTTATCCATAGAGTAAAACACTACTTTGGCCATATCCCATTTCGCACCACAATCAATCAATTTTTTGGCGGGGCCATTGCCTTAGTGTGTGGTTTTTCAGTGGGACGCGAAGGACCCTCTGTGCACTTAGGCGCATCTGGCAGCAGCTTTTTTGGGCAATGGTTAAAGTTACCCCATAACAGTATTCGTATTTTATCTGGCTGTGGTATTGCCGCTGGTATTTCGGCTTCTTTTAATACGCCTTTTGCTGCAGTCATTTTTGTGATGGAAGTTGTGCTGCGTGAATACAAAATTCATATTTTTATTCCGGTTATGTTAGCTGCAGCAGTGGGCAGTGTGTTAACTCGCATTGTGTTTGGCGAAGCTCAAGAGTTATTCACAATACAATTTCATGAATTTAGTCGCTGGATCTATTTGTACCTGATTTTGTTTGGCATTTTATTAGGCTGTTTAGCCACCTTATTTAACCGTTCTTTAATGGCTGTGATACGCGGTTTTGGGCGGATTAATATGGCCAAACGTTTGCTCATTGCTGGTGTTATAACCGGTGCCGTAGGTTATATCTTGCCCGAGTCCTTAGGCGCGCACTTTTATTCGGCCCACGAATTTATCGAAAAACATGCCGAGATCCAGATGTTAATTGCTGTGATAGGGGCAAAGTTTTTACTAACAGTAATTGCCATAGGTTTAGGGATCCCTGGCGGAGTGATTGGTCCTGTGTTTGTAATTGGCATGTTAAGTGGGGTGTTATTGGCCACGCCTTTAGGGCTGTTTATGCAAGATACCAGCGAATTATTTGGTAGCTTTTCATTATTAGGCATGGCGGGGCTTATGACCGCGGTGATCCACGCGCCTTTGGCGGCTTTATCGGCGGTGATGGAGTTGTCTTACAGTACTGAACTCATCTTGCCTACTATGTTAGTTATAGTGCCCGCTTACGTGACCTCTACCCAGTTCTTAGGTAATAGTTCGATTTTCACCCAACAATTAGATCACCAAAAGCTGCCTTATCGCACCTCTTCAGTATTAGATTCATTGGAAAAAACAGGGGTGCTGGCAGTCATAAACCAAGATATTCAGGTGTTTGACAACGATAATGAAAAGCTTATGCAAGCCTTAGATGACCCGCAACATGGCGCCATAGTACAAAAGCAGCAGCAAGACCAAAAAGTTAGCTTTGCTTTAGTGGAGTACGACGGGGGCAAAGATAGCGAAACTTTACGTTTAACTCACACTCCCATGCGTGGCGTTAACTTTCAAGCGACCCTAGCTAAGGTATATCGTATACTAGAAGACAATCGTAAGGGTGCTGTGTACATCTACGCAAATAGCAAAGATGACATCATAGGGGTAGTCACCTGGAAAACCTTAAGGCAACACCTTCACTCGGCTAATTTTTAAATAAGGGCAAAGAATGACACTGCTTTGGGTAAAAGCCTTACATATCTTTTTTATGCTTGCTTGGATGTCTGGGCTGTTTTATTTACCTAGGTTGATGGTGTATCACGCTCAATCTGATCATCAAGCAGTTAAAGACCAATTTAATATTATGCAAAGACGACTGTGGCTCTTTGTGACCCCCTTTGCATTGTTAACCTTATTTTTTGGGCTGTGGTTAATTTATTTATACGGCATGCAGTGGTTTGTGGCGGCTAAATGGTTACACATAAAGTTGAGCTTAGTTTTACCCTTGTATCTTTATCATGGCTATCTATATGTTTTAATCAAAGACTTTGCCAACAATCAAAATCGACACTCTGCACGTTTTTATCGGTTTTTAAATGAATTGCCGGTATTAGTGGTATTGGCCATAGTCTGTTTAGCTGTGGTTAAGTATGTGTAATTTAAGACATGCTGGCATTGCCCTCAGGCAAACAAGCTAGGTTAGATCAATATTTTGCAGCTTTGCCCTATTTAATACCAAGCAGATAAAATGTTAGTATTGGCCAATTCAAATACAAGCTTACGCAAAGGTAACTTGTATCTACTTCATTTTTGCAAAGAGCCTTATTAGATGTCAGATAAATTAGCCGGTCACTATTCAGAAATCCTTTCCATACTTGGTGAAAATGTGAACCGTGACGGCTTAGTCGATACCCCACAGCGGGCCGCTAAAGCCATGCAATTTTTAACCGACGGTTATCAAAAAGAGCTAAAAGACGTGGTTAACGATGCCATATTCGAAGCCGATACCGACGAAATGGTGATAGTCCAAGATATAGAGTTTTATTCTTTATGCGAACATCACATGCTGCCTTTTATTGGTCGTTGCCATATTGCTTATTTACCGCAAGGCAAAGTGCTAGGCTTATCTAAATTTGCGCGTATTGTTGATATGTATGCCAGACGTTTGCAAATTCAAGAAGGCTTAACTAAACAAATCGCTGATGCTGTGCAACAAGTCACTGGCGCAAAAGGCGTAGGGGTTATTATGGAAGGCAAGCACATGTGTATGATGATGCGTGGTGTGCAAAAGCAAAACTCTTCTATGATCACCTCAGTAATGTTAGGTTCGATGCGAACTTCAGACGCCACCCGTAACGAATTTTTACGCCTTATAGGTAAATAGTCGAACTCAATTTTACCTAGTACGCTGCGAGTTGAGCGTAAGGCAGCAAATTAAGTACCGATAATTTGCGTAGCAGATAATGGCTGCGCCTTGTTGTTTATTGGCCTAATTAACAACATAGGACGCCCATATGCTTAGTAAATCCTTGTGCTCGTGGCTTTACATTTTTGCTTTTTCTTGGTTAACAATAGCGTGCACCCAACTGCCCCCTGCTCCCGAGAACAACAGCTCATTTGGGCCTAAGTCCTTTCATCACAGCCAAAAATTTACCGCTATTGTGGCGGCTTACGAACCAGAAATAAACGCCATCAATCAGGCGTTTTCTGTGTTGCCTAACGCTCAAATTGAACAAACCCTTAGTTTCAAAGGGGTAACTTACCAACTAGGCAAGTATCAATCAGAACCAGTAGTAATTTTTACCACAGGGGTAAGTGTGCCTAATGCCGCTATGACCATGCAAATGGCACTGAATTATTTTCCCATTAAACGGGTGATTATGATGGGCATAGCTGGTGCGGTGAATCCCATTTTTAACCCTGGCGACATTGCGGTACCAGAACGCTGGTATTTTCATGATGAGTCTGTGTATGTTAATCCCAATCCGCACAAATCAGGCGAATACATTTTGCCGGATTACTACCAACACGCCCTAGATACTTATATTGATAGACAAAAAACCGATCCCCATGCGCCTAATTATAAAAATTTTGGTTTTATTCATCCCGAAGAAATGGCGGTAATCAAACAAGGATGGGACGCGCCTAAACAAATGCCTTATTTTAGCGCCACCCCTTCACTTATTGCTCTGACTCAGCAAGCCATTAAAGCTGTCACTCCTATTCGCATGCCATCTGGCAATCCCATAAAGATTCAGGTTGGAGGCAATGGGGTGACCGGCTCAGTATTTTTAGATAACGCCGATTATCGCGAGTGGCTGCAACAGGTCTATCAAGCCCAAGTAACAGAAATGGAATCAGCTGCCGTAGCCCAAGTGTGTTTTGTTAACCAAGTGGATTGGATTATTATTCGTTCAATAAGTGATTTAGCCGGTGGCCAAAAAGGTAAGAATCAAGAAAACGTGTTTGATGGCATTGCTTCTGGCACAGGTACTAAGTTATTGATTGGCTTGCTAAATGAGATTGAAAAACAGAAAACTCCAGTAACAAATTAACGGTAGTATTTGCATATTTATCCTGTCCTATTCGAGCTAGACTAAGCGCAGAATAAAAAGGAAGTACTATGCAACTCAAAGTTCAAACTATCAGTAAACACTACGGCGATTTAATCGCAGTGGATAATCTTAGCTTCGAAGTTAAATCTGGCGAAATGTTTGCACTACTCGGCCCAAATGGCGCGGGTAAATCTTCTACCATTCGTATGTTAATCGGCCTTACCTATCCTGATAAGGGTCAGTTGGAGTTTGTAGACCAACAAGGTCAACAACACAGTTCACTTTCCAGTGACACTTTTGGCTACTTGCCAGAAGAGCGCGGGCTTTACCAAGAAAGTAATTTACTGGATACCTTGATCTACATGGGCCAACTAAAAGGCATGAGTAAATCCCAAGCAGCTATACAAGCCGAACAGTGGTTAGACAGCTTTGACTTATTAACACGTAAAAAAGATCCGCTTAAAAGCCTGTCTAAAGGCAATCAACAAAAAGTGCAATTAATTAGCGCCATTATTCATCAACCTAAAATTGTGTTTTTAGATGAACCTTTTTCTGGGTTAGATCCAGTAAACCAAGAAAAAGTCATGCGCTTTTTTGAGCAACTTAAACAACAAGGCACCACCATTATTTTTAGTGCCCATCAAATGTCTTTAGTAGAAAAATTGGCTGATAGGTTTTTGTTGATGGATAAAGGTAAAGCTGTGTTATACGGCAATTTACAAGAGATCCGAGACAATGCTCAACTAGGTAGCAAACTAACTGTAACCTTTAGTCAGGCTTTACCTAGCCAGCAATTTACTTTGTCTGAACAGATTTTGGCGGTCAAAAATATTGATAGTCACATTTTACAATTTACTTTAGCCCCCCAGTGTCATGTCCCGCAGTTTTTGCAAACCTTGTTAAGCGAATACCAAATTGAAAGCTTGCAATCGACTCAACCAAGCTTACACGACATTTACCTAAATAGTATTCAAGGAGCAGCATAATGGATAAGGTGCTATTAGTCGCCAAATGGGAATTTATGCGTAACTTCAAGTGGAAACAAGAAGTAATAGGTTACCTATTAATGCTAGTCATTTACGCTACTATTTTTGCAGTGCAAATGTGGAATCAAAACAGCAGCCAAAAGGTTATTAATATTGCAGTCATTGGCCAATTAGAAACCCAATTGGCCAACAAGTTTGTCATTAGCGAATTGCCCGCACAAACAGATGATCAAGCTATTTTCGCTCAGATTGAGGCACTTTCTCTTGATGGCGTGTTAAAAATACAGCCTGATGCTCATTACAGTTTGTACATAGAACAACAAAGTGAGTGGCAAAACGAATTAGAACAAGCCTTAAAAGATGCCCATCAAACTCAAATGCTAAGCAGTATGCAAATGAGTCAGGCTCAATTAGAAAAATTACAAAACCCTATCACTATGACCTTAGTGAATCAGGCCGAAAGCGTGATTGGCAGTAATGTAAAAATGTTAGGCATTTTGGCGGCAATATTAAGTGCCACAGCGGTATTAACCAGCTTTGGTTTATCTCTCACCTCTGTCACCCAAGAAAAACAACATCGTATTACCGAACAGCTATTAACCTGTATCAACCACCAGCAGTGGGTAGATGGCAAAGCCCTAGGCTTGTGTTTAGTTAGCCTAAAAAGTTTAATCACCACCAGCTTAATGATGTTAGTGATATTTACCGGCATAGCGGTGTTTTCTGCTGACGGAGAGGCCTTAGTGAGTGTTTCAGTGTCGGTCATGGCGCAGATATTACTCTTTTGTGTAATAGGTGTGCTGTTTTGGAATTATTTCTTTGTAGGCTTTGCCGCCACCATAGACGACCCCAACCATTCGGGCAAAACTGGATTAATGTTTTTGCCCATGTTGCCAGTGATGTTGGTGTTTATGGTTATGGGCGAACCCAATGGTCAAGTGGCTAAAGTATTGTCGTTATTTCCACTCACTTCTATTAGCTTTATGCCAATGCGAATTGCCTCTATGGACGTGCCAATTTGGCAAGTGGGCTTGTCGATTGTGTTTTTATTTGGTGGTTTGTACTACGTCAGACTTTTTGCTACCCGAGTATTTAGAGCCAATATTACCCTATTTGGTAAAGAGCCTGGCTGGGCAGACATTTGGCGTAGCATGTTAAAAAGCTAACTCGCTTGTATCTCACTTGGCATGTCAAATATGTAAAAGCCGTTTGGCATGCCTTTTAAGCAAAAATGCTTACCCTCTGTAAACCAGCTAAACACGCCGCAAAGCTTTATCACCAAAAAAACTTTATTAGTCTCACTGTTATTTTTGATGCTCAGCTAACACTCACAGACAAAATTGCTTACAAATCTGATTTAGCCTGTGTTGAATCCTCTAGTTTAAGCCGCTAAGCTGATGGCCAAAATCCGAATGTTTTATTGCGATTTCTTTCTTAGTAAACATCCCAAAAAAACCAAAAGAGGTGACTGATGTCCCAAAAGCGCTCCCTATCCTGTGCCGCTAATTTATTAGCCGTTATTGGCTTAAGTTCGTCTACAGCTGTATTTGCATCGGTAATTTCCGAAGCCGAACCTATCTCTGAGGCAGTATTTGCCCAGCAAACCCAGCTCTCAATGTTAAAGACAACCCCCGAGGCTAGCCTGCAAGACAAAGAAGACGAGTCTGATGAAAAAGACGAAAAAGGCAAAAAGAGTGACAAAGAAAAGCCTAAATTTAAGCCTTATACAGATATCATTAAAAAAGACGCTTTAACTAAACATGGGGTGTTTACCACTCACTTAGTAAACGGCAAAGTATATTTTGAAATTCCCCAAGCCCAATTAGGTCGTGAATTTGTTTGGCAAATTAAAGTAGCCGGTATTCAAACCCAAAAAGGCACCATAAGCGCTGATTCAGCTCGCCAATACGTATATTTTGAACGCATAGATGATCATTTATTATTGCGCGCCCGCGACTACTCGGTGATTTCTCACCCAGAAGAGCCAGAGACTTTTGTGGTTAATGCGGCCGACCTTGATGCAGTACTAATGAAATTACCCATAGTCACTTTTGGTGAAAACCAAACCCCTGTGGTTGAAATGAGTGATGCCTTTTTAGGAAAAATTAAAGGCCTTGAGGGATTACGCGAACATAAAATGAATGCCAAAGCCTCCTTAGTAAAGAATGTAAAAGCCTTTGAACGTAACGTAGAAGCCCGAGTGTTGGGGCAGTTTACCCATAAAGTGGATAAAAAAGACCGCCAAGGTAAAACCAAAAAAGTTGATGAGCATGTAACCGCAGAAATTCGTCACTCTATCTTGGCCTTACCCGATACTTTAATGAAGCCACGTTACTTTAACCACAGAGTGGGCTTTTTTGACGCTCAATATAAAAATTACACTGGCGACAAAAACAAAGTACAAACCAACCGCTTTATTAAACGCTGGCGTTTAGTTAAAAAAGATCCCAATGCCGAGCTTAGCGAGCCAGTTAATCCTATCGTTTGGTATATAGATAGAGGTACACCTACTCGTTATATAGAAGCAGTACGCGAAGGTATAGTATTTTGGCAAGAAGCGTTTGAAAGCGCTGGCTTTAAAAATGCCATAATTGCCAAAATGGCGCCTACAGTGGAAGAAGATCCTAACTGGGATCCAGAAGATGCACGTTATGCCGTGATCCGTTGGGTACCCTCAGAAACCCCTAATGCCCAAGGCCCTCATGTAGCCGATCCACGCACTGGTGAAATTATCGAAGCCGATGTGCGCATGTACCACAATGTCATTAAACTCATTGAAGAATGGTATTTTGCCCAAGCTGGTGCCACCGATCCGCGGGCTAAGTCTTTGCCTTTACCAGATGATGTAATGCACGATTTAGTACGCTTTGTGGTTGCGCACGAAGTAGGCCATTCAATCGGCCTGCATCATAACTTTATTGGGTCGAATGCCTATACAATAGAACAATTACGCGACCCAGAGTTTGTGGCTAAAAATGGGGTAGCCTCTTCGATTATGGATTACGCACGTTTTAACTACGTGATTCAACCAGAAGACGGGGTATCGCCAATAGATTATCAACCTGGTCCTTACGATAAGTTTGCTATTGAATGGGGATACCGCGAATTTCCAGGTAACTTAACAGCCGAGCAAGAAATTGAATTAACCAATAAAATTGCCGATCGCCAGTTAACTCAACCTGAGTTTCGTTGGGACGCCTATTCAGATGGCGCGCGTTTTGATCCGCGCATTCAAACCGAAGACATTGGCAACGACGCAATAGAAGCTACACGTTTAGGTATGAAAAACCTCGAGCGCATCATGCAAAACCTAGTGAATGCTGCCAGCTATGAGCAAGGACAAAGCTTTGACGAAATCAAAGTGGCATACAAAGCATTGGCCAACCAATTTGCCCGCGAAGTGGGCCATGTGACTAAATATATTGGGGGTACAGTGTACCGCCGCGAATTAGCCCAAGGCCATGCCAATGCCCAAGTGTTTGATAGTTTTCCATCAGACAAACAACGTCAAGCTATGGCCTTTATTCAACAACATGCTTTTAAATTGCCTAGCTTTTGGAAAAATCAAGAAGTGTTACAGCGCGTAGGCTACGACTTTTACTTAGAAACTATGGTGAATATAGGTAAGCGTCAGATTAACCGTTTAACTTCAGCTCAACTATTAGACCATTTAGCTAAAAATCAAGCTGCCGGTTTAGAGGTATACGACCCTGTTGCATTAATGAATGATTTACGTGCTGGCTTGTTTGAAGAAACTAAACGCCGTAAACAATCAGTCACAGCATACAGACGTCAACTACAAGCCCATTTAGTTAACCAGCTAATTGCTGCGCTAGATGCCCCGTCTAAAGGCAAAAAGGCCATCAGCGAAGACTACCGCTCGTTAGCCCGCAGTGTGCTTGCTAGTCTTGAGAAAGACTTAGACAAAGTGGCAGGTAATAAGAATATGACCCAAATTCATTACCAAAACTTGCTAGCCAAAATTAGCAAAGCCCTAAGCGTAGAATAACAGTGACAAAAGGTGTTAATTGCAACAAGCAAGCACACCAGTAAATCACAGCTAAATCAAAGCCCTCAAACTTTGAAGTGACCCCGTAAAGTTGGACTCATTTCTAAGCGGCTACCAAGGCCTGATTTCGATATGCTATCGGACTCAGGCCTTTTAGTTTCAGCTTAATTCGTTTGTGATTGTAATATTTTATATA